>CAYZTY010000001.1:0-25239 GCA_964481525.1 uncultured Pirellulales bacterium
ATTGGGTCTTAGCCCAACAAGTGGAAATTGGAGAAGTCTTTGTGGATCATCAATAGCATATGGACTTACAGATGGTGGTTATAACGCTTCTGAAATAAGTCTTACTGATCTTGGAAAACGAATTGTTGCCCCTACTTCAGAAGGTGATGATCTTACTGCAAAAGTTGAGGCGCTTTTGCGTCCTAGAGTTATGCGTGAATTCTGTGAAAAATATGATAAGGCAAAATTCCCTAAAGAAAATATAGCTGAAAATGTTCTAATTAATCTTGGGGTGCCCAAAGATAGAGCTATGTCAAGTGCTGAAATTCTTCGTGAAAATGGAATACATACTGGTATATTAAAAGAAACTAAAACAGGATTATTCCTTGCTTTAGGTTCACCTTCTCCAATCCCTATTATTAAAGAAGAGGAAGATTTAGAGCCAGAAGAGGAGGCAATAAACTCAGATGAGGATTTAGCTAGAAAAGTAGCTGGTGATACTTCTGAACAACAAGAAGAGAAATTAGAAAAAGGCAATAAAGTATTTATAAGTCACGGAAAAAACAAAAAGATTGTGGGGCAACTAAAGGAACTATTGACTTTTGGAAAATTTGACCCTGTTGTCTCTGTTGAGCAGGAGACAACATCCATACCTGTTCCCGATAAGGTATTCGATGATATGAGAAAGTGTTCCGCCGCAGTTATACATGTAAGCAGTGAAGATGAGTTACTTGATTCTGAAGGTAATAAACATGCAAAAATTAATGAGAATGTTTTAATCGAGATTGGTGCAGCTATTGCTCTTTATGATAAAAATTTCGTTTT
Source organism: uncultured Pirellulales bacterium (assembly GCA_964481525.1). GTDB lineage: Bacteria > Planctomycetota > Phycisphaerae > Sedimentisphaerales > CAYZTY01 > CAYZTY01. The sequence continues at coordinate 805 of CAYZTY010000001.1, forward strand.
ATTAGTTCAAAAGGGTGTAAAACTTCCATCTAACTTACAAGGATTATATCGTTCTGAATATGAGGGTGAAAATCTTGATTATGAGGCCACAATGAAACTTCTTAAGACTTTTAATAAATTTAAATGATATTATCCAACAAATATTTTTAAACTTTGTGTCAATCTCGTTACTAAATGACAATATAGAGCATTTATTTTTTAGCTTCTTCTGTTTTCGCAAAAACTTTTTCGAGACAAGATTTGCAATTCCTTGCCTTTCGGCAAATCGTGCTGTATAATTACCCCCGGCCGGAAGGACAGGCCAGGGCGGTTTGGCTTTCTTTCCCGAACACAACATACCTAATACTACTGTGGTTTTTTGAGCAGGATTCGGCTGTCGGCAACTACACAGCCTTGGCCTTCGGGATAGACAATCAGCGGGTTTATATCAAGCTCGGCAATCTCCGGCTGGTCGGTCAGCATCTGAGAAAGACGAAGGATACAATCCTTGATACTGTCAATGTCGCAGGGCGGCGCGCCGCGGATACCCTTCAGGATTGAATAGGCCTTGATGCTCTTTATCATAATCTCGGCGCTGATTTCCCACATCGGCGCAAGCCGGAACGTAACGTCTTTTATGGCCTCTACGAACGTTCCGCCTAAGCCGAACATACAGACCGGCCCGAACTTTTTGTCTCTGACCGCACCGAGTATGACCTCCACCCCGCCCCTGGCCATTTGTTCTATAATCACGCCGTCGATTCTCGCCGAGGGCTTGAATTTCTTCACGCTTACCATAATCTCTTCGAAGACCTGCCTGGCCTCTTCCGGCGTCTTGATTTTCAAGCGCACCCCGCCGGCTTCGAACTTATGCACGACATCCGGCGAAGAAATCTTCATCGCAGCGGGGAAAGCAATATCACCGGCGAATTTGTCCAGGTCTGAGGCTTCTTTGAGCAGGACGCTCTTCAGGACCGGCAGGCCGTAACACTTCAGAATCTCGTTGGCCTGGAACTCGGGCATATAGTAACTCTCTCTGCCGTCGAGTTTTTCCTTTATAACCGCCGCCGCGCCATCACGGTCGGCAGCGACGTGCCGTTCCTGCCGTCCTTCGAGCCGCAGCAGGTTCCCGTAAAACGCCATAGACGACATCGCCCTGACGGCCGCCTCGGGAAACTGATAATTCGGTATGCCGTGGCTCTCCAGATAATGGATACCCTCCGAGACATCCACAATACCCATAAACGAGCAAAGCACCGGCTTATCAATATCTCTCGCAACCCGCGGGACAATCTCTGCGGTCTCTACGACATCCGTCATAGCCTGGGGGCTGAGGATGACAATGGCACCATCGACGTTCGGGTCCATAAGTGTGTGACGAATGGCCGTCTCGTAACGCTCATGCGTCGCGTCACCGATTACGTCCACGGGGTTCTCGACGCTGGCCGTTTCCGGAAGCTGCTGTCTGAGCTTGTCTTTTGTTTCGGTCGAGAGCTTCGCTATTTTCAGGTTGTGTCTGATTGCCGCGTCCGTTGCCATAATGCCCGGGCCGCCCGCGTTCGTAACAATCGCGATGCGGTCGCCCCTGGGTATCGGCTGCCTGGCAAAAGCGATGGCACGATTGAAAAGCTCGTCCACACCCTCGACCCTCAGAATGCCGCTTTGGTAAAAAATCGCGTCATAGGCGCTATCCAAGCCGGCCAGTGCACCCGTGTGAGACGCCGCCGCACGCGCACCCTCCGTAGAATAACCCGATTTGATAGCCAGCATCGGCTTGCGGGCCTGCCACGTAATCTCCCTGGCTGTTTCGAGAAACTCACGACCATTGGTAATATCCTCAAGGTACATCAGAATCACATGGGTGTCCGGGTCGTCATTTAGATACCGCAGGAGGTCCACTTCGTTTACATCGGCTTTGTTCCCGAAGCTGACGAATTTGGAGAAGCCGATGTTCTTGCCAGCGGCATAGTCCAGCACCGCGGTGCAAAGGGCACCAGACTGTGAAATAAAAGCAATCTTGCCGGCCTTCGGCATCTTTGTCGCGAAGCTCGCATTCATTAGCACTTTGGGATTATTGTTAATCACGCCGAGGCAGTTTGGACCCACGAGACGGATGCCATACTTTTCAGCCACTTCCTTCAGATGGTTCTCCAGCTTAACTCCATGGCCCCCTATCTCCTTGAAGCCGGCGGAAATGACAATAGCGCCTTTGACCCCCTTTTCGCCCGCCTGCTCCAATATCGGGCAGACAATATCCGCAGGGACAATAATCACCGCCAAGTCCACTTCGTCAGGAATGTCCGCCAAGGCCGGATAGGCCCGGACGCTCTGGACGAATTTGGCGCGCGGATTGACCGGATAAAGTACGCCCTGAAAGTCCGCACTGAGGATATTGCGAAAGACGGCAAGGCCGACGCTGCCGGGGCGACTCGTCGCACCTACGACGGCAATCGCCGACGGATTCATAATACAATTAATGTCCCTGGGCATAATATGCTCCTGCCAAGACGGTTTGCATGAATTAAGGACAAATATAATGCCGAAGGCCCGCGGTTTCAATACTCTATTTAAATTAAGCCACAGCCCCGATATAAAGCCCCGAGGTGTCGGGACGCAAGCGAATCGGGATGCAAGCAAGGGCTCGGAAATTTATTGACCACGGATACCTAATACCTAAGGCACAGGGGCACAGGTAGACACGGATACCTATTACCTAAGGCACAGGGGCATAAATTGACACTGTTCAGCCACAGAGAACACAGAACACACAGAGGATATTCTATTGATTAATGATTATTGATTAATGATTATTTTAGACAAAAAACCAGATAGAAGCGGTGCCCGCAGGGCAGGCGGCAGCAAAAAGAGTGTGAAAAAGGGTTGTGTGAATGTAGAAAAATGGGGTAAAATTTTGTGAATCGTATCTCGCATCTCGTATTTAGCCAGTTGAGTCCGGCGAAGCCGGGGATAGTTTCGTGAATCGTCGTTCGTGAACCGTCACTCGCCAGTTGAGCACGGCAAGGCCGGGGGCACAATTCGTCGATCGTCGCTCGTGACTCGTATCCTTCGACCACGCTCAGTACAGGTACGCTCATGGTTAAAAGCTTCGCTACGAGAAACATCGCGGGATGCCTCGTCAGCACGGATTTGGTTGGCACACGTGGACTTACTCAGATGCGAGAGAGTTGTCGTTAAAAAGTGGTTTTACTGTGAAAGAAAGAGCAATTAAAAGAAATAAAGGAAAAAAGGACAAAATTAATGGAACAGGAACCTGTGTCTGCGCATCTTGTTGATTAACAGTGACGAAATCAAGGAGGTGATAAGAACGTCTGCGAAAAGGTCATTCCTTATTTTATCTATTTTATCGCTGGTTTTTCTCACCAGTAATTGATGATGCACAATGTCTGCGCTGTGAAAATAGACAAATTTTTAAGGGAGGCGAGGCCAATGGAAAAACAAGCCGTGATTGTGAAAAGTCATTATGTAATTATTAACAGTTCCCTGTTTTCGCAGGGACAAGTTTGAAAGGAGGCAGAAGATGAAAGTGGCAATGCAATTAATAAAAAATACAAGTGTCCTTCTGATAATCACAGGAGTGATATTTTTCGCCGCTGGTTTAGTACAGGCAGATGAGGTTATTGAAGAATGGGTCGCTCGTTACAATGGGCCGGGGGATAACACTGATAAAGCAACCGCCATCGCATTAGATGACTATGGCAATATCTATATAACCGGCATAAGCTTTGGTTCCGGCATAGGCCTCGATTACGCCACAATCAAATACGATTCTGCCGGCAATGAAATCTGGATTCGCAGGTACAATGGGCCGGGAAACAGCGCGGATTGGGGACGCGCCATAGCAGTCGATGACTCCGGCAACGTATATGTGACAGGCCAAAGTCTCGGTTCCGGCACATCCTACGATTACGCCACAATCAAATACGATTCGGACGGCGGAGAACAGTGGATTCGCAGGTACAATGGGCCAGGAAATGACGAGGATGATGCATACGCCATAACAATAGATGGCTCAGGCAATATCTGTATAACCGGCTATAGCACCGGTTCCGGCACAGATTACGATTACGCCACAATCAAATATGATCCAAACGGCAATGAATTGTGGGTTGCTAGGTACGATGGGCCGGCAAATAACGAGGATTGGGCATGCGCCATAGCAGTAGATGGCTCCGGCAATATCTATGTTGCAGGCCGAAGCTTTAATTCCAGCGCGTATGGCGATTGTGATTACACCACGATCAAATATGACCCCAATGGCGGTGAACTGTGGGTTCGCAGATATAATGGGCCGGGAGATGACACTGATTCTGCAACCGCCATAGCAGTAGATGGCTCTGGCAATATCTACATAACTGGCTTTAGCGAGGGTTCCGGCACATACAGTGATTACGCTACAATCAAATACGACACAAACGGTATTGAGCTTTGGGTTAGCAGGCACAATGGGCCTGGAAATGGCTATGATAGGGCATACGCTTTAGCAGTAGATGGCCCCGGCAATATCTACGTAACGGGCCATAGCCGCGGTTCCGACACAAACTCCGATTACGCCACAATCAAATATGATTCGGACGGCAATGAAATATGGATTCGCAGATACAATGGGCCTGCAAACCTGAGTGATTATGCACACGCCATAGTAGTAGATAGCTCCGGCAATATCTACGTAACTGGCCATAGCGCCGGTTCCGGGACATCCGAAGATTACGCCACAATCAAATACGATTCGGATGGCAATGAAATCTGGGTTCTCAGGTATGATGGTCCGGGAAATGCTTGGGATAGGGCACAAGCCATAGCAGCAGACAGCTCCGGGAATATCTACGTAACTGGCTATAGCTACGGTTCCGGCACATCCGAAGATTACGCCACAATTAAATACAATCAAAATCCGATTTTTTTAACCTTGACGATGCAAACAGAGCCGGCTGATGTTAATACAGTAACACCACCGCCCGGAGAACATGAACATGCACAGGGTACAACGGTAGATATCAGCGCACAGCGTTTTGTGGATTGTCCGGATGTTTACGTTTTTGACCACTGGGAAGGAGATGTGAACGACCCGAATTCGGCCAATACGACTGTATTTATGGACACAGATAAGACCGTTACAACCGTATTTATTGACGGGCGGCAATGCGGCGACGAATGTCATCCATATCCGGACGGCGACCTGTATCGTGACTGTAGGGTGAATTTCTTTGATATGGCTGTTTTTGCAAACAACTGGCTTGCGTGCACCGACCCGAACTGTGATTAGGATAAGTTAATGGTGACTTAGTACAAAAGCGGCTTCGTGGCTGATAGACTGCAAAACCAACCCTAATAATCCGGAATGTGTGCCGAAATAATCAAAGAGAGAAGAGCGGAAGGCAGACGACTACAACGTTCGAGGGCAGGCTGTTGTAGGGCGTGAGGAGGAAATTAGATTCGGTGGGTTAAACCTTTTTATGCGCAGTGGTGCCGGTCCGCCTTTCCGCCTTCGGCGGACAAGCGGCGGGTAAAAGGCCGCCCCAAAGTTAGATGGTAAAAGACACATCTAACGGGGCAGGCGATTGGTTCGACCCCGGCGCGCCGGGACTCGGGACAGGTCGCAGGGCTAAATAAATTTGAATTGGTGGGGCAAGCCCCACCCTACAATATAAAAAACCCACGGCAGTGCCGTGGGCTAAACGATTTGGATTTCTGCTTCCGCAGGAATGACAAACCCCGTCATTAAAATGACGGGGATGACCATTTTTGAGATCCTTCGGCAAGTGCGGAATGACCCGTCTTCATCAAGACTTCGCCGAGGCAGGCAAAGAAACCCCCTGCAGTGCAGGAATGACAAAAAGAGACCCCCAACATAAAGTTGGGGGCTTCAGGTTAAGAAACCCTGCCATGGTGATGGCAGAATGACAAACCCCGCAATAAATTGCGGGGCTAAATATAAGAGACAAGAAACCCACGACAATGCCGTGGGCTAACCGTGGAATGACCCGGAGCTAACGCTTAGGGCTCTGTAATAAAAAACTAATACCGTACATCCGCCGATTCAATATAATACAACAGTATGAAAGACAGCGGGAAATTTGTTATACAAAAGCACACAAGGGGCAGCGATATTCACTGGGACCTGATGTTAGAGGCCGATGAAGCGCTCGAGACTTATAGACTGAGCCTGCCGCCGGAGAGGCTAATGAAAGAGAAAAGCCCGGCTGAGAAAATATTCGAGCATCCGCTTAAGTTCCTGACATACGAAGGGGCGGTGAACGAAGGCGCAGGCAATGTGGAAATAACAGACCGAGGTACGTACAAATTACTCCAGCAACAACAAAAATATATTGAGATGGAAATGGACGGGGAAATCTTAGAAGGCCGATTCGAATTAAAACACACGGGAGAGAATGAATGGCTGTTTGGGCCGGCCTGTCCTATTTAATATTTATTATTTACTATTTGAGATCCTTCGGCAAGCTCAGGATGACAAAATGGATTCCTGCTTTCGCAGGAATGACAAAAAGAGATTGGCATGGTGCCCGCAGGGCAAGCTGCCGGAGGCCGCCCCCAGGTTAGATGGTAAAAGACACATCTAACGGGGCAGGCGATGAGGAAACCTGCAGTGGTTCGCCTTCGGCGAACGAGTAAAAATGATATCCGAACCGCAGGCAGCACAAGTGCGCTGCTCACAATGACAATAAAAAAGGCGGGTGAGAAGAATCTCGCCCGCCTTGGGTGTGTTTTTAGAATAGTTTCTTAATGCTTAACGAGCTTTGCCATATTGGCAAAATCATCCTTCAGGTCGTAGTAGAGATTCGGGTACAAAGCGTAATACTTCTTATATAACGCGACCATTTTGGGATTCGGCTTAGTGTTGGTAACGACCTTAATTGCATTACTGCAGGCCTGTGCAACCGTGCTATAGTGGCCTGTGCCGACCATTGCCAGAATCGCAACGCCATAAGCGGCACCGGCCGAGGCATTAATCGTATAAACCTGCGTCCTGTAGATGTCGGCCTGGAGCTGGCGCCACCACTTGCTCGCACCGCCGCCGCCGGTCGCGCAAATTTTGCTTATCTTGACATTTATTTGACGCATAATTTTTATCTGGTCGGCCATTGCGTATGTTACGCCCTCCAGCAGCGCACGAATCATCGTTGCTCTGTCGGTTCTGGCAGTAAGTCCAATCCAGGCACCCCGTGCATAGGGGTCCGGGTAAGGGCTTCTCTCGCCCGTCAGATACGGCAGGAAGTATAGTCCCTCACAGCCGGGCGGCGCCTTTGCCGCCTGATTTTCCAGCAATTGATAAGGATTGACGCCGAGCTGTTTGGCCGATTCCGCCTCCGCCTGGGCCAAGTTGTTCCTGAACCACTGGAACGAGCCGCCAGCCGAGAGGACACACCCGAATATACAATATTCATCAGGTACGCAGGAACAGAAGGTGTGGATTCGCCCGGAGGGGTCGAGCCGAAAGTCTTTGCTGTGAGCATAGACAATGCCGCTGGTTCCTATCGAAGCACTGAGCAGACCGTTTTTGACGATGCCTGTGCCAACGGCCGCCGCTGCGTTGTCGCCGCCGCCGCCCACTACGGGCGTGCCCTCCTGAAGGCCAAGCTCCTTTGCCGCCTGCTTAGTGATTGTGCCGCTGACTTCGACCGATTCGTAAACCTTAGGCAGCAGGTCATAATCAATTTTCAGTTTGCTGAGTAGCCCTTTGTGCCACCGCCGTTTCTTCACATCCAAAAGCAGCATGCCCGCCGCGTCCGAGACCTCCGATGCATACTCGCCCGTCATCAGAAAACGGACATAATCCTTGGGCAGGAGAATCTTTTTTGTTCTTTCGTAATTTTTCGGTTCGTTCTTCCGCACCCAAAGAATCTTGGGAGCAGTAAAACCGGTAAGGGCCGGGTTTGCAACCATAGAGATGAGCTTGCTTCTTCCACCCGCCGCTGATTCTATTTGGGCACACTCTTTTGCCGTGCGCTGGTCGTTCCAGAGAATCGCCCTTCTTATGACCTTGTTATTCTTATCGATAAAGACCGAGCCATGCATCTGGCCGGAAAGACCTATGCCCAGGACCCGATTTTTCTTCACACCTGCTTTTCTCAAGACAGCTTTTACCCCTTTGGTCGTAGCCGTCCACCAGTCCGCCGGGTTCTGCTCGCTCCAGCCCGGGTGGGGGGAATAGCAGGGATATTCAAAAGTCGCCTCCGCAAGAATTTTACCCTTGACGTTACATAGTATTGTTTTCGTTCCCGATGTCCCCACGTCGATTCCTATGAACATTTGCTTTCCCTTTCAAAAAATCTTTCACCAAGCCGACTCGTTTCCGGTCATCATCGTGGTATTTGTAACCAAAGAATGCTTTTTATGCAATCTTATTTTCTAAGCTCGGGTTTATCCGGCTCGATGTGCACGGTGATATTCACCGGGCGGGTAATCTGCTCGTGCAGAACCGTTTCCAGATTTTCGGCAATCTCGTGAGCGTCGGTGATATTCAGGCTCGGCTCAACAAGAATGTGCAAATCAAGGAAAATTTCTCTGCCTACCGTGCGGGTCCTTAGCTTGTGCCACTGGTGAATGCGAGCCTCCGAACTGATGATACTTCTTATCTGCTCCACTATACCTGAATCAACCGCGCTTTCGGCCAACTCAACAACACAATCGCCCAGGACCCTGATACCCACAAAGATTATCATAAAGCCAACCGCGACCGCCGCCATCTGGTCGCCATATACAAAGCCAAGCTTCAGCGATATGACTCCTATTATCACCACAATCGAACTTAAAGCGTCGCTGCGATGATGCCAGGCATTGGCATAAAGCGCCGAGCTGTGAGACCTGAGCGCCACTTTTTTAGTGGCCCTGTAAAGCACTTCTTTGCTTACAACTGAAACCGCGGCGATTACCAGCACCGCTACGCTCGGCATTACGTACTGCCGGCGCGTTATATCGAGGGCCGCATAGTAAATCATCATTGAGCCGACAAGAACGAGAACCACACCGATAAAACCGCCTGAGAACGTTTCGATGCGCCCGTGGCCGTAAGGATGGCCCGCGTCCGGCTTTTTCGAGCCAAAATAAACACCTATCAACACGGCTGCGTCGGTGGCCATATCCGACAGTGAATGCAGACCGTCGGCAACAAGGGCCAGTGAACCGGCAAAAAGACCTACTACCATTTTCAAAATCGCTAATACAACATTTACCACAATACCAAGATTGGTAATGGAACGAATCTGCTTATTTGCTGACTCTATCTTGTCAATGTAAACCATCGGTCATCCATCTATCTACGGATAGAACTGCGTAATATCTCTCAATACTCTGCCAGCCCGCTGCTTCCGTAAAAAACTTACCCTGCCGTTACAATCCAGCCATCCTGCCTACGGCACCAACAAGCCGAGCCCCCGGCAAGGTTTCTCTGTCCTTCAAGCCTAAAAAGTTTGAAAAGGTCCGCCAAATTGAAACGCTTACATCTGTCGAGACTTCTCCAATACTACCTTTAGACGATTTATGACGGTGTTGACCTCGCTTGTCTTCAAAGCCAGAATTTCCTGCAGTGCTTCACCGATATAGGGCAAATACACCTCGATATAGCTTCGCTTAATTAATTCCTGCTGAATACGCCTCTTCTTTCTCAGATACAGCCCGAGCTTTCGGCCGCATTCCTGGGCGGCAAGTTTTATCTCTTTGATTATTTCCGGATAATGAGCAATGGCCTCCTTGCTTTCCGAAGTGAAGGGGACCCACACCGAGGCAATGTGCACCATCAGGACCATCGGTCCAGTGGGCAAAGCACCTCTGCTCTGGCTAAGGCCGTAATTTCGCCAGTTCGCCTCCAGCATCGATTTATAAATCGCACAGCCCGACTGCTGATACAACAGCGGCACGCGGTTCGCAATACGTATAAGTTTTATAAGTGACTCCGGCTCAGGCACACCGTTACCGCCCTTATCTGTTTCCTTACGCCCGTACGCCAGTGCCGCTTCAACCAGGAACGGGTTACCTCGATATACACTCGGGCTCCGCGAACAGCTTGCATAGAACTCAGCACCGACGACCCGTTTCAAACCGGCCTGAAGCTGCTCAGCACCAATAGGTCCAATGCAATCACTCGAAGGCGCCATTATTTTTGTCTGGTTTATCGCTTTGTGCAGTGCCTCGGCCTGCTTGAGATCCAGCCTGCCGGGCCTTGTCTTTATTCTAAGCCCAGCCTTATCACATATTCGCCGAGCAAGCGGTGCGCTTACACGAGAAAACTCGCTTCTTAAAAACGCCGAAAGCTGCTTGTGAGAACTGACGCGTGCCATTTTATACAACAGTCCCAACTCAACTCCGTATGGATGAGGTTTGATTTCCCTCGGCACAAACGGCAGCTCTTTGCTTTTTCTTCGATATTCACAGGTCGTGCCGTCCGGCCCATTGTAGATAATAGTAGCGTGTGGATTGGCCATAGCCGTCTGCATTACGTACTCGTCGATTGACTGCCGCCCTTTTTGGTACCGGCCCTCAAGTGTTATAGTGACCTTCGTTCCGGTCGGCCGGTCAAAATCACATTCCTCACCAAGCACAATCTCCGGCCGGTTTTTGGCGGTGTCAATCTGCACGTGGTAATGATGCGCGCCGGCTTTTGGATTGGTTCTGGAAATTATCTGTACCGGCTCACCCGTCGTTATAAGCCCATACATCCCCGCCGCCGATATGCCGATACCCTGCTGGCCACGGCTCATTTTCAGGCTGTGAAACTTGCTGCCGTACAGAAGCCGTGCAAATATATGCGGGATTTGCTGCTTTATTATGCCCGGGCCGTTATCCGTTACCGACAGCTTAAATTTGTTTTCCGAAACGGCCTCTATGTTTATCGTAACATCCGGCAGGATATGCGCCTCTTCGCACGCATCGAGCGAATTATCCACCCCTTCTTTAACCGCCGTTAACAGCGCCTTTCGGGGATTGTCAAACCCCAACAAATGCCTGTTCTTCGCAAAAAATTCACTGACGCTTATATCGCGCTGTTTGGCCGCCATCGATTCGGCGGTAGCCGGGCCCGGCTGGACTGCGGCCTTGGGCTTTACCCCTCTCTTCTTTCTTCCCGTCTTTGATTTCTTTGCCGTCTTTGGCTTCGCAGCAGATTTTGCGTCCGCCCTTTTACTTTTTTCCCGCTTCGCCTTTGTGCGTTTGCGCTTCTTCATATTCCCATCATCCGCAACGGCCTTAAATGTAAAACTCATCTGTCCGGCCATGCGCGCCCTCCCTGCCGCCATATAAAACCCTTCCCTTCCTATTCCACTAAAGGGGCCATCGAATTGCTCAGTCCAGCTTGCAGACGTAGATTTCGTTGACGAACTCAAGTTTCGAAAGCTCATCGACCATTTTTTCATCCGGTGTTTTGTCAAGGCTCACGGCCAGTATAGCTTTTCCTTCAACAGCCTTTTGTCCCACACCCATAGTGCAAATGTTAATAGCGTGTTTGCCGCAAACCGTGCCCACCGAGCCGATTACCCCCGGCTTATCGTCGTTATAAATAATCAAAACCGTCCCTGCGGGTGTCATCTCAACATTGAAGCCGTCAATTTCGATAATCCTCAGCAGCTCTCCACCAAAGACCGAGCCGGTAACAGTTCTCTCTACTTTATCCGTAACCACCCTGGCGCTGAAGCTCGAGGCCACATCCCTGGCGGCGGGATTTTTGGTCTCGTCTATACTTATGGCACGCTCTTTTGCGAGCACTCCAACGTTTACCATATTCAAAGGCACGTCAAAATGCTTTTGTAAAAGTCCGATGCCAAAGGCCATTGTAATAGCATCAACGCTTCTTTCAGCAATAGAGCCGCGATACTGAACTTCGATGCTTTTCACGCGTCCCGGAGCAATCGTGCTCAGCAGGGTCCCAACCCGCCGGGCCAGCTTAGTGTACTTACTTACAAGCGGCGGTACGGTTCCGGCAGTGGTAGGAGCATTGAGCGCATTTCTGACCGGGCCGCCCCGAATCGCGTCAACAAGAATTTGCGCCGCCTCCAATGCCACCTCAATCTGGGCCTCCTCTGTACTCGCACCAAGATGGGGCGTAACCAGACAATTACCCAACTCCTTAAAGCGGTCGTTTTCAGGTGGTTCCTTCGAAAAAACATCAAGAGCCGCCCCTGCAATTCGCTTCTGAGACAGGGCGTCATACAAGACATCTTCGTTGATAATGCCGCCTCGGGCACAGTTAATCAGACGTACCGTAGGCTTCATCATTGCGATTTGTTCTGCGCCAATCATATTCAATGTCTGTTCGTTCCTTGGAACATGCACCGTAATATAATCGGATTCCCTGAAAATCCTTTCGAGTTCCTCGGTCACTTCTATATCAAGCTGCTCAGCAGCCGCAGGCGCGGCAAAAGGGTCATAGCCCAGAATTTTCATATTAAATCCCTTGGCCATTGTAGCCACGGCCATACCGATTCTACCAAGCCCGATTACGCCAAGCACCTTGCCGTTGAGCTGATTGCCCATATATTTCTTCCGGTCCCACGCGCCGCCCTTCAGGCTGATGCAGGCAGGCACGACATTGCGACTCAACGCCAGCACAAGCGCCATAGTGTGCTCGGCGGCGCTCAGTGTGTTTCCGCCCGGAGTATTCATAACCAAGATGCCTTTGCGTGTGGCAGCAGTAACATCTATGTTATCCACGCCAACACCGGCACGCGCTATCGCCTTGAGACTACCCGGACTATCCAGAACCTTCGCCGTTACTTTTGTGCCGCTACGAACAATCAATCCATCGTGCTGCCCGATTATCTGAGCCAATTCATCTTCACTGATACCCGTCTTGACCACCGGCTCAACATCACCCATCGATTTAAGCAGGTCAATACCTTCCTTTGCAAGTTTGTCAGTAACCAATACCTTCAACATTTTCTAACTCTCCAAATCACCTTCCACTATTTTCTTTACACTATCCAAATCAGGTCTTTCCCCCCAGGTTCTGAATTTATCACTCGGACAATCATAAAAATACCTCACAATACAGTGAGCAGCCGCTCTGGCTAACCGGACGGCGCAGGCCTGTTTGTCTCCACGCTCAGCTTCAAGGGCCAGGCTGACGCGCTTGCCTTCTCCCGTCTGCGGCCATAATACCTCGCCGCTCGCAGCGTCCAGGACATAGCCGCGGATATCCAGCAATCCCTTATGATAACCATCCAGCGGGAACTCATAAAGCCTATAATCATCAATCACAATCAGCAAAATCGTCTCCACTCCCAATCCGGCCGCTATCTGTTCAGGCCGCAGTGAGGAAAAATCCGGACGCGCGCGGCGAAACTCCACCAGTTGCTCATATCCAATCACCGCCTTCTTATCGATTTTAATCTTTTGACAAAGCATAACGTTGAGAGCTTCAGTCAGGACCGGACGTAAATCCGTCTGTACGTTAAGCCAGTCCAACTGCTGAACCAGAACTACCAGCTTGCCCTTCGCTCTCTTGCCTATCGGATACTCAGCCGGTACCTTCGTTTCCGAAGCCGTCGGCGTACCCATAATCCCGACAAGCTTGCATCCACCATACAGCACGAAACCGGTCAATATAAGTAATGTCACTATTCTGTTCATTTTTCGATTCTCACACTGGATTGCCCGTCCCGGCCATCACGTTCAAGTGAACCTGCCGGCCAGCGCACGGGCCAGGGTTACCGCCCAGGCGCCACAAACTATAACTACCACCGCGAAAATAATGTGCCTGGTCTTCAGCTGCTCGCTCAGGTAGCCAATCAAGCCAAAATCCGTCCCGAGTACAGCCATTACAAACGCAAACATCAGGGCCACAACTGCAGCGAAACATATAACGGCCGCGGCCGGCTGAATATAAAAAGCGTTCAGGACCTCTCCCCTGGCAAACGCTATCATGGCCGTCGTCATACCACAACTCGGACAAGGAAGCCCGTACCTCTGCTTGAATCCGCAGGGGCTAAACCAACGGTCCGTATTTATCTTGTCATTTATCGCCGCCCAATGCAAAAAACCGGCCATACCCAGACCTACAAGAAATATCAGCCCGGCCAGACGTCGATACCTGACGGATATGCGATTTGAAGCTCTCAAAAAATTCAAGTGTTGGCTTTTCAGCATTATGAGGTTAAAATAAAGGATTGCGGCGGTTGTGTCAAGTTGAAACAGTTAGTATAAGGTAAGCTATGGAATTCGAACACAGACATCTTAGCCGAATGCTCGAAGTTGCGGTCGTATCGGCGCGATTAGGCGGCCAGCGCGCTATGGAACTGGTCAACTACAGCAAGGCCTCGGTCAAGAACGACAATGAACTGGTAACCGATGCCGACAAACAATGTCAGCAGATAATCATCGACCGTATTAAGGAAAACTATCCCGACCACGGCTTTATAGGCGAAGAGGGCGCGGGCGGGAAACTCCTTAAACAACCACCTCGCAGTCCCGACGGGTCGGGAGTCTGGTGGGTGATAGACCCGATTGATGGAACCACTAATTTCGCACATCGTATTCTTTGTTTCAGCGTCAGCATAGCGGTGATGTATGAAGGACAGCCGATAGCCGGTGTAGTTTTCGACCCGACCACCGATTCGATATTCACCGCTGTAAAAGGCGGCGAGGCGCAGTTCAATACCACCCGCATAATCGCAGGCGAAGAACCGATAGGCAAGTACGCCTGCTTCGGTGTGGACAGCAACGTCGATACGGCCCTGCCGGCCGGCATTGCCGAGATGATGAAAAGAACCCGTTTCCGCAACCTCGGTAGCTTGGCCCTGCAACTTGCCTATGTCGCTAAAGGCTCGTTAATCTGCACAACGGACAGTAAGGCAAAACTGTGGGATATTGCTGCAGGAGCATTCATCGTCGAACAGACCGGTGGCATTGTAACAAACCGGCAGGGAGAGAAAATATGGCCGGTGGACCTCGAGAGCTACAACGGTGAAAAATTCGGCATCCTGGCGGCAAATAAAAAAGTGCATGGCGAGATATTGGGCCTTCTGAATCCCTCCCAAGGCTGAATTTAAGCGGTTACCAGTATCATTAATCGGTATCCTAACTTTCTAACCGGCCGGTAAAGGTCCTTGCTAAGTTTAAGTGCTAAAAACGATAGCAGAACCTCTGGCTGAAAACAGATTAACAGAATGAGTCTATGAAATGTGACTGCTGATTATTCTACAGGGGCTTAATTTAATCCACGCCGACGATTCTTATGACGGCTAATGTGCCTAAAAGAGCAAGCAGAAGCAGCGCAGCTCTTAAAATTCGCATCAATTGTGTTCTGGGTTCCACAATTTTCCATACAAAGCGACAAACCGTAGCTACGAGCAATAAACGAAAAGCGAAGTAAAGAATATTCCTGTACATGGACGCATTATAGCCCATTTTAACAGGAAAAGTCAAGTGAATTTTACCTATTTTAACACTGAAACCTAAAATCCACGACAAAACGACGGTATTTGATTATCAGTACTGAAAACGCCCTTTGTCCTTTTTATGAGATTTTTGAGCATAAAAACGGGCGGCTCAATCCGTATCAAAAGCCCTTACCATCCGGATTTATCATATTTCAAGGTTAGTCGCCTTTTCCCGGCCCTCACCATGCTTCAGACATTATTTATTAAAGTTAGCCCCAGAGTTAAACCGAATAAGATGCGAAAGGATACCCGTATTTAAAATTTTAAATACTTAATTAAAGGAGAGTTGACAATGCATTACCTGTCAGAAATCAAAAGGTGGCTTGGTGAGATTACAGAAATCTTCCTGCTGTTAACTGCCCTTGGGATCGTGACTGAGATCCTTTTTGGCAACACAGCACCCTTCTTTGGAGGAAGAATTGTTGCCAATCTGACCGGATTACTCAATACCCTTGGCGACAATGGTCTTGTTGGTCTGCTTGCTTTGAGCATTATTCTTTTCCTGTTCTACAGAAAGAAAGTCGTTGCTTAGAGCTATCTCTGGCCGCTTTTAACAAAAGCGGCTCAGAAATACATGTTCGTTAAAAACAGCTTGGGAAGCGGGAGCCGGACTCACTCATACCAGAGTAAGTTTCGCTCCCGCTTTATTTATTGCCGTCCTTATCCGGGTATCGTACATATCCGCCCGGCAATCATCCCCGCACAAAAATAGCCAATTAAAGCCAGGATACCAACGGCGGCAAAGCCAAATGAAATGGCAAGGCAGGTACCGAGGACGGCCGCGGTTACCGAGGCAAAACCATTAATGCCCCACGCCCAGGGTACTAAAGGCTGGTTGTGTTTGTTGAGCTGGCTCAGTCCCGAAGGAAATGGAACACCCATAAAAAACGCCAGCGGCGCGATGATTACTACTCCCAAAGCCATTCGCCACATTCGGGAAAAGCTTACCAGCCATTCGAATGAGAATGTAAGTATAACAACCTCAATCACGCCGATTATAATAATTGCCGCAACCGCTAAAATTATTACTCGCAGGACCGAGCCACCAGATTTCCGCAGCCATCGGCCAGATGCCAAAGAGCCCAAACCGGAAAAAACCAGAAAGCCAACAATGCTGACCGCCACACCAAAGACCGGATGGCCTATCAACAGTGTCATTTTCTGAATAAATCCCATTTCCAAAAACATATACGCAAGGCCGAGCAGGAGAAAATAGCCTAAAACAGCCAGTTTGCCGGACACTGTGGTTTTGACAGGTTTTGCAATAAGGACAGGAAGCAATATAAGAACCGTGCTCGCGATTATGGCCTGCAGCAAAGTTGCCGCCAGTACCAGGTAACCCCATTCGGAGAAGACAAGCCACCGGCCGCGGACGGTACGAATCATATGCGGCAAGGCCGACCACTTAAAAAAATCAAAAAAGTACGGTTTATTGTCGCCGGCCGGGCGAATGTTATACGCATAATTGTCGAAAAAAGAGTCTCTATCTTCCGAAAGAATCTGTCGAGCAGCATTGTAGTAAACGGGTTCATCCATTACGTCGAATTGATTTGCCTGCTCCGGCTCCAAACCCGGTAAATGCACGAGGTCAAAGAAACGCTGCCGGCAAAATTCGCGGACCTGCGACATTTGCCAATCCGAGAAAGCACTGGGTGAGACAACAATGGTTGCGGTAGAGAAGCTTCTAATCATAACAATGTTAAGCTCCGGTTTTTCGATACCGCGCTTTTCCAGCGCGCCGGCAACAGTAGCAAGCATCTTCAGGCTGTCACGCGGCGGAGTTTTCAATATGCGGGTGATGCTTAACAGTCCTTTCGGGCGCAATCGCCTTAAGGCCTGCTCTACAGCTTCTATGGTATATAAATGGGATTCGTTAAGGGCGTAAAGACCGGCGGCCGAGGCGCTGAACGAGTCAAGCAGCGAGATATTGATAATATCAAACTGCTCGCTGCTCGCCCCACTCCTCGAAGGAGCGGGGCACGTTTGCAGAAAGTTTCGCCCTTCGGCAATAACAACTACGACATTGTCCCTGTCATACAGACCTGAGCCGAAAGTACGAGCAAGCTCCATCACTTGTGGATTCATTTCGACCGCGGTTATTTTTTTTGCTCCCAGCCTTAGTGCCTGGCCCACGTCTGAGCCCCCGCCAGCTCCGATTATGCAAACCTCAGGCTCACTGAGCAAATGGTAGCAAAGGGCGGAGGTCATATAATCGTAACAGCCCAACTCGCTTACATTCTCAAAGTGATTGATTGGCGAGACGCCGTCGCCGTCACTGATTATCAGTGATTGTTCCGGCAGAGTGCCTTTATAGGCGATACTAAGGCCGGGGAAACAGCGAATGGCAGGACCTCGAACAATGTCAAGACGACCGAGGGGACTGTAGCGGGTGGCAGAGACTTCTGCGCCGGGCAGGGAACGATAGTAAACCAGCGACTTGTGCTGGGAGATATTAATCTCAAGCGGCAGCAAACCCTTTGGATAAAAGATTACAGCTACTGCTGAAGCAACGATTAAAGTCAGGACAACACGTCGGCGTGAGATACCCGCCGCCATATACAATGCACCAACAAAAGCAAGAGCACTTACGGCCAGCAACAGCTTCTCCGGAGCAAAGCCGTACATCAGAATCACGGCGCCCGCGGCTCCCAAGCCCGAACCAGTCATATTGTAGAAGTACAGCCTTTGTGCCCTGTCACTAAAAACGGTAAATGCCATCGCAACGCAGGTTCCGGCGCAGAAAAACGGGATGAAAAACAACAGATAATATGCAAAAAGATAAACAAGCTGGTGCCAATCCCATATCAACTGTAACTCATCAAATCTCACCTTCTGACTTGCAGCAAAAACGAGCGGTACTGTTACAGTCATACCTATCGCAAGGGTCCACAGGGCCTGCTTGTAACGGCTTTCGAGAAATTTACCAAAAATGCTAATTACCGTTCCACCGGTCCCGAAGCCGAGCAGCGCGGTGCTGATAATCAGATACGAGAAATGATGCCAATGCCCGATAGACAACAGGCGAATCAGAATCAGCTCCAACGCAAGAGACGCAGCAGAAATGAAGAAGATGGCCCCGGCTGCCTGTGTCATTTTTCCCGGCGTCCTTTGGCTTCTTCCACCTTGCCAATCATCGGCACGAACCGCACGGCTAAAAGTCTTCGTGTCTGCACACGGCCTTCGGCATCTTTAGTAACCAATACAAGCGTCTGGGCCCCGAAGGGGCTGCCCAAGGGCAGTATCATCCTGCCGCCGGGTTTGAGCTGTTCGATAAGAGGCGGCGGAATCATACCGGCCGCGGCGGTTATGATAATGGCGTCAAAGGGCCCGTGCCGGGACCAGCCAAAGTAACCGTCGCCTGCCTTTACATACACGTTCTGATAGCCCAGTTCGGCAAGATGTTTTTTGGCCGATTCAGCAAGCTTTTCGAGAATCTCGATGGTGAAAACCTCACCGGCTATCTCGGCACAAACCGCGGCCTGGTAACCGGAACCGGTGCCGATTTCCAGAACCCTGGAATTCGGCCCAAGCTTCAGGACCTCGGTCATATAGGCCACAATGTACGGCTGGCTAATCGTTTGACCCAGGCCTATGGGCAGCGGATGGTCACGATAGGCACGGCGAAGGTCCTGCTTCATTACAAAAGCATGCCGCGGCACGGTTCGCATCGCACGAAGAACATCAAGGTCACTGACATCCCGCTCCTGGATTTGACGCGCAACCATTTGGTTTCTTTCCGTTGTTCGCTGAGTAAAGGCCGGATGATTATGCGTAGGTCGAGCCGCCTGCCGCCCGCTGTCTTGTTCATTCGGTTCGGCCACATTGGCATCATTGGACTGCTGCTCAGCGGCAGGCGCTGCCGTGCCGGGAAAACTGCGACCTACATTGTCGGCAGGCTGGAATGTGAGAAAAATCAAGAGCAATACAAGACAGACAACCACGGCCAATATTACGCCCGCAGCCTTCCTGGTCAAACCCGAGCCGTCTAAAGACATTTCGTCATCCCCCTTCGATTTTAGCCGATATTTTACGAAGTCTTTTGCCTTTACCGGTTATTGTAACATATTTGCACAGAAGAACCACAATGTAAACCCCCTACCCTCCCTCGTCGAGTAAGGAACCGGCCGGTTAAGCTTCAAGTGGGAAAATCTCGGCCAGCGTATCCGCAAGTAAGCCAACGGCCCGGCCAACCTCGGGACTCAAGGGCCGGCCCAGCTTGGTCCGAGCGGGCTGAATGCCGATGAAATGGACGTCAACAGGGATATCTTTGCGAACCAGGTCGGCAAAGAGCAGCGGAGAAGGGCTATGCGTGGAACTGCTAAAACTGCTCAGGGCCTCGGGATTAAGAAGGCGAATCGTGCCCGGCGAAGCACCGAAATCGATAGCATCAATGATAAGCAGGCTCTGCGGTACTTTTTTAACGATAGGCCCAATATAATTCTCGGGGACGGTGCCTGTATCTATTATCTCGGCACTTGTCCGGCCGAGAAGTCGACTGCAAAGCTCCGGGCCTGCGCCATCATCGCCCTTTAGTGTATTACCGATACCAAGAATGACCGTACGCGAATTGCGGAATTTACCTAACTGCTCGCGCAAGTGGGCCGCAGCATCCATAATAACCTACAGGCGGATGTTCAATTCAAATTTACATTTCGGACACAGGATGCGCATAAAATCGCTTGTCTCAACGGTCTCTTTTTCTTCGGCCTGCTGGGGTGAGTCAATTTTTGCGACGGCTTCAGGTCGTGCTGAGAGACCTGAAAGCAGTTGACCGCTTTTGGCGAGCAAAATCGAGGGATTGGTATATGCCAGCGGGCCCAGCTTCTCATAAAGCCAGACCAGATGTTTTTTGGTGCCGATTATCGCACCGCATTTTTCGCAGAGCTGCAGCTCAAATTCGTGGGTCTCAACGGTGGAGCCTCTATCCAGAGTGGCCAGGTCCCATTGCTTCGAAAGATTTATGCCCCTCTGGGTTGTGCAATTGTCGTGACAGTTGCCGCAAAAGATGCAGGTGTCGTATCGCAAGACGATTTTTCTCGTCGGCGGATTGCTCTCGGTATCTTCGAGCTGTGTCAGTGCCTCAGTCGGACAAACGTTAACACACGCTCCGCAGCCGATGCATTCATCCAGGTCGAACTCCGGCTTGCCGCGAAATCTTTCAGGTACCTCGCAGGGCACGGCTGGGAAACGTGTTGTAAACCGGGGCGAGATAACCGCGATAAAGGCTTCTTTTAATTCTCTTAACTTGGGCCAACGCAATTTCAAACTCCCACATATATTGTTCGTATCTCGCTGGAACGGATACTAATTTCTATTGACTACTCGGCTTTCTTAACAAACTGCTCCGAGTATTTGTCTACGACGGTTTTTTCCCAGAGGTGTACACCTGAGGCGTAGGCACCTTTGGCGATGGCATGGGCGGCGGTGGGTGAAGTTATCACTATGAAACCTGCACAGATTAACGCCTTTACCGCCATTGCGGATGAACCGCAGGCCAAAGCCACACCCAAAAGCAGCAGAATCGTGCCGAGCGTTACGCATTTTGTCGAGGCCTGCAGCCGGTTATAAACATCCGGGAAACGTACCAGACCTATACAGCCGGCTATATTAAAAAAAACACCGAGAAATATTAATATGTATCCGAGAATTTCACTCATCGAAACCTCTGCCCTCCAAAAATTTGGCCAGCGCAATTGTCCCGATGAAGCTTAGTAACGCCCAGGCCAAAGCAACGTTAAGGTAATAATCCTTTCCTGTTACCATTCCGAGAATAGCACAGAAGCCGACTATAACAATGCCCAGTATATCGATGGCTCCGGTGCACTGGGGCCGCGCCCTATCCGGTACAAACACAAAAAGCAGCATACTAACAAGCCGATGTAAATTGCCGTCACCATACAGTCAACCTCTCTCTATTCAAAGATTTTCATCAGGAACCACTCGAACCTCTGGGCAATAAGTTGTGTGGCAGCTTCGACGTCGTCGGATTTGACGTTTATCCAGTGTACGTACAAATAGCCGTCATCCGTTAAGTCAACGGTCAACGTGCCCGGTGTAAGCGTAATGGAATTAGCAAGCGCGGTAATCCCGGAATCCGTCTTCAGATTTGTCTTAATCTTCACGATGCCCGGCTTTATCGGCATCTTCGGATGCAGGGCCCGATATACTACATCAAAATTGGCCCTGACAACATAATAGAAGAAGACCGGTATGTAAACCAAGAGCCAGAAAATCCGAGTCGCCGAACAGAAGACACAATGCTCCCGAGGCAGTATTTCGATAAACAGCATAGAGACCGCGGCAGCGGTTATCAGGCCGGCAATTACAACCTGAAGGTCGAGCCGGCCTTCCACGAACGGCCAGGAAAGTAAAATCCACACTACAAACGCCAGTAGAAAATAAACTAATCGCCTCATATCATCGAACCTTACATACTAAGCACCTTAACGGAATATGAAACTCCGTCCGTCAATACTTTCACCGCCGGGTCAAGTATGCCCGCTTTCAGGGCCGGCACAATAACAAGCAATCCCATCATCACACACAAACAACTAAGAAACACCATCGCGAGCTGCATAGAACCTTTATTCTCTTGTATTCCCGCCAAATTCTCCGGCAACGGGCCCAAAAAGACGCGCCTTTGAACCTTTAAGTACATAATCAAAGTAAGCAGGCTAACCACAACAATCACCGCAGCCAGCCATATAAATCCCGCCTGAACGGCAGCGATTACGAGTATCAGCTTACTCCAGAACCCACTGAAGGGTGGAATGCCCACGATTGACGCGGAGGCCAACGTGCAGGCCGCACGGGTAACAGGCAACCTTTCTGCAAGACCTCCCATCTGCCGCATTTCTCTGGTACCGGTGGACATTTCCACCGAGCCGCTGGTTAAAAACAAAAGTGACTTATAAACCGCGTGGTTTGCCAGATGAAAAAGACCTCCTAATATAGCCAGTGAGGCCCAGGCCAGATTGCCGCCGTGTGACAGGATAACGGCACCCAATCCGATACCGAGCACAACATAACCTACCTGACTGATACTCGAATAGGCCAGAAGACGCTTAAAGTCCCACTGACCAATGGCCAGAAACGCACCCGCGACCATACTCAAAAGTGCCAAGGCTACTAAAACCCATCCTATTTGAGGCGAGACGCCGAAGATATTGAAAACCACACGCGAAAGTGCATAAACACCAAGGGTCTTAATCAGGACCCCGGAAAGCATCGCAGAAATAGGAGCGGGAGCAGACGGGTGTGCGTCGGGCAGCCAGGCGTGGAACGGCACCAAGGCAGACTTTAAACCAAAGCCAACGATAAATAAAGCCAGGGCAAAGGCCAGGCCCTTGTTCAGGCCTGAGCTTTGGATAGCCCTTGCAACATACGCCATATTGAGATTGCCCGTATTGCCATAGACAAGCGCGATGCCGAAAAGGATAAATGCCGAGGCAATGCTGCCCAAAACCATATACTTGAAAGATGCCTCGAGCTCTTCATGCCCGCATCCAAAGCCGACAAGTGCATAAGATGCGATTGAAGCGATTTCCAAAAACACATACAAATTGAAGATGTCCCCGGACAATACCACGCCGTTCATACCGGCAATCATAAGCAGAAACAGGCTGAGAAATTTCGGCTTGGCCGTGTACTGCTCCATATATTTTATGCTGAAAAGCATCGCCGCAAAACTAACCACACTGACTACTAAAAGCATCAGTCCACTCAGGCCGTCGAGAACAAGGTTAATCCCCAGTGGTATAGGCCATTCGCCGATTTTATAGACACTTGACTGGCCGATGACAGTCACGGCCAATACCACCAGTGAAAGGGTGGCAAGGTTGGCCAGAACCGTTGCAACAGGCCTGAGTTTTTTGCCGCAAATCGGCATAAAGAATCCCGTTGCCAGAGGAATAGCAACAAAGACAGGCAGCGGTATGCTCATCCTTTCAGTCTCCTTATCTGAGTAATATCGAAGGTGCCATACCTCTCGTAAGTTCTGATACATATTGAAATCATCAAGGCCAGCGAACCCAGACTGATAACGATGGCGGTTAGAACAAGGGCCTGCGGCAGTGGGTCAACCGATGCGCTTATAAAGCTTTCGGCAATCTGGCCTCGGTCGATAATCGGCGCCACACCGCCAAAATGGTAGCCCAGCATAATCAACATCAGATTAACAGCGTATTCCATAACCATAATGCCAATGACGATTTTGACCATATTCTTCTTCACTACTGCGCAATACAGCCCAATCATAAACAACAAAAAGCACAGTGCATAAGGCATTTAGTTTTACTCCTTTTTACCTTCCGGTAACTCAGGCCTGAATATCGAAAGAACAAAAACAACCAGGAAGAGTGAGGCACCGACTTTTAAGCCAATAGCGATATTCGAAAGTGGAATGATGCCCGCACTGATAAGCTTAAACGGCTCTCCCGGCCAGTACTGGCGATGCAGGAAATTAACAAAGAAGGCGCCACCGAAAGCCAGCCCTATAACGGCGATGAAGGCAAACAAAATCGCCCCGAGACAATCCATGCGAGAGGCCAACGACAGCGACAGGCTTTTTTCGGCCTGCTCTTTCCCGAAGGCAAGCATAAGCAAAATATAACTCGAGGCCAGGATAACTCCGCCTGCGAAACCACCACCCGGAGTCAGGTGTCCGAAAAGAACAATATAAACACCAAAAACGAAAATCAGCACCTTTACCCAGCTACTTATGGTTTTAACAATCAGGCTCATCCCCTTCATTCGTCTGCTTCCTCCAATAGCTTCCTGCTTTTTTTCCTGAGTATTACCGTTGCTCCAATAACCGAAGTGAAAAGCACGGTGGTCTCGCCCAAGGTGTCATAAGCTCGGAAATCCAGAATAATCGCAGAGACCAGATTTGCCGCTCCGGTACCGGACAGGCCGTCTTTAATATAACTGCGGCTGGCTGCATCCGGCGCGGTAGCAAAAATCGCCGTACCGAAGTCGGGCAAAGTCTCAAAAACCGCCATACCCGCCAGGAAAATTACAAAGAGAATCACAATAGAAACGACCGTCCCGA
>CAYZTY010000001.1:25249-60831 GCA_964481525.1 uncultured Pirellulales bacterium
GATTTAATTAATGTCTCGTTTGATTGTATCAAGTAACATAATTATCAAACCTAAAACTTCCACTAAAATCTGAGTTATTGCAATATCCGGCGCCCGCAGAAACAGGAACATCAAAGAACCGCCGAAACCGATAGCACCTACGCAAATCACAGAACTTAGCAGATTTTTCGTCTCTACCGCAATAATTGCAGCAATTACTATAAACATCATTAAAATATAGAATATAGCCATCGTATTTACGCCTTCCTACCAAATCCTGCAGACTACAAATAAAACCACCAATAATCCCAAGGTAATCCACGTCAAATACATTTGCAGAATCCCGGAATGCAGCCACCTGAGAAAATCCGTCAATGCCAATCCAAACCTGCCGCTCTGATTGTATAGGTCGAAATAACCTTTTTCCTGCCCGGAATACAATTGTTTAAGGCCGGCCATTGCAGAGACAGTTTTGTAAAAATGCGTGCCCGGGATAATCATTTCATCGCTGGGCTGCAGCTCGCCGCAACTCCAGGTGCGTACTATTCTGACCTTTCTGCTTATAAGCCCCACAAGAAGAATTACCACACCGGCAATCAGCCCGAATATTAGAAGAGCGGTCGCAAGTGTCGATTCCCAAATACCAAAAATTGCCGTACCCGGTGCGATATTCAGGGCCGGATAAATGAAAAGCCGCAGCGGAACGTAATAGAAAACCCCGAAAAATACGCACAGCACGGCAAGTATAACCATCGGGACCTGCATAGACAGCGAGACTTCTTTTACGTCTTTTAATTCCTGCGGCAAGCGAGCGAGAAACATCGAATGAATAAGCTTGACGAATGACGCCAGGGTAAGCGCGCTTCCAAACATAGCAGCGACCAGCCAAACGGGCCACAAACCGGCTCCCATTGTTGTGCCGGTACGCCCCATCTCAATTACACCCTGGTAAATCATCCATTTTGAGGCGAATCCGTTTAACGGCGGTATGCCCGAAATACTTAAAGCTGCGACCAGGCAGGTACCGAAAGTCAGCGGCATCAATTTTCCTAATCCACCGAGTCTGTCCAGTTCCGGCGTGCCACTGGCGTGTTCCACGGCTCCGCCACAAAGAAACAAACAGCATTTGTAGATTGCATTGTTCAGCATATGAAATACTCCGCCGGCAATCCCTACGGGACTAAGCGTTGCTATGCCGAGGACCATGTAGCCGACCTGGCTGATGGCGTGGTAAGACAATAACTTTTTAAGATTGTGCTGGACCATTGCAATCATCACGGCAATAACAATAGTGGCGGCACCAATAAACGCCAGGATTGTTGTTAAGAGCCCCGCCTGAAGCATAAATATCCCCCGCACAATTATTACCAAAAGGTAGATGCCCAGGAGCTTATCGATTGCAGCAGGCAGCAGCGCCATTACGGCAGGCGGGGCATATTCGCCGCTCGTGGGGAGCCAGGAATGCAAAGGCAGTGCTCCCGCCTTTGTGATTGCGGCAATCAAAAGCAGTAAAAAGGCAATGACTCCCAAAGCGGAGCTAGTCTCCACGGCGATGTTCGATAACACAAATGTACCTGACAGCATCCACACCAAGGCACTACCCAGAAGCAGAGCACCGTCTGAAAAACCTATCATTGCAAAACTCTTGGTTGCTGCAAAATTAGAATTCTTTCCCCCCGTCGTAATCAGCACGTACAGCGACGCGGTAACAATCTCCCAGAATATCAGCAGCAGGAGCAAATGGTTGGAAAGCAAAACACCGGCCGAGCCGCCAATTGTTATGAGTACCGCACCATAAAACTCGTTGAGCCGTTTTGCCCCGGCCATTGATTTAAGTGAGTATAGTGTTATCAGCACGCCAAAGCCTGTCGCAAAGAGCAGAATAAATTTACTAAGCGGCGTGCTAACCAGCAGCAAATCCAGCTTGAGGTCGCCCACTTGCATAATCGGCACCACGCACTCAAGCCAACCAAGAGTAAAGATTCGGACCGCGGCAACAAAGGCAGAAATTGAAACAATCAAGGCTAACATCCTGGCCGAAAATTTCATTCTGCCGGGCAAAAACAGCAGGCCAAAACCCACAACTAACGGTAAGAATATGGGCAAAAGTAACGGATTCAGCGTCATTGAGCCTCCATATTTGTTGTTCTTAATTTACGGTTCGTTTTTTTATCCTTTGGTTCCACGAATGCGCTCGGTTTTTTCACGACTAAGCTTCAAAAGCTCTTCGCTATCGCAAATAACCTTACGGTCTTTGCCGTCCACCACCGCCAACCTCTCGGTGCAACTATAGCACGGGTCTACTGCCGCCAGAGTGATAGTTACATCCGCAATGTCGGCCCCTATGCACGAGGCCCTGAACGAGGGGACGTTGACGAAGCTCGGCGCTCTTACCTTGTGCCGTACCGGCCTGTTTCCGCCGTCACTGCGAACATAGTGGAATGTCTCGCCTCTCGGGGCTTCGGCACGGCCGGTACCTTCGCCCGGCGGGATGTCCTTGACCTGGATGGCAATCGGTCCGCCGGGGAGCTTTCTGGCCGCCTGCCTGATTATCTTAATTGCTTCAAGTATCTCCAGCAGCCTTACAACCGTCTTGGCGAAGACGTCGCCCTCAGGCTGAGTAATTACATTCCAGTCTAAATCGGCATAAGCCGCATACGGGTCATCGCGCCTCACGTCTATCTCAAGACCGCTGCCTCTGGCTGTCGGGCCTGTTACTGCGTACTTTATCGCGTCTTCTCTACTCAGGACACCTACACCTTTCAGCCGGGCGTGTATGATTGGGTCGTCAAGCACGGCATTGATTAGCATCTCCATTTTCTTTTCAATCTCGTCCAGGTCCTTAAGCATTTTCGGTATCAACTCATCCGGGATGTCCTCCCGGCAGCCACCCACCTTGACATTGCCATAGTTGTTTCGGTTGCCGGTAATTTCTTCGAGCAGGTCCAGCACAGGCTCACGGTATTTCCAGGCCCACATAAAGACCGTATCGTAACCGATGAAGTGTCCGGCCAATCCTACCCACAGCGCATGGCTGTGGATTCGCTCGAGCTCATTGATAATCGTCCGCACATAAAGGGCACGCTCGGGAGGCTTTACGCCTGCAATCTCCTCAACGGCCTGGATGTAAGCCAACGGGTGTGAGGCGGAGCAAATCCCGCATACTCGAGAAACCAAAAACGGAACCTGGTCAAACTGCAGGGTCTCGCTTATCCCTTCTATCCCTCTATGATTATACGATATTCGCATATCGATATCGGTAACCTTTTCCCCGTCCACAGTCAGATGGAAGCATTCCATCTCTTCCTGCAGCGGGTGCATCGGCCCGACAACAAGCACTGGCTTTTTCATTTCTCTTCTCATTCTTTCACCTCCCTCGACGAGTCAGGTACGCTCACCACAGGCTTCGGCCGGGACGTGTCTTTTCTCAATGGATAAACACCATCAGGCCAGTCGTCCGCCAGAATCAGTCGTCTCATATCGGGATGACCCGGGAAGTCGATTCCGAACAGGTCGTGAATCTCCCTTTCAATCCACTCGGCGCCGGGTAAAAAAGGCGCGATGGACTGGATTTTCGGCTGCTGGCGGTCCCGAATGAAAGCTTTTATCGTAATTACGCAGCCGGTCCGGTCATACGAGTAATGATAAAGCACTTCGAAGCAATCCTCATCATCGATGCCGGTAGCAATTACGAATCTGGCGCTAACATCTTCAAAAAGGAACTTGTTGACGTCGTAAGCGTTTTGTGCCTCGCAGAGAAGATATATCCTGTTATCAACTTTTTGCTCTATGGCTATAAGCTTATCCTTTACTTGTGTCAGTTTGTTA
Source organism: uncultured Pirellulales bacterium (assembly GCA_964481525.1). Classification (GTDB taxonomy): domain Bacteria; phylum Planctomycetota; class Phycisphaerae; order Sedimentisphaerales; family CAYZTY01; genus CAYZTY01. Next base: position 29,057 of record CAYZTY010000001.1, read on the forward strand.
TTCAATTCCTGCTTATTCATCTCTTTGTCCTGCTTTATAAAATCGATAAAGCCTGTACTACACCGGAGATTATCGCCTCAGGCTTCGGTGGACAACCCGGTACGTAAGCAATAATTGCCTGCGGGTCTATTTCTTTGATTACCTTGTCCACGGGGCCTTCGACATGGTAGCCGTTGCGGAATATCCCCGTCCCGCACGCGCAGGCGCCGATTACGAATACAACGCAGGGTTTGGGTGTCTGCAGGTACACCTCGCGCAGGCGCGGCAGGGCCTGCCGAGTTACAACGCCCGTAACCAATAAGGCGTCGGCGTGACGCGGCGAGCCAACCAGCTTAATGCCAAGCCTTTCCACGTCGAACTTCGGCGTCAGACAGTTGACGATTTCGATGTCGCAGTTGTTGCACGCGCCGGTATTAACGTGAAATACCCAAGGTGATTTTTTTAATGCCCACATCTTCCAGTTCATAAATACACCTTACAGCCACCTAATGCCCAAATTGTTACCTATTGTTGCCAAGGCTATCGCAATGGCTAAAGCAAGCCCGCAGTAACCCCAGAAAAATTTCATGGCCTGGTCAATCTTCACTCGGGGATTGGTGTTTTTAATGAGAATCAATATGACCAGTATCAGTACATATTTGCCGATACCCGCCAGCAAAGACGCCCCCGCCGTGCCAAAGCCGCCCAGGAAAACCATTATCAGAAACAGCGGCAGCGCTACGAGCAGCATTGCCTGCACAATCTTCCAAAGGCCAAGAAGCGCGCCGGAATATTCCATCAGGACCCCGCTGCCAAGCTCGGTTTCCGCCTCTGCAATGTCGAACGGCGTAAAGCCCAGTTTGGCGTGTATAGCCAGCAGAGCAACTAAGAATGCCAGCATCCCGGATATGCTGTAAACAACCGGCTGCTGAGCGATTTTCGCCAAGTTAAGCTGGCCGCCGGTCTTTATAACAATCACGACGAAGGCCAGCACCAACGGCAGCTCATAAGCCATGACCAGCTTCATTTCTCGGCCGGTACCGACCGCGGCGTGAGGGCTGCCACTCGCCGAACTGCCGAGAATCAGAGCCAGCGAGGGTATAACCATCAAATAGATTGCCACGATGATATCGCCGACGAAAGGAAGGTCCGGCCGAATAGTTATTCGCCACAGCATAGTTGAAAGCAGCAGAACGCCGGCCAACGCGACCATAGGAGCGGCCATAAAAACCGCCTTTTGGGCCTCCTGTGGAATGACTATTTCCTTTCCCACCAACTTTACAACGTCCGCAAAGGACTGATACCACGGCGGACCCACCCGGTACTGTACCAAGGCGCTTACCTTGCGAACCACCCAGTAAGCAAGTAAACCACAACAAGTGGTAAACAAAAAGCCCGGGAAGATAAATATCCACCAAAGATTTTGCAAGACCTCGGTCATCTTTCAGCCTTTTCCTTTTCTCTCAAAAACGGCTCCCACAACAGGCCACCAGTGACCCTGACGAGAACATCTTCAAAAACTTCCACCAAATCCGGGCCCGGGGCGGCATCCTCATAGCTAAGAGCATTTTTAGTACAGGTCCTTACGCATAATGGTTTCTCTTCCGGTGCCAATCTGCCCCTGCAAACGTCACATACACTGCCGAGATAAGGTATCAATTCGGTATAAACTGTGCCGAACGGGCAGGCCACTGCACAAGTACCGCAGCCGGTGCAAAGCATACTGGCCCGCTTTAATATTTTGTCCTGTCCGTCTGCAGTCGGCACCTTCTCGAGCGCATCCTGCGGACAGGCCTCAATACAAGGCGCCAGCTCACACTTGCGACAAATCAGGGCAAACCGGACTTTCTCCAGCAAGGCATCGACGCCGTTATTGGCCGGATGGTACTTATACGAACAAGATGCCTGGCAATTTCCACACTCTTTGCATTTTTCCAGGTCAATTATCAGTTTTTTGCCCATAAGAACCTCTTGTTAATTCAGCCCGCCGCTGCGGGTCAAGCTCAATCCCAAATTCCCTGGTATTGACTTAACTGCTCATAGGTAAAGACAGGCCCATCTTTGCAGACATAGTATTTGCCAATCATACAGTGCCCGCATTTGCCGAAACCACAACTCATATTTTTTTCCATTGAAAGATAAATTTGCGCCGGCTTGAAGCCGAAGTCCAGCAATTTAAAGGTTACAAATTTCATCATAATCGGCGGTCCGCAGACCACGGCCACCGCATTTTCGATATTAACGTCATTCGGCTCGAGTATTGTCGTTACCACACCGACATTTCCGCTCCAATCACCGTTTGCCTGGTCAACCGTAAGTTTGAGCTCAACGCCGTCTATTTGCTGCCATTTACCGAACAAATCATTTTTATAAATGAAGTCTTCCGGCGTTTTCGCCCCGTATCGACATACAACGGATTTAAACTCGCCAATCCTCTCAACAAGCGTCAGGAATAGTGACCTTATAGGTGCCAGCCCCACTCCACCGCCGACGATATACACCTGCTTGCCGCCGAAATCGTTCAGTGGATAGCCGTTGCCGTAGGGGCCGCGGATACCAAGCTGCTGGCCCTTCGTGCACTCATGCAGCAGGTTGGTAACCCGGCCGGCCTTCATAATCGTAATCTCCATCTTATCCGAAACCGCCGGCGACGAGGACGGAGTAAAAGGTGCCTCTCCTTCACCGGGCAGGGTCAGCTCCACGAACTGGCCGGTCTCAAATTTGATGCTCTTTTCAGGGACCACGATAAAACTCTTTATCGTCGGCGACTCATCGATTATCTCGACGAGCTCGGCATTAACAGGTTGGTAAGGATTCCGGCTCATTTTGCCACTTTCGCTTTTTGTTTCTCGTTGAGTTCTTCGTTCAACCTTTTTAATATCCTTCGTATATCTATTCTGCCGGCATCGGCATCGACGCATCTGCCGCAGCCAACGCACATATTTACACCGTACCTGTCAAGGAAATATGCAAACTTATGCATCAGACGGTGTCTGAGTCGCTCGCCCAGAATTTTGCGAGGATTCGCTCCGCCGGCGACTTTGGCATAGTCAAGTCTCATACAACTGTCCCACATCTGCATTTTTTCAAAGTAATCTTTTCTTTTAGTGTCATACAGATAGAAGCAATGGCAGGTAGGACAAACTCGTGTACAGGCCTGGCATTCCACGCAGGTCTCCGCCTCGACGTCAAAAGCATCGCTATCGGTGCTGTTGTCCATAATCTCTTTTATAGAGGAGTCGAGCTTGTACTCGGCTGTATTCTGCTCGAGCTGCCGTTGTGTTTCGTTTCTTCCGCTCCGGCGTTCCGTAAGCATTTCGGAGGAGGCGGGTTTGAAGAGCTCCTCGTGTTTTTTCAGGAAATCACTGCCTTTTTGTGAGCCGGCCTCTATGACAAACGCATCACGTGTCTTTGAGACATTCAAATCGAAGCCGCTTTCCGAAAACGGCTGACCATCAAACAAGTTACAGCAGCAGGATTCACCCGGTTCGAAGCAATCACCGGAGATAATAAACATTTTATCTCTATGGGCCACATAAAACGGGTCGAGAAATTCATCCTCCCTGAAAACCATATCTAATGCAACTATGGACTTTAAATCGCAGTCTTTCAGTCCAAATACCGCGAAAGGTTTGACTTCCTGCGGTTCCACCGGCCCGGGCATCACCGCCGCAATTTGTCGCAGCGGAAAGAGAAACTCTTTGACCGGCATACACGTGCGGATGTTGTTAAACTCTATCTCACCGGCCTCGGCCGGGTTGTACCTTGCGAATACATAGTGCTGGCCGGTCTTCCTGGGAACGTAGAGTTCAAACTCTTCGGCCAAAGCATCCAGGAACGGTTTTAAATTCTTTATACAAACAGCTTCCATCTTTATCACCTGTATCTGCCTGTCGGTGTCGTCCATTCCATTTTACAATTCATTTGCCGCAAGGGCCGGACATCAAAGCCACAAACTACCAACCACCCTCAACTTGCCGGCAGATAGTATGGCATACGAGCCAGGTCCATTGCAATATCAATTGTTATAACTTTTACTTTTTTTGGAACTTTCAGGTAACGCGGTGCGAAATTCAGAATGCCATTTACACCTTTATCTACAAGCATATCTGCAATCTTCTGGGCGGCCTGGGCAGGAGTGGTAATTATAGCCAGGCTAATTTTTCTTTTTCTCATACTCCTCAGGCCGGATATATTTTCTACTGCGATGTTTCCGATTTTTTTTCCGATTTTTTTAGGGTCGTTGTCGAAAACGGCGGCGATTTCAAAGCCATACATCCTAAAGCCGGGATAGCCAAGCAGCGCCGAGCCAAGCTTGCCGACGCCAACCAAAGCGGCCTTCCGCACCGGCCCCAGTTTCAAAATGGCCCGAATTTGCTTTACCAGCTCCGCAACATTGTATCCCACACCCGGTGTACCAAAGGCACCAAAGTAGGAGAAGTCCTTCCTGATTTTATTTGGATTCAGGTGCGTAAGCTCGGCCAATTTCCTGCTCGATATGTTTTGCGTTCCCTGTTCCGAGAGCAGCAAGCTGCGCAGGTATATCGGCAGGCGTCTGATACTTTCATCCGGAATCTTACCGTATCTCATAAAGCGACTCTATAGATTGTGATTGTGAACGCTTTCACGAAGTCCATTATTTCTACGTAATTTCCGCCGCCCTGTCAATAAAATTGGAAATTTTTTTGCTTAATTTCGCGATTCTCCCCCGGCCGGCTTGTAACCTTCTTGTGATACAACACTTACTATACCGAGCACAAAAGGCGCAAAAACTGTTCCGGTAATCCGAAATGGGCCTTAGACGCCGCCAAACGAGCCGATTTCAAGGCTGCCGCCAGTCATTGGGTGCATAGGTCCGATGGCAGCCAGGGAAAATTTTGCCTTTTACCTTTAATACCTGCACAATCTGTTCTTCCGGTTGCAGGACTAAAGGATTAGGCAAAACCAGGACCGACCAGATGCAGGTTAAGTTCCCGCCCTAAGGTGCTACAGCTTCTCAACTAAAACCGGTCGGGAGATTTGTTCTTCCCAAGTAACAAATTCCTTCTTCGCGCTTAATTTTGTTGCAAAGCTGCAGGGCTGAGTGTACCGTGGATGGCTTGAGGTTTGAATGCTTGTTGCGTTGGTCGCAGGCTGGAGGTGTAGCTCAGCTGGTAGAGCAACGGCCTTTTAAGCCGTAGGTCCTGGGTTCGAGTCCCAGCACCTTCATTTTGGTTTGCGTTTTCCGGGCCGAAGCCCTTCGGCCCCACATAAAATCGCTTACACCATCACCACTTTATCTTGATACCCTTCTGGCGCGACTCGGCAACAAACAATCTTAATTGTTCCAAAAGTGTCTGCAATTCCTGGCTGTTGTCCAGGAGATTCTCATACAGTCTGCCGTCGTTCAGAAGTTTCGCAGCAGTCCCGTCGCCGTTGTTGGCCCTCTCAATAGTATCACGCAGCTCGCTAAGCGTTCTGCCGAACTCATCACTCATTTCAGCCAATGCATCAACCATCCTGGTTACCTGAACATCAGCATTTTGCAGCGTCGCCTTGCCCGTTGCCGAGAATCTCTCAATCTCCTTAAGCGTTTTGGTCGCCTGCTCGCTGGCCTGTGCCAGATTAGAAATAATCGCCTTGGCATTCTGCTTGGTTTTTGCGTCCCCGAGGATATCGTTGGCGTTATCTACAAGAACAATAAGCCTGCCCGCCAAATCAGTTATCTGTTTCTGGGTTTCCTCCGGGAAAAACTCACTCGTCGTGCCGGTGCTTCCGTACAAAATCATACCCTGCTGCAAATAGACCGTTTCCGGCCGATTCGGGTCGGTCGGCTCCAGCTCTCTGCCCGGGTCAACAACGAGCTCAACATAGCTGCTGCCCAACCCCCGCTTCATTAATTTAACATCAACGTTGGAAGGAATATTGATATACTTTTTGTCAATAGCCAGAATCACTTTGGTTTGATGATATTTGCGCCCTGTCTTATCCTCCAGAATCTCCGGGGCCATAACCTGTATAACTCGGCCAACCTGGTATCCGCCAAGCTGTACGGGAGTGTTCTTCTGAATCCCGGGAGCCGCGGCAAACTGCGCGACTATCTGAAAAGACCGCAGCTTGCTGACGGCAATCGGCAAATCACCGAAGACCCATATAAGTCCTATCAGGGCACCGGTTGCTATAAGCACGAAAATACCCACCAGGATATTATGCCTTCTTTGAATAGTGTTGTAATCGGTCAATGCACGCCTCCTTTCAGTCTGCCCGGTCCCTCAAGAAAAAGTTCCCTTATGGCACGCAAGGTGTAACCACTCTCGTTCAGCTTTCTTATTAACCTTATTTGCTCGATGGCTTTTTTGCCGAATAGTCGCCTGCCTGTCGGTGTAACTTCAGTGGCCTTTACTAATCCCAGCATCAGATAGTATTGCAAAGACTGCCGTGAGATGCCCGCTTTTTCCGCCGCGGCACCAGTACGCAGTAAGTCGCCCTTTTCACTCAAGGTCGCCTCCCGGGAACCGGGTCATATCCGCCCTTAAAAAGCGGATTACACCTCAGCAGCCGTAAAACCGCCTTTGCTGTGCCCTTAATCGGGCCTAAACGCCTTATCGCCTCGACGGCATATTCGCTGCAGCTCGGCACAAATCGACAGTTACGGCCCAGAAGGCAAGAGAGCAGCCTCTGATAAAGCTTAATCAAAAAAATCAGCCCTTTGCCCACAAACCGGCCTATAGCACCAGACCATTGCCTATTGTGTTTCGATTCTTTTCCTTGCATCTGCAATAAGTCCGAGAAAAGCTTCTCTTAGCTGCTCATAGCTTAATGTATCGAGCCCCAAGTTCTGCCTTCGTCTTTTCGAAAGCATTAATAAATAGTCAAATCCAGCCGGGAGCCGGTCCTGAGTCTGGCGGAAGACCTCTCGCAAGAGTCTCTTTAGTCTGTTACGCTGAACGCTGTTGCCGAGCGATTTACCCACCGAGAGTCCCAATCTGGGCCGACCATGCTTATTTTCAGCCAGGTAAAGCGTAAGTACCTTATTGCTGAAGACCAACTTACGGGCCAGAACCGCCTTGAAGGCCTCATTTCCTGCAAGTCTGCTGCTCTTTGGTAAATAATGCCGCCTCAAAGCGCCACCATCTACCCCAGATTTCTCTGAGCACACGTCTGTCACCAATCACTATATATAAACTTAATATCGGCAAGGGAAGCAACAAATCACCAGATTATGCCTGATTTACCGCAATAGTCATCCCATAAGCTTATTCAATCCCAATTTCACAGCATCGGCCTTAACTGCCGGACAGAACATATATATAGGATTGCTTAATTTTGCAAACAAAGACCAACTCCTGTCAACCTTTGTTTCCTATTCGGTAAAAACTCAAATCAAAAGGCCCAAATAACCGGTTCTAATCCTGTCCAACAATCAACAGCGGCACAAATCTCTTGACAAAACACACCCTAAGGCGTTAAAATATAGCCTTTTACCCTATCTTTTGCACCTGAAAAGTGCAGGTTTAAGCTATGGATAACAAATTACGAATAAGCGCCGTTCTTGTCATTGCGGCCCTATTGACACTCAGCGGCTGCATAGAGGACCCCGAAGAGAAGGCCGCCAAAGAGGCCCGGGCCGCAAACGTAAAGGCCCTGGAAGTACTTCAGGGCGGTGGCAATGCAGCCGATGTTCGAAAAGAGCTGGAAAAAGCCCTTCTGGCCGGCAAAGAAGCCCCCTCAACGAAACAAATAACCCTTCTTATCGGCGCAAATCTGAGCTTTGACGAGGCGGAACAGGCACAAATGGAATTAGTAGAGATTCTCCAGAATATACCCGCCCTTCTGGAGAAGGTATCCAAAACAACCGCTGAAATCCGAGAATCCGGGCTCGAACAGAACCGCTTACGCAGGCTGCTCGCCGCGGGGGATAAGCAAATACAACAGCTAACAGATATGCTGGAAGGAACCGACGAGCAAGAAGCAGGACTTAGGGCCAAATTGGAAGACCTCCAGAGGCAGTCGGATGAATTGCTAAACAAAAAAGAGCTCCTGCACCGCCAACTAAACGAGGCCCAAACGCAGGCTGCTGAACTGCAGCGTAAGGCTGATAATCTCCTTCGGATGGCCGAGCAGCAAACCGATCAGCAAGAAAAGATATGGCTGCAGCAGCGAGCTTTTGAGTTGTTGAAAGGCAAGGACGAGACAAATGACCAGCTCCCGCTCGGAAGGACAGGCTGGCTGGCAAAAGCCCAAAAGGCATTGGACGGGATTAACGACCTTGAAAGTGAGCTGGCGTTTGTAATTCCACGAATTGACAAATTGACGGCAAATGTAGCCACAGCGGAGAAACGAATCGAGGATATCGAAGGCTCGGCAAACAGAGGCCAGATGAGAACCCGATTGCGAGATATCCAATCCCAAAATTCCGACCAGCAAGGTCAAATCAGGAAATTGCTCGAGCAGTTGTCCACGGTAGAAAGCAATTACGGCAAGACGGTAAATAAAGTCGTCGATTTATTCGGCAAAACCGGCAACGAGTATGATAAGATAAACTCTCCAGCAGACAAGCAAATGGTAAATATTGCCCGTATGGCTGCGGGGGACTGCTTTTATAAAATCGGCCGGATTTACGTAGAATATATGAAGCTACAAAGCCAATTGGCCCGGCAATTGAATCTACTGGCCAATACTGCAGAAGCCGAGGTCTCCAGAGAGCTTGGCAATGCGGCACGAAAGTATGCCGGGAACGTAGATAAATATGGTAACAAGGCGGTCGAAAACTATGACCAGGCCATCGAAGTTTACGATAAATTGCACCGTATGACCGGCCGAAAAAAAGACGATTTTGCACTCTCGGCCGCCACAAACTACATACTTGTTCTATACGCAAAGGCGCGCCTGGCCGAGAAAAGCGGTAGAGAAGATTGGCGCAGCCAGGCTGTCGAGCAGGCCCAGGAGCTGGGCGAGCAGACAGCCGAATATGACCCCGATTTTGAGCAGTCGATTACGGGCAATCTTCTACAGAACCTGAAGTAACGGCGGGTACGGAACACACTTCAGATACCTCACGTCCGACAGACTTGACCCAGTTAAATGCTGTAAAGACAGTCAGCCTACGCCGTTAAGGCTTGCAAAATCCAAAAAAGCTGGTAGATTATGTGGTTTTGGAATTGACGTTAGGAACTTCTAATCAACGTACAAAGACAGGAAATTTAAAATGAAACTTATAGATGTCCTACGAAAAGAATGCGTTGCCGCAAACGCTCAGTTTGATGACAAAGCTGAAGCTCTGCTTGAAATTGTACAGATAGCGAAAAAAAGTCTAATTTTAAAAAACGTTCCAGATGAAGAGATTCTAACAGGGCTGCAGGAACGTGAATCCCTCGGCTCAACCGGATTCGGCAAGGGTATCGCGATTCCTCACTGCCGTCTCAAATCTGTCAGTGACTTTGTGGTGGGGCTTATTACAATACCATCAGGAGTAGACTTCGAAGCCCTGGACGGGGAAAAAGTCACACTTATAATCTTCATCATAGCACCTGAAAAAGAAACAAATAAACATCTCAAATTACTCTCTGCAATATCACAAACGCTCTTAATTCCCGGCGTGGTAGAAGAAATAATAACTGGAAGCACTTCGGAAGCCGTCTACGAAAGCTTCCTGCGTCATACACATGCCGAGATAGATACTGCAAAACAAGCCACAAAGTGTCAGTTCAACGTGTTCATACAGGATGAGAATGTCTTTCACGAAATACTTGAAAAACTAACCGGCATAGAAACCAGTTATTTTGTGGTCGCTAATACAGAAAATGTGGCGGCATATCTTGCAAAAGTACCTCTTTTTGCCGACTTCTGGCGTGATAAGCCCAGCAGCTTCAGCAAGATAATCATCGGCGTCATGGACAAAGGATTGACCAATGAGGCTATCAGGCGCATCGAAAGCGTCACCGGCGACCTCGGCAAATGCTCAGGCGTTATGGTTACTGTCAGAGATATCTCTTACGCCGCCGGTTCACTTTGATACGAAATGAAAATTAACAAAATAAAGACAACGCCTTTATCAAAGAGTAACTGCAAATGAGCTTGGATGTTTCATTTCTGAACCTTTCAGCCCTAACCCTTTTGGGGATTGCTATAGTCGTCGGCTTTTATATGGGCCTTTCAGCTCGACTGATTAAACTACCATCACTTATCGGCTATATGTTTTTGGGTGTTATTCTTGGCCCATCGATACTGCATCTTATAAGTGAACCTACAATGGAGCACCTTTCCTTCATAACGGAAATAGCCCTTGGGTTTGTTGCCTTCAGTATCGGTGCGGAACTCAGCCTTTCCGCCCTCAAACGTCTTGGAGTCGGCATCATATCCATAATTTTTGCTGAATCCTTCGGGGCCTTTCTGGTTGTTACCGCGGCAGTATACTTCCTGAAACATGATTTGCCGCTGGCCGTTATTTTCGGAGCAATGGCTCCCGCCAGCGCGCCTGCAGGCACCGTTGCCGTCATTCAGGAATACAAGGCAAAAGGAAATCTGACAAAGGCTCTTTACGCGGTGGTCGGATTTGATGACGGTTTGGCTATTATTATTTTCGGATTCGCGGCGGCGTTTGCTAAAAACCTGCTCATTGGAGAAGCAACCGGCCACAACGATAGTATTCTGCCGGCAATGTGGCTGCCTTTGAAGGAAATTGTTTTTAGTATTCTTGTGGGAGGAGTTGTTGGTTTTGCTTTCTGCCGGATGGTTCGAAAATTGGAGTCTTCAAGGGATATTCTGATTATCATCTTTGGTGCCGTTCTCTTAGCTACGGGTCTATCGCTGCGCTGGCATCTTTCACTGATTATGACCAATATGGTAGTTGGTTTTGTATTGGTCAATACCAGGCGTGAGGCGCTGGTCCATCGTGTTATGGCACCGCTGCTGGATGTTATGCCGCTGCTTTTTATACTGTTTTTCTGTCTTGCCGGCGCCCATCTGGAATTGTTTACCCTGCCCGCTTTGGGCACCCTGGGTTTGGTTTACATACTCGGCCGGTCGGCGGGACTTATCGGCGGCGCTCGAATCGGAGCTATGTTTGGCAATGTTGACGATAAAGTCAAAAAATATATAGGTCTGGGGATTCTATCACAAGCAGGCATAGCAATTGGCCTTTCGCTTGTTGTCAAGCATGAGTTTGGTCTTTTGGATGCCAAATACAATCTTCCACACGCTGCAATAATAGGGTCTGTCGTACTCACAACGGTCACTGCAACCTGCATTTTCTTTGAAATTGTCGGCCCAATTCTCACGAAAGTCGCTCTGTCAAAGGCAGGAGAGATACCTTCCCAAGAATCGACAGACTGATACCAATAATTGATTTCCATGCTCAATTTCCACATGTGAGAAAACGTTAGGTCAAATTCCTGCCATTTTGGCTCCTCAGGGCTTCACAAAATCTTGTCGAGCTTTTATTATTCCTCTCTTGGTCAATTTTGCAGTGTGTTTTTTAACTTGACGATTAGGCCAAAAATCAATAGTTTTAGCTTATAGCTTCCGGGTAAAGCGGCTGGTCAGCGAACTTTTGTGTCTTTTGAAGCGTGAAAAAATATGTTTGATTTGTGCAACGGCATTCTGGCGGAAAACCTTGAAAATCTTAACGTCATTTTGTTGATAGGTATCGCCATCTTCGGGGGGACAATAGGAGCGAGAATATTCCATCGACTCAATATCCCCAGCATAGTGGGTTATGTTGCGATAGGAATAATATTAGGACCCTGTCTGGGGATTATTTCCAAGCAGGTGGTCAACGACCTTGAGCCGTTCAACATGTTTGCCCTGGGTATTATTGGTTTTTTAATTGGGGGCGAGCTTAAACGTGAAATTTTTGCGAGGTTCGGCAGGCAGGTTGTCAATATTTTGCTCTTCGAAGGTCTGACGGCGTTTACATTGGTGGCAACGCTTAGTTTTACAGTAACCTGGTATTTCTTCGACTGGAAGACTGGGGTGGCTGTCGGTGCGGTATTCGGCGCTATTTGTGCTGCAACGGACCCTGCTTCGACAATGAGTGTATTGTGGGAGTGTAAAAGCCGCGGACCACTGACGTCGATGTTGATGGCGATTGTCGCACTGGACGACGCCCTTGCCCTGATTTTGTATGCTGTTTGCGTAAGTGTTGCGGGAGTGGTTATAGGTCATCAGGAGGTGGGTTTTCTGGGGGCATTATTTTCATCTTTTCATGAAATCTTCGGCTCATTGGCGGTAGGCATATTAGCAGGTTTATTGCTGAACTGGATTTTAAAACGGACTGACGAGCCGGAAAGAACGCTGATTTTCAGTATAAGTTCGGCATTGCTAATCATCGGTGTGGCGATAACCCGGGAGCTGGACGTCATTATTTCGTCTATGGCTTTGGGAGTAACACTCACAAATATCGGCTCGAAAAAGGTCCTGTCAAGTTTCGGGCTTGTTCACAGGTTTTCGGCGCCGATTTACGTTTTGTTCTTCGTACTTGTTGGTGCCAGATTGAGAATTGTCAATGGAGGCGCACAGGTTCTATTTCTTACTGTCGCTTACATTATTGGAACTGCCGCCGGCAAGACTATCGGGGCATGGTGGGGCGCCGTTCACTCCAAAGCCGCACCATCTATTCGGAAATATCTCGGATTCTGTTTATATCAACAGGGCACAATTGCTATAGCGCTATTGCTTGTGGCGAGCAGCCGGTTTGAAGGCCAAATCAGAGACACAATGCTGTCGGTAATAATAGCCGGTGTGTTTGTGTTTCAGCTTGTCGGCCCCGTATTCGTAAAAATAGGGTCTAAAAAAGCCGGTGAAGCAGGGCTTAATATTACCGAGGATGACCTGATAAAAACCTATGACGTTGGTGACGTGATGAACAGGCAAATCCCGACTATTGCCGCTGATACAACTCTTACAGAAATAATAAGGACCTTTGGCAATACCGACAGCTTCTACTACCCGGTGGTCGACAGGGACAAACACCTTATCGGTGCCGTTACTGTGGACGGAATCCGAAACACCCTTAATACTATGGAGGTGCAGCAATGGCTGATAGCGCTCGACATCATCGAGCCGGTCGTAGCCAAGACAACGCCGAAGGTCCCACTTGCCGACGCCCTCGAGCAGTGTAAAAGTCAGGATTTAGAGTACCTGCCGGTAGTGGTGTCGCAGGATAACGAGACGCTTGCAGGGATTCTGGATACTCAAAGTTTACACCGAATGCTAAGCGCCGAGGTATTAGCCCGTCAGCACAAAGCCGACGCGATGCAAAGCGGCACTGATGCCTGAAAATTGTCCAAGACTTGTTCGGCCTGTTTCAAACAACAGAACCAATACCCCGTCAACCTAAATAGCAAGTTTGAATGAATAATTATTAACTTGACAATTATGTCTCGAGAGACGATATTGTTGTGTTCTTATTCTAAATTAGCCAACCAGTTTTTTAACTTTACGAAAGGACGAAAATGAAGGCTTTTTTTGACATTTTTGCACTGTTACTGTTGGTTTGTACCGGTGTGGCAGCTGCCACCGAGGCTGACAAGACCAAGGTTCCTGAAACCGTCGCAGCCGTCGTCAACGGCGCTGAAATTACCGAAAGCCAGGTACAAGCCATTGTCCAAAAGGCCCTTCAAAGCCTGAAAGGTCGCGTTGCACCACAGCTTCTAATGCAATACCAGGATAAAATGAGACAAGATGCGCTGGACCGTCTTATCGCTGAGCAGCTGCTGGAAGAAAAGATTAAGGAAAAGAATATAACAGTAAGCGACAAAGAGGTGGACGAAAAGATCAGTCAACTGGCGGCACAACAGAAACTAACGGTGGATGATTTAAAAGCACTTCTCGAGGCTTACGGCAAGAGCATAGATGACTTGAAAGAGCAGACCAGGCAAGGCACAGCTTATGAGAAACTAATCGATATTGAGTCGGCCGGCAAAATTAACGCCACAGAACAGGAAGCTCAAAAATATTACGAGAAAAATCCTGAGCAGTATAAGATTCCCGAGCAGGTAAAAGCCAGTCATATTCTGATAAGTACCCGGCCAACCGAACCCAACAGTAATCCGACCGAAGTTAATACCGAGGCCAAAGCAAAAGCCGAGACGCTGCTTAAACAAATAAAAGATGGGGCCGATTTTGCCGAACTGGCCAGGACGCACTCAACCTGTCCGTCCGGAAAAAACGGTGGAGATTTAGGCTACTTTACGAGAGGCAAAATGGTACCTGAATTCGAAAAGGCAGCTTTTGCACTGGATGTGGGAAAGTTAAGCGGAATAGTAGAGACGCCGTTTGGCTACCATATCATAAAGGTAACCGACCGGAAAAAAGCAACAGTGGTAAGTTTCGAAGAGGCCAAAGACAGTATAATCCAACTCCTCAAGCAACAAAAGCAAGGAGAGTTTATAAACGATTATATCGAGGTACTGAAGGCACAGGCCACGATAGTCTACGGAGCCGAATCAAAGCCGACTGAATCAAATCAGGCACCCAAACCATCGGAGAAGCCGGACGTAACGCAAAAATAAATTCCATTGAGTCTTTTGACTTAGCAGCTTTTTCCGCAGTACCCGGTTTTCAGCATGGTCAGGGGCTTATCGGTCCCGGACAAGCTCAATGTGCTTTGCGAAGTTTACATCATCAGTCCCGGGAAAATCACTTCTGTAATGCACACCTCTGCTTTCCATGCGCCTTTCAGCAGCCTGGGCCATCAATAGAGCAACAGTAAGCATATTCTGGCATTGCCAGCCTTCCGGAGAATCGAAGACCTTGTCCATTACATACCGCTGCCAGAACCGGATAATCTCCTGCGCTTCTTTCAACGGCTGGGCTTTGCGAATAATGCCGACGTTGCGCCACATCAGCGCGCGCAGAGAGTTTCGAACGTCAATGGTATCTAACCTGCTCCGGTCGGAATGAGGTATTTTATATTTAATCCGCGGATGTTTTAGACGGGCCTGCAGGTTTCCGGCCGATTCAGCCGCTGAGGCACCGGTAATCCTGCCAAAAACCAGCCCTTCCAGCAGCGAGTTACTGCCAAGACGATTGGCACCGTGCAGGCCGCTGGCGGACACTTCCCCGCAGGCATAAAGACCTTTGATGCTGCTGGCGGCCCCGATGTCGGTTTTGACGCCGCCTATCATATAATGAGCACTGGGCCTGACGGGTATCAAGTCCCTGCTTACATCAATGTCAAAGCTGTCGCACAATTCGCTAATCAGCGGAAATCTCTTTGTGAAATGCGTCTTATCAAAATTCCGCACATCCAGGTAAACATGCGTTGAATTGGTTGCCAGCATTTGCTCCAGTATCGCCCTGCTGACTATATCACGCGGTGCAAGCTCACCGTCCGGATGGTAATCTTTCATAAAACGATTCCCGTTACAGTCCAGCAAGACCGCGCCCTCTCCGCGAAGAGTCTCTGTAATCAGCGCCCGTGAGGCTCCGGCGACGTACAACGTTGTCGGGTGAAACTGCATAAACTCCATATCGCGCAGGATTGCACCTGCCCTGTAAGCCATCGCTATGCCGTCGCTGGTTGCTCCTTTTGGATTGGTTGTCTCCCTGTAAAGCTGCCCGGCGCCTCCACTTGCCAAAATAGTACTTCCGGCCCAGATTATCTGCTCACCTGTTCGCGAATTACGCCCGACGAGACCTATGCATTCGTTCTCGTCATCGGTGATAAGGTCTATGACGTAGAAATTCTCAATGATTCTCACACTCTGCATTTGTCGGACTTTTTCTATCAGGCTTTCAGAAATAATCCGTCCGGTCGAGTCACCATGAGCGTGGGCAATTCGAGCATGGCTGTGGCCGCCTTCGATGGTCACATCGATGTGACCATCGACTACATCAAATTCGGTTCCCCATTCGAGCAGTTGCCGAAGCAATTCAGGCCCCTGCCTGATAACCAGTTCGACCACTTCAGTATCATTCAGTCCACAGCCGGTGTTGAGCGTATCGGATATATGAGACTGGAATGTATCGTCCGGTCCAAGGACCGAGCAAATACCCCCCTGAGCGTTCCAGGTATTGCTTTCCTGAAGCGAATCTTTGCAAACCAGGATAACGTTGCAGCGAGCCCCCGCCTCGATAACCGCCCGCAGGCCGGCAATGCCGCCGCCGATTACCAGAACGTCCGTGAAAAGCTGCTGGGTCGAGGTGGTATCGATATTCGCCAGGTATCGTCTAAATTCCGACTGAGTGTTCATAAAAATTACGTCTACTTGTTGTTTGTCCGTGGATTAATTGGGTCCGGTATTGTCAGGTTCGATATCATCAAGGTTCATTAGGTTATTTAGTCTTTCGGCAAAACAACGTATTTTCATCAGGGAATAGTCTGTTGTCGTCGGCATATTTGCGAACAAATGCCTGAAGTTTTTGGGTCGAGGCTGTTAAAAAAGGTTTATTATCAACAAACGTATGTTCCACAGCATTGGGATATTCCGCAAGCAGCTTCTTCAGCTCATCGTCATCAGTAAGTTGTAGTTTCAAGACAGGTCCAACAAAATCAACTTTGATAAATGTATGAGCGGGTACAAAAAACAAAGTGTTATACGCCCAGTCCACTTTGTTCGGGTCTTCTTCGTCCCATGGTTCTTTGCTTGGGTAAAGGTCAAGGAAAAGGCTGTCTTTCAACCTTGACAAATGTACTTCATACGAGCCTTTGCTTCCCACATTATCAGTAAAAATTAATTTATATACTTTTGTTTGTTCGTTGAATTCCTTAAATTCCCAGAGGTTCTCAGGACTGTTGGAGTCTTCCACCCAGGTACCGAGTAATCTTCCGTCGAAAACCAGGTCTTTTTCCGTGTAAAGCGGGTGCAGTGACATAACAGGCACACAGCCGCCTAAAATAGCTGCTAACAAATAGAAAAGAAGCTTTTTAATCTTCATTTTCAGCCTCCTTAAGAGATATGCAGTTTCAGTTTCAATTACTATAGTACCGCAACACCTTGTTTTTGCAAGATAACAATTCCTGCCAAAATGCGCAGCTTCCGCTCGGAAAAGGGACCCGCCCGGCATAAGACTTTGGGCGGCCGGGCAGAATAAGCCTGAAAAAAATTATTTTTTGAGTTGACAGCATACCTCGCAGTGTATAGTATAGATGTATATTATTAAAAGTCGGTGTTTTATACAGAATCGAAATCGGCACGATTAAGGAGTTAAAATCGTGAGTCGGCTGCGCAAACAAACGCTCGACGGTAAGGTCGAAACCATGCTTTTGTCGGTTTTGGAAGACGGCCCAAGCTACGGTTACGCCATTATCCAAGAGCTGGGGCAGCGGGCGGAGGGTATCGTTCAGCTGGGCGAAGGGACCGTTTACCCCGTGCTTCACCGGCTGGAAGAAAAGAACCTGTTAACCTCAAGCTGGCGAAAGGCAGGAAACCAGCGGCAAAGAAAATATTACCGGCTTACGCGAAAAGGACGAAAGGTACTTGCAGAAAACCGCCTGCAGTGGGAACTGCTGAGCCGCGTAATGGAAAAGATGTTAGGGCCGGGCACGGCCGTCCTGCCACAGCCCAAACCACAAGGAGCCAGAATATGAACCAGGCATTACAAAAATATCTTGATAGAGTAATGGTCTATGCAAAACGAGATGAGAAAGACGCGACCAATATAAGGACCGAGCTGGAAGACCATTTGCTTCAAAAAATATCCGACCTCGAAGCCAAAGGCTGCTCGCATACTGATGCCGTATTTCAGGCCATTGAGGACCACGGCCATCCGCGAACGGTGGGCCATGGTTTGCGGAAACGTTTTCCGTGGGTGGACGTGCGCACTCACGGTACTGCACGAGGTTTTATCGCGATAGGACCAAAGGCGATTGGTGTCTTCGCTATAGGAGGTGCGGCACTTGGCTTGTTCGCTTTCGGAGGATGCGCTGTTGGGGTGTTTACTTTGGGAGGATTCGCTTTAGCACTATTACTTTCGTTCGGCGGTTTTTCGGCGGCACTTTTTGGAATTGCCTACGGCGGCTTTGCTCTCGGTCTGGTAGCAATAGGTGGATTTACGTGCGGAATAGTGGCAATCGGCGGCTTTGCGATAGGTCTCTGGGTTCCGCATGGCAGCAAGGCAATCAGCTATTTTACATCTGAAACGGTGCCGGTTTATTTGCGTTATTTTGGTGGTTTATTAGCCAACAAACATTCGTTAATGGTATTTTGGGGCGTCTTTATAGCTATGCTTGCTATAGTATTGCCCATTCAGGGGCTATTGACGAATAAGGAATATCAGCGAATTAAAAGGGCCGACCCAAAACTGGTTGAGTAAATTACGCACGGGCTAATCTCGCCCAGTCGCAATCGGCCAAAGACTCGATTACCATCTCATCCAAGCGGCCCTGTTCAACATCAACCATCTCATCAAAAGGAACAACAGCAAGGATATCCACATTGCCGCAGTGGGCGATTACCTGGGCAGCGGTCGTCTCGGCAAGTTCGGCCTTTGATATGTCATAGCCGTTGATAACGACGCCGGCAATACTAAGATTCTTCGAGCGTACGGCGTCAATTGTCAAAAGTGTGTGATTTATTGTGCCTAAATCGGGCCGAGAAACAATTACCACCGGCAGCCCAAATCCGGCCGCCAAATCGAGCACATCGATATCTTCGGTAATCGGCACGCGAATACCACCGAGGCCTTCGACAATAACCAATTGACAGGTCTGGCAAATATAATTGTACGCTGAGTTAATCTCCTCGAAGTTTATTTCCCTGCGCTCGCAATCGGCGCTCACTATAGGAGCGGCCGGCGTGGTATAGCCAACAGGATTTACCACCGTAAGAGGATAGTCACAATCGGCGCAGTAGGCCAGAAACTCTGCGTCGCTGCTGACAAGACCTTCACGGCTGTGCCGGCAGCCTGTGGCAATGGGCTTGAATACGCCGACCTTCAGGCCCTGTTCAACCAGTATTCTTGCGAGCGCACCGGCAATTAGCGTCTTACCCACGCCGGTATCGGTGCCGGTTATGAAAAGGCCCGGTTTTTCGGGAAAACTCATTTGCAGAGACATTCGCTATTCTCCCAAAATTCGCGGCAGCTCGTTCTTAATTGAATCATAAACCACGGTAAGCAGTTTTTCCAGCAGCGGTAAATCAATCGCAATCGGCGGCATCAGCACAATCACATCGCTGAGCGCCCGCATCATAACACCTTCTTTTCGCATCGCCCGGCAAAGTCCGGCCCCGATGGTTCTGTGGCGAGGAAAAGACTTTTTGGTATTTTTATCCTGCACAATTTCAATACCGCCCATCATGCCACACTGCCGAACATCACCTACGAAAGGCAGCTCAGCGACTTTGGCAAGATAGCTCTTTATGAGCTGAATCTTTGGCGGCAGAGATTCTATGGTTTTATTTTCTTCGAGCAATTCCAGCGATGCGGCCGCTGCCGCGCAGCCTAAGGCGTTGCCGGTGTAAGTATGACCGTGGTAAAAGGTCTTCTCTTCAGCGACGGGACCCAGAAACGCTTCGAATACCTGTTGCGTAGTTAGCGTGGCGGCCAGAGGCAGGTATCCGCCGCTAATTCCTTTTGCCAGGCACATAATATCCGGCTCAACCTGCTCGTGCTCGCAGGCAAACATCCGGCCGGTCCTGCCAAAACCCGTGGCTACTTCATCTGCTATTAAAAGCACATTGAATTTTTTTGTCAGGTTGCGCAAGTCTTTTAGGAATCCCTGCGGATGGACAATTATTCCACCGGCACCCTGAACAAGAGGCTCAAGCACTACAGCGGCTACTTCCTCAATTTTGTTTTTCAATATGTTCTCAATCTCCTGCAGAGTGTACTTAGCACAGTCGCTGCTGTCCCCATCGAAGCGATAAGGATGCGGAGCAGGCACAAAGAAAACATCAAACAACAACGGCCGGAATATGGAATGAAACGTCTCGATTCCGCCGACGCTTACCGAACCTAAAGTATCGCCGTGATAGCTTGCTCGCAGCGCGATGAATTTTCTGCGGGTCTTTCGGCCGAGATTTTGATAATACTGAAATGCCATTTTAAGAGCAATCTCGACTGCCGTTGCCCCGCTGTCCGAGTAAAAAACTTTCTTCAGACCACCCGGTGCAATCCAGATGAGTTTCTCTGCAAGCTCGATTGATTTGGTTTGTCCCAGGCCCAGGAGGGTGCTGTGGGCGACCTTTCCGAGCTGGGCCTTTATGGCGTCATCGATTTTTTTGACCCGGTGGCCGTGCAGGTTACACCAAAGCGAGCTTACGCCGTCGATATAGCGCCTGCCCTCGGTATCGATAAGGAAAAAGCCCTCGGCCGAATCGATGACCACCGGCTTGGTCGCCAGCCAATCGGCCATCTGCGTAAACGGGTGCCACAGATATTTTTTATCAATATCAATAAGATTTCTTGTACGAGCGTTCATAATGGCATCTATGCGGTCCGGCGGCATTATACTGCACAGACCGGATAATGTCACAGAGACTATGGTTATGAAAAATGTTGTGTAAAAAACCGGCTCATAAGCGATATAATACCAAACTATGTACTCCTGGGACGAGAAAGACAGGTTCGCGATGGCCCGGGCCGAAATGGTAAGAATGCAGCTCCAGAGCCGGGACATAACCGACCCGGGAGTATTGAAGACTATGGGCGAGATTGCCCGTGAGGAATTCATACCGAAAACTTACCACTCTCAGGCTTACGCCGACTGTCCCGTACCTATCGGAATGGGCCAGACTATAAGCCAGCCATATATCGTAGCACTGATGACGCAGGCCCTGTGTCTCGGGCCCGATTCCGAGGTGCTTGAAATAGGTACAGGCAGCGGATACCAGACCGCCATACTGGCCAAACTGGCCCGGAAAGTTTACACCATCGAGAAATACAACCAGCTTTCCGAATCCGCCCAGGCCATACTGGCCCGTTTGGGCATAAGCAATGTAGAGTTCTTCATCGGAGATGGAAGCTGCGGCTGGCCGGAGGAAATGACGTTTCACAAAATTATGATTACCGCCGCTGTGCCCAGGCCGCCGGAACCGCTGGGAAAGCAGCTTGCCGAAGGCGGCCTTTTGGTCGCTCCGGTCGGCGGAGAGTATCTCCAGCAGTTGATACTGTACAAAAAGGAAGAAAGCCTGCTCAAAAAAAGGAAAATCTGCGATTGCCGGTTTGTCAAACTTGTGGGCAGGTACGGCTTCGAGGGAAGTGATAGTGAATAGTGCTCGGCGACAAACTTTTCGACCTGCCACAAGCACAAAGCCGCTTAGAAAAATGCAGGAAAAACAAACGCCAAAGATAACCGAGCTTTCTTCAGGAAAACCATCTAAGAAGCTCGATTTGTCTATGCCTGTTCAGTACGTAAAAGGCGTCGGGCCGGCCAGGGCCAAAGTCTTCGCTCGATTGGGCGTCCATACACTCGGCGACCTTCTGGAATATTTTCCCCGCGAGTGGAATTTCGTGCCCGAGCCGACAAAAATAAGTCAGATACGACCAGACGAGAACGTTACCATTATCGGCATTATCGAATCAGTCGAATACCAAACTTACCGCACGCCGCCTATTTTCGAGGCATCGGTCGCCGACGATACGGGTGTTTGCAGGATAATATGGTTCCATGGCGGATTCCTGCGCGACCTTTTGTCGGCCGGCCAGGCCATAAAAGTAAGTGGAAAAGTAAGCACGTATAAAGGCCAACTTCAATTAACCAATCCGAAATATAAACTCATTGAGGAAGACTATCTGGAAAGCTCGCGGCGATTCGAGCCGGCGGTGTATCCGGCTTCCGGGACACTCTCCTCGGGACAAATTAAAAAAATAATAGAACCTATCCTGAGTGAGCTGACCGGGCTTGTTGAAGAGTTATATCCGCCGGAGGCGGACCGGAAGGTAAATCTCATCGGGCGAAGACAGGCCTTCGAGTGGATACATTCGCCACCCGATGAAGAGAACCTGGCCCGTGCAAAACGGCGATTGAAATATGACGAGCTTTTCCTGATGCAATTAGGACTGGCGGTGCGAAAATACAAAATGCATAACCTCTCTTTGGCAGTTCCGATGCAGTGTGATGAACGGATTGACAAGAAAATTCGAAAACGCTTTCCGTTTCTACTTACCGAAGACCAGGACAATGTAATTGCCGAGATTGTGCAGGATATGGCGAACAGCAAGCCGATGAACCGGCTGCTGCAGGGAGACGTCGGCTCGGGTAAAACCGTTGTGGCCTTGTATGCAGCCCTGCTTGCAATTGCTAAAAAAACACAGGTCGCAATAATGGCACCAACGGAAATTTTGGCTGAGCAGCATTTTATTAGCATAGAACGGTATCTTAGAAATAGTGAGGTCAAGCGGCTCCTTCTAACGGGGGGAATCACCGGCAGGAAACGAGACGCTCTTATGAAACAGATAAGAACCAGCCGGGTTGACATTGTGGTTGGAACCATCGCAATATTGCATCACGATGTGCGATTTAGCAAGCTCGGGCTGGTAGTTATCGACGAACAGCATAAATTCGGCGTACATCAGCGGGCAAAACTCCGCAAGGATACGACACCGCACTGTCTGGTGATGACAGCTACGCCTATACCGCGGACACTGGCGATGACGGCCTTCGGCGACCTCGACGTCTCAATCATCAAACATCCTCCGCCGGGACGCGGCAAGGTTGTAACGCGGCTGGTCGAGCCGTACAACCGAGCAAAAGCTTACGAATTTATTCGTGAGCATCTAAAGGCAGGCAAACAGGCTTATTTTGTTTTCCCCCGTATATCGGGCGACGAAGATGAAAAGGCCCACCTGAAAGCTGCTATTGATGGTTACAAATTTTTACAAAGCTCAGTTTTTCCTGAATTCTCTGTGGAGCTTTTGCACGGGCAGATGTCTTCGCAAAAAAAACAGGCTATTATGGCCGATTTCAGGCGCAACAAAATAAAGGTGCTGGTCTCGACCATAGTTGTAGAGGTCGGCCTTGACGTGCCCAATGCGACGATAATGGTTATCGAGGCTGCCGAAAATTTCGGCCTGGCCCAGTTGCACCAGTTGCGGGGGCGTATTAGTAGAGGCCAGGACAAGGCCTACTGCTTTCTGTTTGGCCACGCCACAGGTGTTGAAGGTCGAAATCAAACGGCCAAGAAACGACTCGAAATAATGACGAGGAGTAATGACGGATTCGAAATTGCGGAGCATGACCTTAGAATGCGCGGGCCGGGCGAACTGTTCAGCACACGTCAACACGGCCTGCCAGACCTGAAAATCGCAAATATTGTGGACGACTTCGAGCTATTGGTGATGGCAAGAAAAAACGCCTTCGAGCTGGTAAATCAGGACCCGACGCTCTCGGCAGCAAATCACAAGAACATTCGCTCAGCCCTGCTGCAGAAGTTCGGCAGAACACTTGGCCTGGCTGATATCGCCTGAAAGCGGCCGTAAGAAAGGCAGCCGAATAGGGGCTGTATGCAGCAGAAATTGGTTTGACTTATGCTGCCTGCTTAATTATATTTTGCGGTTTAACATATCTGCAGACGAATCCTTTACCGGATGAGGTGAAAATGAACAAGAACAAGATTTTCGGCCAGGCTATCACATTTGACGATGTCCTCCTTAGACCAGCAAGGAGTGATTTTGTCCCCCGAGAGGTGGAAACCATCACACAGCTTACCAAAAATATTCGGATAAACATCCCTATCATCTCTGCTGCGATGGATACTGTTACCGAATCGGCGCTGGCCATTGCCCTGGCTCAGGAAGGTGGAATCGGGATAATCCACAAGAATCTGTCCATCGAGGCGCAAAAACGTGAGGTAGCAAAGGTAAAACGCTCCGAGAATGGCGTGATTCAGGACCCGGTTACACTTGCTCCCAACGAGACGGTCCGCCGGGCCAGGGAACTAATGGACGAACAAAACGTCTCAGGAATTCCAATTATCGACGGCAGAAAACTGGTCGGCATCCTGACCCGCAGAGATTTGAAATTTCTCAAGGATGACACCGTAAAAATCCAGACCGTGATGACAAAAGACAAGCTGGTTACCGGGCCTGCCGGGACGACCTTAGAGCAGGCCAAAGAAATTCTGCAAACCCACAAGGTTGAGAAGCTGCTGCTAACTAACGGTAACGACGAGCTGGCCGGGCTTATTACGATGAGAGATATTGACAGGATGGAGCAGTTTCCCACAGCGGCAAGGGATGAAAGAGGCCGGCTGCGGGTTGGAGCTGCTATCAGCGTCAACGATTATGAGAGATTGCAAGCCCTCCTTGATGCCGAAGTTGACGTTATTGTGGTCGATACCGCTCACGGTCACAGTAAAAATGTCATTAATACGGTAAATGAAATCAAGAAAAACTACGAGATTGACGTTATAGCCGGAAATATAGCAACCACTGAGGCAGCCAAGGATTTGATACAAGCCGGCGCCGATGCGATAAAGGTGGGTATAGGGCCGGGGGCAATCTGCACAACAAGGGTTATTTCCGGCGTGGGCATCCCTCAGGTCTCGGCGATTATGGAATGTGCTGAGATTGCGGAAAAACACGACGTGCCGGTTATCGCCGATGGTGGGATAAGATTGTCGGGTGATATAACCAAGGCAATCGCGGCCGGTGCCTCAAGCGTGATGATAGGCTCACTCTTTGCCGGCCTGTATGAAAGCCCCGGACAGTTGGTAATCTACAAGGGCAGACAGTTCAAGGAATACCGCGGAATGGGTTCTTTGGGCGCGATGGTTTCCGGCTCAGCCGAGCGATACGGCCAGAAAGGTGCTGAAAAAGATAAGCTGGTTCCCGAGGGCGTCGAAGGCCGGGTCCCTTACCGGGGGACGCTGAGCGATTTCCTGTATCAGCTTGTAGGCGGTCTGCGGGCCGGGATGGGTTACTGCGGCACGGCAAGCATCGAAGATTTAAAGAAAAATGGACAGTTCGTTCGCATCAGCCCCGCTTCCGTTAGCGAAAGCCACCCGCACGACATCCAGATTACCAAAGAATCGCCGAATTATTCCGCAATGGAGCCCTTCGAAGGGTAATTATGTCGCACGAAACGGTTGCGATTCTTGATTTCGGCAGTCAATATGGGCAATTGATAGCGCGCCGTGTCCGCGAGCATAACGTCTACTCGGAAATTTTCCCGCCTGATACACGAGCCGGTGAATTATCATTCCCGCATATAAAAGGCATCATTCTCTCCGGCGGACCGGCAAGTGTTTATGCCAAAGGTGCGCCCAAGTGCGATGAGAAAATATTCGAGCTCGGCGTGCCGATTCTCGGTATCTGTTACGGAATGCAAATCGGCTGCAAAATGCTCGGCGCAGATATTGAGCCGGCAGCAACCAGAGAATACGGCCGGACGAACCTTACTATAATCGACAAGACCGACTTGTTCGCAAATATGCTTGACGAAACAAACGTCTGGATGAGTCACGGCGACCAGATTACCGCCCTGAATAAAGACTTTGTTCCGCTGGCCACAACAGCTAATTGTCCCTTCGCCGCCGTAAAACATAAAGACCGCAAATTCTTCGGCCTGCAATTTCACCCGGAGGTCACTCATACACCCCGCGGCCAGGATATACTCAAGAATTTTCTGTACGACATTTGCCGCTGCAACGGCGATTGGCAGATAAGCAATTTCGCCGAAGAGACTATTCGGAACGTTCGTGAAAAAGTGGGCGATGCCGGGGTGATATGCGGACTGAGTGGCGGCGTGGATTCGGCCGTGACCGCCTCTTTGATTTACAAGGCTATTGGCGGGCAGTTAGTGTGCATCTTCGTGGACAACGGCTTGCTGCGAAAAAATGAACGAGCCAATGTCGTTTCCACTTTCAAAGACCATTTTCACATCGACCTGCGTGTTGTCGATTGGTCGCAGCAGTTCCTCAGCAAATTAGCGGGCGTGACCGACCCACAGCAGAAGCGCAGGATAATCGGTGCCGAATTTATCGAGGCGTTCAAGTCCGAGGCGGCCAAAATCCCGGAGGCGAAATTTCTGGCCCAGGGTACGCTTTACCCCGACGTAATTGAATCGGGAAAAAAGGACGGCAATCTCGCAGCAAACATAAAGCTCCACCACAACGTCGGCGGGCTCCCGAAGGAACTGGGCTTCGAACTGATTGAGCCGCTGCGTGAACTCTTTAAAGATGAGGTCCGTCGGGTGGGCGAATACCTTGGCCTGCCTGAGGAGATTGTCTGGCGACATCCGTTTCCCGGCCCCGGCCTGGCGGTCCGAATTGTCGGCGAAGTAACACCCGAAAGACTCGATATTTTACGCCAGGCTGACGATATACTAATTGATGAGATAAAAACTGCAGGCCTTTATCGGAAAATCTCACAGGCCCTGGCCGTGCTGGTGCCGGTCAGAACCGTGGGCGTGATGGGCGATGAGAGAAGCTACGAAAACCTCATTGCTGTTCGGGCCGTGGAAACCAGCGATTTTATGACGGCTGATTTTTCTCGCATCCCGCACGAGGTCCTGAGTACAATCGCCAACAGAATCATAAATAGTGTTCGAGGCGTCAACCGGGTCGTTTACGATATATCAAGTAAACCACCCGCCACGATCGAATGGGAATAAAAGGATTGCAGTATGAAAATCTTTCGCCGCAACGGACGCCGGCTCAGTATTTTCTGCATCACCCTAATATCGCTCTCCGGATGTCCCGCAAGTGCAGAACAGAGCGAAGCTCCCGACTCATCAGGCCAATCAAGCCCGCCGGGGCAGTCCGAGCAGGTCTACCCGGCTAATTTTCTGAGTTCCTTCGCAAACGATTTTCTGAATTGGCCGAGAAGGATTATTCTCGATTCCAACGATGTTCTTTTTCGGTCTGACAATTTTTCTGCTCTTATGATGGCCGGCGGAGCGAGCATCGCAATGCATCAGAGTAACGCTGATAAGCGGTTGGCTCGGCACTTCATTAAGCACCGGGTCTTCAAGGATAGTTTCGTGGATGAAAGCTTTAACGCTCTCGGCTGTCCCGGAACCCACTTTGCCGCCGCCAGTCTTTGGTACGCACTCAGCGTCGAGTCCGGCGACCAATTCAACAAGGAGCGTGCCTGGACGATGATGACCGCGCTCGCCATAACCGGCCTTACGACGGTGGGCCTGAAGGCCATAAGGGACAATGAAACTCCCAATGAGAAAGCCTGGGCCTGGCCGAGCGGCCATACTTCCAGCTCCTTTACAGCCGCCGCCGTCCTCGACGAGTTTTATGGCCCGCGTGTTGGAATACCCGCATATATTCTCTCGGGTCTGGTTGCTTTTCGGATGATGGATGCCGGCGACCACTGGGCAAGCGACGTGGTGTTCGGGGCGACTTTAGGCTGGGTAGTCGGGCACACCGTCGCCGGCAAGCACAAAAAGCTCGAACTGGCCGGCTTCGAGGTCCTGCCCTATACAACCGGGACAGCGGACGGCCCTTCTGCGGGCATCCAGCTCGTCAAAAGATTCTGACCGGCGAGAACAAGTATAATCCATCGCAAATAAGGCTGAGAAAAACACCAAAAAAAATCTTAGACAGCAACGCGGAGGTCCGAAAATCCGCTGCAAAGCAGAATAAAAACGCCCGCCGGTGGTTTATTTATGAGTTTTCTTAGCACATCCTTGATAAATTCTTGATTCTTCAGGGCCATTCTGGTATACTGTTATTTAACACTCAAGAACTATGGGGCGGAAAAGAAAAATGGCCTTTACAATACAGACAAGCCAAATGGTTATCGAAGTCGAGGGCGCCCGTGGACCGCCGGCTGGGAACCGGAGTCAAACCACACATCCCCATCTGTACACAAATCCGGACATTTGCAGCACACTTTCAGAACACTATCGCGGCGTAGCCAACGCTTTCTTCACTTGACTGGTGGAATTTGCGCTCCATTACCTCGCTGCTGTTGGTATGTGCAAGCAACAGGCCCCGTTTTTTTCCAAGCCTCTTTGCCACCGCTACCGTCGCAGCAGCCGCACCGGCGCCGCAGGCGTTATGCTTTTTAACTGCAATTAAGGGGATTTTTTCAGGGATAAGCTGCACCGCCAAATCAATGAACTGCTGGTCGTTGACCTCCTTTGCCCAGCGAATGGCGTCGATGCCCGTGCCGAGGGGCGAGAAACCATACCTCGGGCCGTAGTGTGTCAAATCCGTAGAGCCAATACAGACGATTTTCTTATTCTCGGCCGAGGAGATAACATCAGCCACGTCGCTGCCCAACTGCACCGCCAAAGGCGTAGGGGGGACTATAATCGGCAGAATCTTTGCGCCGCCGAAGAGATGCTGGATGAATGGAACCTGTACTTCTATGCTGTGCTCAGAGCGATGAGCTTTGAGATTGCTTTCAACAAGCTCACTAAGCCTGAGAATCTCAGTGGCAAGGTCCTGGTCAATAGCAATTTCCCCCAGCGGCGTCTGCCAGCTACCCTCACTGTAAACCGCGGCGGAGGAGCCGCCGTAACCGTGGATAGCCCCGAAAATCACGAAGGTATCAACCGTCTGGTGGACCTGTTTCACGGCCGAGAAGACCATAGCAGCCAAATCACCGCTGAAAATCCAGCCGGCGTGAGGGACAATCCCGGCGACAATGGTATCGGGTAATTCCTCGAACTGAGGACTTTCCGCAAGACATTGCTGAATCTCGGTAAGGCAAGACCGACGCTGAGCAGGATAAAACTGGTCCGCCACCACTGGTCTTCTTGGTTCCATTCTCACCTCCGGCTTGCTTTAGTGCTCGTCGGCGGTTATTATAATTACCGATTCAACGAGTAAAAATATTATAACATCTTTTACGGGAAAATCAATGGCACCACTCAAAAAAACGACGCCGGTAGCGGTGGTTATGGGCTCAGAAAGTGACCGAGAGGTTATGGGTCATTGTGTCACACAGCTAAGGGATTTTGGCATAGAACCGGAGGTTAAGGTAATCTCTGCCCACCGCACACCTGAGGCGGCGGCGGAGTTCGCCCAGACCGCCGCCGATAGAGGGATAAAAGTGATTATCGCCGCTGCCGGTATGGCTGCGCATCTGGCGGGGTCGCTTGCCGCACGAACGAGTCTGCCGGTCATCGGCGTGCCGCTTATCTCAGGCAAATCCCTCGAAGGTATAGACGCCCTGCTGAGCACTCTTCAGATGCCGCCGGGTGTACCGGTTGCGTGCATGGCTGTCGGAAAGGCGGGGGCAAAAAATGCTGCTGTACTGGCGGTACAAATCCT
Source organism: uncultured Pirellulales bacterium (assembly GCA_964481525.1). GTDB lineage: Bacteria > Planctomycetota > Phycisphaerae > Sedimentisphaerales > CAYZTY01 > CAYZTY01. The sequence goes on from CAYZTY010000001.1 coordinate 58,132, forward strand.
GGCCCTGAGCGACAAAAGCCTTGGTGAAAAACTCGCTGAATTCAAAAAAACTCAGGCAAAAAGATAATCGAGAAAGATTCTGCCCTGCAGTAAAGTTAGCAGCGCCGAGAAGGCTTGAAGAGGGTCACTAAACCCGCCCCGAACATCAAGAGTATCGCCGTAGCCGGTTCGGGAGTTGTAATAATAAGTGCGAAGCTGTCCAGGATGCCGGCGTGGGCGTCAAAAGCATCGTAAATCCTCAGGCGCCAGGGACCATAAGCGTCCTCATTGTCAAACGAAGACAAACTTTCAAACGGTCTGAACAATCCAACAAAGGGCTCTGTCGCTTCCTCTATCGGGACGACAGCTTCGTCATCAAAGAGCCACTGCACTGAACCACCATAAGCGGCAAGACCTCCGTTTTCATCTCTCACTATAAACGCCAAATTACCCCCTTGATTTAAAACAACATACGTCCCTTCAGGGCTTTGCAGGAGGATTTGTAAATCGAACAAAGCTTCATGTGTCAAATTGATATACACGTCGAGGTCTTCGACAATATGATGGTATCCTATCTCTATAATCGCATCGTCCATACTGCCAAATTGGTACTCACTTTGAGGGTCGTCCGGCGAGGGAATGGGTAGATTGAAATCCATATCGTAAGAATATGAAACTGCGTGTAGCGGCGAGACGAGAAATCCGGCAGCAATTGTTATAATTGCTACACCCCCGCGAGCAAAGCTGTGAAAATCCATATTCCGTTACCCAGTAGGATTTCTGTTGCAACTCGGTTAAATAGTTCTTTCCGTCCTATGAACCGATTATGCTACCTCGATAACGGAATTATACTCGCCGTACGGATTCATTTCAATTTGTTTATTATAGGGGTCCTGCTGCCATCGGCCGTCCACCACGAGCCGATATCGATATTTGCCACGATTCAAAGGCAGCTTAACCTGCCATACGCCGTTGTCGCTAACCTTGCGCATAGGAGTATTTTCGGGCATCCAGTTGTTAAAGTCGCCGGCAATCTGGACGCTTTTGGCACGCGGGTACAGCGTTACGAACATAACAGCATCACTTAATTGATGTGTGCCATAAACTCTTGCGATTTTCTCGTCAAGGTCGGCGGTCTTTTCCTCGGGTGCAGCCGGCTGCACGGTTGCCAGAAGCTCCTCGGCACTACTGCTGATTTCGCTTAATTGTGCGCTCAGCGATTCTACCATTTCATGGCGATGTTCCTTTTGCTCACCAAGGATCTCGCTTACGAGATTTTGAAAATCCTTATAGCCTTTACTGGCAGGGTCGTATTCGTTTATCGGCTGGCCCAGACTGGCCGCCTCCTTGAGCTTGGTGTTGAAATTAACAACGGTCTTGAACAACTTATCAACAAAATGGCTTCGCAACTCCGCCAGAATTTCTCTGCCCATCTTTGTGCGGATGTCATACATACTGGCCAGAACCCGAACATTTATGTGCCGTGAACATTGCTTACACAAGACGCTGATGGTATCAAGCTGCCTGCTCAGCCCATGGAGTGCAAAGTAACCCGTATCAACCGGAATAATAACATCCGTTGCGGCCCGGAGTGCATTGAAGGTAAGCAATCCCATCGATGGGGCACAATCGATTACCACAAATTCATAAATATCCTGCATTTCTCGCAGGGCGTTCTTAAGGCAATCCTCGCGTCTGGCAATTCCCGCCATTTGCTGTTCAAAAGCCGCCAAGTCGATACTGGCCGGAGCCAGCTCGAAGCCGTCGGCAATTTCCCATAGTACCTCCCGCAATTTCGCCGGCTCTTCCTTGTTTACGCTTATGAGCACGTCATAGATACCCTGCTCAATCTGCTCCTCAGGAACCGCCAGACCGACTGCACAATGCGACTGAGGGTCCATATCAATCAGTAGGGTTCGTTTGCCGCTGGCCGCCAAAGTACTGGCTAAGTTAATCGCAACCGTGGTTTTGCCACACCCGCCTTTTTGGTTAATAACCGCTATGGTTCTCATAATGACCTTCCCGTTATGTTAGGAATGCTCTGCCGAGCCAATCGCCTTTTTAACACTGATAAATAGGGCCCGGCATTGTATAATTCGGCAGAAAGGATAAAAAAACTTTACTTGTTTATCGGACGAGCCGATAAAAATTGCGCAAAATTATGCAAATTAAGACAATTTCCCGAGGGCGGAAGGTTAGGTTGCGAAGATTAAGATTTCGGTCAGGCTCGCAATAGCACGTTTTCAGCACTGCTTTGCTGGTTATAATAATAAGCCGTAAAGCTCACAAGGCGATAACCAGTACGCCTGGGCTTTATGCGGCATTTTCTGCACTGAAGAGCCTGTTTTGCCTTACCTTCACGACGAATGGAATTGCAGTAAGTAAGGAATCAAACCAGTGCTGTGGGTCCCTGCAGCAATCGGCGGAGGTGGTCAAGGAACTGAGAAGCGTACGCACCGTTGGTTATCCTGTGGTCAACCGATAACATCAAGTTCATCATCTTACGTACGGTAACATTGCCGTCTTCTGGAATACAGGTATCCGTAATCCTGCCTATACCCAAAATGCTACACTGGCCCGGCATTACTACCGGGATAACCGAATCGATACTCAATGAGCCCAGGTTGCTCAATGTGATACAACCGCCTTCCAGCTCAGAAAGAGAAAGCTTGTTGCTGCGGGCCTTGTCTAAAAGGCCGGCACTTTCCGTTGCAATTTGCA
>CAYZTY010000002.1:0-33812 GCA_964481525.1 uncultured Pirellulales bacterium
CGGGCGCTTGCGATTGATGAAGCCAGTTTCGGCAAAGACCATCCGAAGGTGGCCATCCGATTAAACAACCTGGCGTTGTTGTATCAGGCGACGAATCGGCTGGCCGAGGCTGAGCCGCTGATGAAACGCGCGCTTGCGATTGATGAAGGTAGTTTCGGCAAAGACCATCCGAAGGTGGCCATACGATTAAACAACCTGGCGGCGTTGTATCAGGCGACGAATCGGCTGGCCGAGGCTGAGCCGCTGGCCAAACAGGCGCTGGCAATTGATGAAGTTAATTTCGGCAAAGACCATCCGAACGTGGCCAGAGATTTAAACAACCTGGCGCAGTTGTATCAGGCGACGAATCGCTTAAAAGAAGCAGAGCCGCTGATGAAACGAGCTTTGGTTATTTTGTTAGAATTTACCCGCCGGACCGGCCATCGGCACCCGCATCTGGAAGATGCAATTAAAAATTATACCGGCCTTCTTATTCAGATGGGATGCAGTGAAGATGAAGTCGAGGGCAGATTAAAGATTCTTGCGCCGGAGATGTTTAAGTAGTAGTCCAACCCTGCCATGGTGATGGCCCCGGCGCGCCGGGACTAACCGAATTTGAATTGGTGGGGCAAGGCCCCACCCTACAATATAAAGAAAACCACGGCGGTACCGTGGAATAAACGAGAAAATCAACGCGATAAATCGTAAAGAAGAAAACCCCCTGCGATGCAGGGGGCTAAACAACACACGAGTTAAATTTCGGCGAGTTTTCGCCATTTTCGGCCGTCGGATTGTATGAGGGCGTCGGCCTGCGGGAAACTCTCGGCGCCGGCAGGGTACTCGTGCGGCACAGAATCATCCTTTTCCCAGGCCTGCAATACCGGATTTAACAATCGCCACGTTACCTCAACATCATCAGCCCGTGTAAAAAGCGTCTGGTCGCCGAGCATACAATCCAGCAATAATCTCTGGTAGGCCTCGGGCATAGTAACGCCGAAGAGATTCTCATAGCTGAAACTCATATTCAGCGTGCCCATGCAAATCTTCGAGCCGGGACGTTTGGCCTGCAAGCTCAATGAAATTCCCTCCTGGGGTTGTATCTGCAACACAAGGACATTGGGCGGTATATCAGCCAGGCCTGATGAAGCAAACATCGAATGCGGGACTTCTTTGAAAGTAATAGCAAGCTCGGTATCTTTGCAGGCAAGCCTTTTGCCGGTCCGCAGATAAAAAGGCACACCCTCCCACCGCCAGTTATCTATAAACAGCTTCGCGGCAACAAACGTTTCTGTTTTGGAGTCAGGCTTTATGCCCGCCTCGTTATGATACCCGGCAACTTTCTTATTATTGATTGTCCCTGGACCATACCGACCCCTGATGACGTTCTCAAGGTCAAAGGGCCTTATGGACTGCAAGGCCTTTACTTTCTCATCACGGATGCTGTCGGCCTGGAAGGACGTGGGCGGTTCCATAGCAGCCAAACCCAACATTTGCAGCATATGACTTTGAAACATATCCCGAAGTGCGCCGGCTTTGTCGTAGTAACTGGCCCGATGCTCGACACCTAATGACTCAGCTATCGTAATCTGAACATTGTCGATGTAATTGCGATTCCAGACAGGCTCAAAAATGGCGTTGGCAAAGCGAAACATCAAGATGTTCTGTACCGTTTCTTTGCCGAGGTAATGGTCTATGCGATAAATCTGGGACTCTTCAAAACATCGATGGATTTGGCCGTCCAATTCCAGAGCGCTCGCCAGGTCCCTGCCAAAAGGCTTTTCAACGACCAGTTTGGGCGGTTGTTTTAAATCAGCTTCATACGAACAGGACAAACCGGCCGAGCCAAGCTTCTCCACTATCGTAGTGTATAAAAACGGCGGAACAGCCAAATAAAAAATGTAATTCCCGTTAACCTTATACTTGCCATCTATTTGAGCAAGTTTGGTTTTGATACTTTCATAAAAAGAAGTGTCGTCATAATCTCCACTCAAGTAATGGAGCTTTTCAACAAACAATTCGGATTCTTTAGACGATACATCCCTGCACTTTTCTTTTATAGCCTGTCGTGCGATTTGGCGAAACTGCTTGTCCGAAAGGTTTTTTCTCCCGGCCCCCAACAAATAAAAATTGTCGTTAAGCAGTTTCCTTTGAGATATTTGCACAAGGCTGGGTATAAGTTTTCTGGAGACCAAATCGCCGGAGGCCCCGAAAACAATCATTGCAACCGGCGGAGCGGCCGTCTCAGCACAAACGATATCCTTATCGGCTACTGACAGTTCGATATTCCGCACAGGACTATCACCTGCCTTTAAATGTGTATTTGTACGTAATAACAGTTAGCCTGCGACCGGCTCAAATTCATCTTTGGGAGCCCCGCACTCCGGGCAAACCCAGTCATCCGGCAAATCCTTAAAAGCGGTACCGGGCTCTACGCCATTTTCGGGGTCGCCAACGCTGGGGTCGTAAATATATCCGCACATAAGACATTTATACTTTTGCATACCTTTGTCCCCTTGTTTTGATTTTGCCTTCGATTTCTTTTGCACATTGACATAAGTTGCCGCTGTTCGCGGTGTTCTGCCGCCTTTAACATCGCGGTAGTAAGAATAAGTCATCGGTATTTTGCTGCTATCGAGCGTTTCGCAGGCGGTAATTTTTCCTATAAAAAGCGTATGCGATTCAACATCAATCGACTCCGTAACCTCCACCTCAACAAACGCCACCGTATTATCCAGCACAATCGGAGCACCGGACCGGCCGAGTTTGTAGTTAACACCCTGGAATTTATCCGTATCCCTGCCGGTCTTAAAACCGAATCTGCCTATAAATTCCATCGGTGTTCCCTCGGCGAGGACCGATACAACGAAAACTTTGCTCTGGGTAATATACTCGCGAGTTAAACACTGCTTATTGATGCTGACCGCGAGCATCGGCGGCTCAGGGGTTAGCTGAAATACACTATTGATGATGCAGCCGTTGAATTTGCCGTTTCTCTTCGAGTCCCCCTTCTCCGAGGAGCGGGACGAGCTGACTATATACATCCCGTAATTTAAGCTAAATAGCGATTCTAAATCCAACACCTGTTTCTCCACAGATATTTTAGCTTATCACAGTTAAGTCAGCACCGAGTTTAATTACATATTACAAGGAATTCAATCTATTCAGCAGAATCGTGATGTGACTCAGTTCCTCCTTAATAATCGCCTCGACTTTGTCCCTGCCGGCCTTGGCAGGCACCAAATCTTTCAAGCTAAAATAAAAAACAACCGACTCTTTTTCGGAATTCAAGGCCGTCTCGATGATTTCTTTGGGTGTTTCACTGCCGGTCAGTTTCTTCATCGGAGTTATCCTGCCTTCGTAACCGCGCGCATCGGCCATAGCCTGAAGATATAAAACCGATTGATTTTCCGGGTCGAAAACCATCCATCCCTTCTCCCGGCCGCTAAGCTGCTCTCTCATTTCCTCAAAAGTCTCGAGATGTCCATCCTCCATATCAGCCAAATCGAGCAGCATCTGCTTTATCTCTTTGTTCGAGCTGTTGCCCGCCGCCTGCCGATAGAATTTAGCAGCATTTCTTTCGATTTCCTCGGCCATTTCGAAAACTTCGTTCGCATTCAATGTAATACCCATTATCATTCACCTTTCCATAATCCGTGAACATTGCAATATTCCCTTGCCGTTACCGATTCAGCCTCTACCTTAAAGGCCGCTTTAGGTGCATCGCCGGGCTTGAGGAACTGCCGATACGCTTTGCCGTCCGCCAGTAACTCAATCCATTCGATGTAATGCTTTTCCTCCATAGGATGTAAGGTGCTGCTCACAGTAACCTCGTAACCGTCGCCTGTTTTCTCAATCACAGGTACATGCTTTTCTTTGCCGGTATCAGCGGTCTTTTCATCCAGGAGCTCCATCGGCTGCCCGCAGCAAACGAGCTGGCCTTCGCCGCCGTGAAGAACTTCCACTATATTACCACAGATATTGCATTTGTAGATTTGGAGTTTCTCAGCCATTACAATTTCCTTTCTTGGCTTGAAGAACTTAATTTGCAATTCCAAATTCCTTATGCTTACTTAATATCTCATCAGCTAATCTGTCCAGAGCAGTAAAGCTATCCTCTTTCGGGCAACCCCTTACTATGACCGGCTCCAAGATTTCAACCTTCAGATTCGGCATCATTGCGGTTAACTGCTCGACCATCTTGCCGCCCCAGCCGAAAGAGCCTATGATGGAAGCAAACTTTGTCTTCGGCCGAAGAGCATTGGCCAAAAAGGCTGCGTAAACCGCACTCGGATGCGGCCCCACCAGCACCGTAGGTGAACCGATTACTATCGTCGCCGCGTCCACCAATGATATTGCGAGCTTGCCGATATCCACCGTGGACAGCTCAAACTGCTTTACAGTAATACCCCTGTCAATCAAGGCATTGACAAAATATGCCACCATTTTGGCGGTACTTCCGTGCATCGAAACGTAAGGCACAACAACTTCATTCTTAACGGCCTCGGAAGCCCAGTCTCTGTAAGCATCGATGATAAATTCAGGCCGATTATGCACCGGGCCGTGACTGGGTGCTATTATCTCAATCTCCAAAGGCTCGAGCTTTGCAAGGTTTGTATTTATCTGTCGCCTGAACGGCATCATAATCTCGGCGTAATAGCGTTTGGCCGACTCGTAAACCGTCGCCTCATCATCGACAAACAAACTGCTTGTCGCAAGGTGAGCGCCGAAGAAATCGCACGAAAACAGTATCTTGTCCTCTTTCAACCAGGTCCCCATAGTCTCAGGCCAGTGCACCCAGGGAAGGTATATAAACTGCAGACTCTTATCACCCAGCGAGAGTGTTTGACCATCCTCAACGGTGATAAATTTATCGTCCTCTATGTCGAGCAAATCAATCAACATACCCTTGCACTTCGGATTCGTTACCACTTTTGCGTCCGGAAACTTGAGCAGAACGTCAGGTAAAGAGCCGGAATGGTCCTGCTCGGCGTGATGAGCAATGATATAGTCAATTTTGCCTACGCCGGACCTGGCAAGGTTATTTAACAAAACCCCTGTTTTGTTCGGGTCAACCGTATCGAGCAATGCTGTTTTCTCGCTGCCTTTGAGCAGGTAAGAATTGTAGCTCGTACCATCCGGCAGCGGAATAAGCCTGTCGAAGAGCCTTGCATCAAAATCAATTGCTCCTACGGCATATACGTTATCTTTAATTTCTCTCATAATCGAATCCCACCTGGCGGTTTAATTAACAAGACTTCCATCAGCCGTCAATAATTAGCCGCTTCCAGCTCGAAATAAGCTGGCGGATGCGCACAGGCCGGGCAGCTTTCGGGGGGCTCGGTTCCTTCGTGCACGTAGCCGCAGTTTCGGCAAATCCACCGTACAGGCTCCGGGCGCTTGAAAACAAGTCCCTCGGTGATATTCTTCGCAAGGGCAAGGTATCTATCCTCATGACGTTTTTCAGCAACGGCGATATTACGAAAGACTTCAGCTATTTCCTTAAAACCTTCCTTTTCCGCGGTCTTGGCAAAATCGGGGTACATCTCGGTATTCTCGTAATGCTCACCGGCTGCGGCGGCCTTGAGGTTCTCGAGGGTTGAGCCGATTACGCCTGCCGGGAATTCGGCTGTAATCTCGACCTCGCCCCCCTGCAGGAAATTGAACAGGCGCTTTGCGTGCTCTTTTTCCTGGTTGGCCGTCTCTTCAAATATGGCTGAGATTTGCATGAAGCCTTCTTTGCGAGCCTGGCTCGAAAAATAGGTGTAACGGTTTCTGGCCTGCGACTCGCCGGAAAAGGCTATCAGTAAATTTTTTTCGGTCTGGGTACCTTTCAGGTCCATATCCTGCTCCTTAGAAAAAAATCAAACTTTTTAACTAAACAGAGTTAAGGTTAATTTTCCCTCGGTAACGCGAGATACCCCTTTTAATATCTTCCGCTTATGAAGTCAACTGTCCTGACGGCTTTTTCCAGGCCCCGGCCAGGATTACCAACAAGACAACGGCTGATATATTTTTAAGTGTGACCGGCAGCATCCATTGATGCTGATGGATTACCTTAACGCCGAGGTCGATTGCAATATAGTCGAGCAGCAGTCCGGCGGCAAGGGCACATCCCACAACCGTGATAATGTAGGCAAGGGCGGTCCTGGCCCCCAAGAGCTTCCAGATAGTAACAAACGCCGCGGCATTGGTTGCCGGGCCCGTCATAAGAAAGACCAGGGCCGCACCCGGCGTCAGACCTTTGAGTATCATTGCAGCGGCCAGAGGAACCGAGGCGGTGGCACAGACATATACCGGTACACCCAGGAGTACCATTACGAGCATCGCGAACAGGCCGGTGCCAAGATTCCTGGCAAAGAAATCCTCCGGCACAAGCGCGGCGGAAATAAAGGCCGCGATAACCAGGCCTATCAACATCGCCTTGCCGATGTCGCGCGGCAGTGTAACAAAACCATATTCTAATGCTTGCCTTAGTTTGCCCTGCTTTTCTCCCGTCTCAGTGCCTTCTGCCACAGCTTGCGATTCGGTCACATCGGGCAGCGTTGGGACCTCGCCGAAGAGCTGTACAAGACCGCCCCCAATCAGGCCGGTTATGAACGTAACAACCGGCCGGAAAATAGCAAAGACAGGACCGAGCAAACTAAGGGTTACAAGAAAACTATCCACCCCGGTCTGTGGAGTGGAGAGCAGAAACGATATTGTCGCACCTTTACTTGCCCCGTGTTTTCGCAGCGACATAGAGACCGGGATGACCCCGCAGGAACACAAAGGCAGCGGTATACCGAACAGCGAGGCCTTGAGTATGGGCCAGATACCCCGGCCGCCCAAGTGCTTTTCCACCAGCCTGGGCGAAATAAAGACAGACAACAGCCCGGCCACGGCGAAGCCGAACAGTAAATAGGGCGACATCTCCGCCAAGACGGCCCAAAAACCAACTAATATTGACCAGATGAATTTGCTCATTATAAAACCTACTTACCAAGCATTTCAGAAAGGTCTTCATCGACATTGCCAATCGGACTGATATTGTATTTCTCAACCAATATATTCAAAACATTCGGGCTGACAAAGGCCGGCAGGCTCGGGCCAAGCTTTATGTTCTTTATTCCAAGATGCAGCAATGTAAGCAGAATCGCCACGGCCTTTTGCTCATACCACGATACAACAAGTGAGAGGGGCAGCTCGTTGACGGTGCAGTTGAAGGCCTTCGCCAGGGCCAAGGCAATCTGTATGGCGCCGTAACAGTCATTACACTGGCCGATGTCAATCAGTCGGGGGATTCCGTCAATATTGCCGAACTCCTGGTCGTTGAAGCGGTACTTTCCGCAGGCGGCGGTGAGGATAACACAATCTTTGGGAACTTTTTCGGCGAATTCGGTGTAGTAATTTCGGCCCGGCTTTGCACCGTCGCAGCCGCCGATAAAGAAAAAGTGGCGAATCTTACCAGCCTTGACCGCCTTGACGATTTTGCCAGCCATGCCAAGAACGGCTGTGTAATGAAATCCCGTGCTCAATGTTCCCTGTGGATTCTCCTCAAGCGCCGGCTGCGATAAGGCCTTTTCAATGACCTGGCTGAAATCCTGGCCCTCAATGTGCTTAACGCCCGCCACTCCGGCTATGCCGCAGGTAAACATTCGGTCCCTGTAGGAGTCTTTGGGAATAATAACACAGTTAGTCGTTACCAAAATCGCCCCGGAGAATTCGTCAAATTCCTTTTTCTGATTCTGCCAGGCGGTGCCGTAATTGCCCACAAGATGTTTGAACTTTCGAAGCTCCGGATAGCCGTGCGCGGGCAGCATCTCGCCGTGAGTGTAAATATTAACGCCCTTACCCCTCGTCTGCCTTAATAACTTGTAAAGGGCCGGCAAATCATGGCCTGTAACAACAATCCCCGGTCCGGCTTTCGTACCTCTTGGCACTATTGCCGGCGCGGGATGACCGAAGGTGTTAATATGGGCATTGTTGAGCATTTCCATAACGCGAAGATTAATCTCGCCGGCCTTCAGCACAAGTTCCAGGTGACGATTAAGGTCAAAATTCACATTCGTCAGCGTCGAGAACAATGCCTCGTGCATAAATGCGTCGACCTGCTCATCTTTGTGGCCAAGCTCTCGTGCATGATATGCGTAAGCTGCTATACCTTTCAGTCCAAAAATCAGGGTATCCTGAAGACTTTGAATGTCTTCATCTTTGCCGCACACGCCGATTTTCGTACAGGCCTTGCCGCCCGCCGTTTGTTCGCACTGGTAACAAAACATCATTTTTCCCCTTCTTTTTTCGGTTCGTTATCAGGGTCCGCCTTTTTAACAATACTACCAAGGCAATGCTCGGCATACTTGCACCACTTTGCACAACCGAGATTAATTTTCGGATTAAGCACAACTCTGCCGCAACTGCGACATTTCATTTTTGGCTCATCTTTGAAGAACTCGATTTTTCGGTCACAGCCTGGACAGCTCACCTCGAAAATATCGCCTGGTTTCCAAAACCTTTCGTCCTGTCCGGGACATTTTACCATTTATCAAGCTCCGGTATAAATCAGGCACGTTGTGCTTTCCCGCCCGGCTTAAATTTTAACACCTCAGCCAGGGTGATACTACGCAGAGACGTTACAATTTGTTTCTGAAGACCGGCCAGGGCAGCCGAGACCGGACAATTTCGGCGCCTCCGGCAGCCCTCGATGCCAAAACACTTATTTAGACTAACAGGTCCCTGCAGGGCCTGTATAACCTGCAGTATGTTTATTTTTGACGGGGCCATAGCAAGAAAAAAACCTCCTTTCGGGCCCATAGAGCTCTTAACCAGCTTTTCCCGGTGAAGCTGCTGCATTATCTTACAGGCAAACTGGTAGGCAATCTGGCCCTGCCGGGCCAGAATCCTTGTCGATACCGGCTGATTTCCGTAATGTCGGCCCAGGATTACCAGAACCCTCAGAGCATAATCGGTATTCTGTCGTATCACATTCATATCGCGGCCAATCGCTCCGAAAAAAAATAAAAAAGCCCAAAAGAAACACTCGTCTATATAAGATAAATATAGTCCTACTTCGTCTGTTTGTCAACATTAAAAATATTTTTTCTTAAACCGCCCAAAGCAGGCTTTACGCTCTTTCAACCGATTTGCGTAAGTTGCTCCGATGGGGGAATAATAATATGCTTCTTTATTCCCTTCCCGGATACGAAGCGATACTGTCCCGGTCCCTTTAACAAGACCTTATCGTGGTCAATGGCTATTTCCAAAGACTGCTTAGCCTGCCTGCTGCGGATAATATTGGCGAGCAGAACGGCCTTTTCAATGCCGTCGGCCCTGCGAAAATTTACGACCTCGTCGGGCTGGGCAAGGCGCCGGCCGTCATAAATCGATGTATTTTCGAGCCCATCAAGCCAACTTTTAACCTTGTCAACCGGCATATTGCCCAACTGCTGAATGGAGATGGGATTTCTTTCCACGGCGGCCTTGATAAAGGGCAGCCAGTCACAGGTTTCCATATCCCGGTAGGCATAAAAGGCAAGGTCGGCGGTGATATTTTGCGACCTTATATCCTGAAGATAATCAATGATTTGCTCTCTGGTCCAGTCCGGCAGGATTTTGATAGGCTCGTTTGGAAGGTAATTTTTGTCAAACTCCGGCAACCTGGGCTCAAGGTGTAAGAATCCAACCAGGTCTTCGGCGAACCTGTCGGCTCCGGGTATGCGTGCAGTCACATAATTTTTTAAGGTGTTCTTGCCGTCCGGTTTTCTAACATCAATGCCGGTTTTGCAGATGAGCTTGTAGAGGTGCTCAAAGCAGATTCTGTCAGACAATTTGTATGGCACAAAGTCCTCGTCCGAGACCTCGGCAAGGAGCTTTTCAAAGGTGGCGTCAGCGATTCTGAAATTGCTGCCGTGCTCGTAGCGAAACAGGTCCTCGGCCTTGATGAATTTTTTCTCACCACGGAAATCGTGGCAGAAAATGAAATTTTTCTGATACTCCGGATAGGACCTTAGAAAGTTGGCGAACATAAGCGGAGTCAACTCTGTCGTCAGGAATTGACCGAGTCTGGTTCGAAACTTTTTATAGGCACTTTTGTCTATTGTTGCATCCTTATACATACAATGTACATAGCCGCTGGAATGGGCAAGGATAGTAACCTGTTCATTTCCAAGTGCACGCTGGGCCTTGTTGGATATGGCCGTGCCGTTGAACCACATAGCCTTTGTAACGAGTCTTCTGTTGTTGGTAAGTACGCCGTCCTGGATATCAATGAAGTTCTGGGAATGCAACGGCGTCAGTATCATATAAATTTTTTCGAGTGGTATTCCACAGACGACAAAAACGGCGGCGGCATACAATGCGGCCAGTGAGACACATTCGCCGGCACGTTTATTGTAGCCGGGCTTAAAGCGAAAGGCGTCCATAGCCTCGACGGTCTCGGTTTTCCAATAGGGAATGATGTTGCCGTCGTATTTATCGAGCCCGAAGTGACGACGGATATCGACGTCAAAATAATATTTGTCACCCGCGTAACCGAACAGGGCGTTGCTGCGGACTATTTCCTCGGGTGCCATAAACTTTTCAAAGCGCTCAAGCTCCTTATTCTTGTCGGTCAGGCCCCAGGTCTCAAGGTCGAGGTTGAACTCGTATTCGTCTATTATAAACTGCCTGAGCCGCATCAGCTTCTTGTAACTACCCTTTCCCCGCAGTTTCCTGAAGCAATCCGCATCCCGCCATTGCCAGATAATCGGACTCATTATATTGGCCAGAACCAGGCTGTACATCAGCTCTGGGAAGACGAATATCTCCATATCCGAAAGGGTTATGGCCGAGGTGTACTTTTCCAGTTGTTCAGGGCTCATCTGCTAAATCTCCCTTTTCGCTTTTAATCCTTTTTGCGGCCACCAAATTTGCTTCGCTGCTGCAGGTTATCCGCAAGTGTTACAATGAACTCTTTTATTTCATCCCGGGTATTTCTGAAAGCGGCCATAATTTCTTCTTCGGTACCGGCGAGAAAAGAAGGGTCTTCGATACTTTTGTGGATTAGCCGTACCCTGTCGTTAAAGAGCGGACACTGCTGCCTGGCGTAATCACAAACGGTTACTATATAATCGAAATCGACGCCGGCAAGTTTGCCAATATGTTTGGACCTTTGCTTTGAGATGTCAACTCCCGCTTCTTTCATCACTTCAACGGCCCTCGGGTTGACGGAAACAGGCAAAAGGCCTGCCGAGTAAGCCTCGATTACATCGCCTTTGAGGTGACGGGCCCAGCCTTCAGCCATCTGGCTCCGGCAGGAATTGCCGGTACAAACAAAAAGCACCTTTATCTTTTCTTTACTTCGGAACATAGTTTTATAATGTCTCCTTCATTAGAATTTTTCTGAATAATTCAGCGTTATCTATAGCAGATTGTGAATAATTTACAAGCCTTGCATTGAGGACCGTAGCTGCCGGTGCAGTGTGCCTGTATTGCAAGGCTACATAGCGCAAAATCGTACTTTACGGGGTCGGCCGGCTCAATCCGGGCAAAGTGCTCGGTAATTTCAACCGCAGTCCCCAAAGACGTATTTTTTTTATTATGAAACCCCAACATCCGGGTCAGTCTGGTCAGGTGGACATCGAGCGGAATAATAAGTTTGGTCCTGTCAATTGATTCCCATAGACCGGGGTCAACATCATCGCGGCGAACCATCCATCGCAGGAAAAGGTTTAATCTCTTGCACGGACTTCCTCTGGCGGGTCTGGGCAGAAGAAAACCAAAGGCCCTTGGGATACTGCCGTTGCGGCTTCGGGCATAGATTTCAAGCAAGGAATCGCAGAATCTCGAAAGAGCCGGGATTATATTTTTATCAGCGGGGCTGTAGCCAAGAATAAAAAAATTTTCGATACTGCCGTGCTGAGCAAGAACATCCCTCAAGGCCCCCATCAAATCGGCCAGGCATTCGCCTGTAGTGAAACGGTGCTTGAAGTTCCCGAGCTTCCGGGCGCCGGCAGCGTTGAAGCTTCTGACAAAGTCGAATGGGCTGCGGCCGAGACGGCGGAAAAGACCGGTCAAACTTTTTTCAATTTGTTCGACTCGGCCGTATGAAAGACAGGCAGCCAAAAAGGCTGCAATTTCGCGGTCCCGGTTTGCGGAATAGTCATAGAGAAATTGCAGGGGGTCATGGCCAATATGCTCGCGATTATTGCAGTCGGTGTATAAACTCTCCAACAGAACTCTCAACTGGGATGTATCGTTATTCACCGAAGGCACAACTCTTTCCCGGTGCTTTACTTGCTCGCGTATACAGGCCACTCCCCCCCACACAAAGCAACCTTCCAGCCTAATCGAATCTGGTTAGGCAGCCAGAACATCCGAAAGCTTGGCGGCAGCGTAAGTCTGTCTAACTTGTTCTATAACGCCTTTGCAGAGGTCTTCTATCCTAAGGCTGAAAGGTTCATTCTGCGCCTGTTCGGCAAGATCCATCTCACTTCTCAGTGGACCTTCAATAGCCTCGATAATCTGCAGGAAGTTAATCTCCTCAGGACGCTGAGCCAAAGAAAAACCGCCGCGTGGGCCGCGTTTAGAACGTAAAACGCCACCTCTGACTAACTGGTGAAGAATCTTAAGCAAATACTCCAACGGAATTTGGTATTGCTTCGAGATTACTTCGGACATTACTAAGCCTTTCTTACCGTGCTGAGCAATGTAACCCAGTGCGATCAAACCGTATTGTGTTGACCTACTGATCTTCATTTTTCTAAACCTCCAAAAACTTTAAGTATCATTTTAATATAAATACTACTATTATCCCCAACCTGTTCGCCTGTCAAGAAAATGTTTTTCAAAAAAAAATACTACATGCAATTTCTTGTGCCTGAACAGGGCTGCGCAACTCCCATAGAGAATCCGGGGACAAGCAGGTGGTCGGGCCGGCTTCTTCCAACAGATAAAGACCATAATAGTCAGGACACCGCCTTCCGGCTCGTACGATTTTCAGAGACAGGCTTAAAGAGTGGACAAATTATATAAACACCATAAGACCAAATCACAACTGGCATTATAGACGCACCAAAGCAGTGGTTTATACCCCGGCAGGGAAGATTGTGCAAAATACCCCAATCCCCTGGTTTTGCAGCGCCAAATGACAAAAATGTTATTCTTGCTTTTGTGTTGTCCGGCGACAGCTTTGGGCATACCGCTCGGCCTGAAGGCTTTAAAAAGGCCTTAAGCAGGATTCCTGCAAGGCCAAGAAATACTGGGCGGTACTGGACTTGAACCAGTGACCTCCTGCGTGTAAAGCAGGCGCTCTAGCCAACTGAGCTAACCGCCCTACTACCAATAAGGATATCAAAACAGCATACCGAGGTTATACGGCATAGTCAAGGATTTTGCCCGGTGTCCCGAAAGACAGGACGAATTATTCAAC
Organism: uncultured Pirellulales bacterium; assembly: GCA_964481525.1. Taxonomy (GTDB): domain Bacteria; phylum Planctomycetota; class Phycisphaerae; order Sedimentisphaerales; family CAYZTY01; genus CAYZTY01. Next base: position 13,364 of record CAYZTY010000002.1, read on the forward strand.
CCCTCAACAATAAAGACTCTATATATCCAAATATTTATATAAAATTTCTTGCCCATTAACAGGAAGGATGCTAATTTAAAACTAAGAAAGCCAGAGGATACTCGGGACATTACAATTGATAAAACGCAGAAACCTGACTTGCTTGCAATTTAGCCAAATGGGGAAGGGTGATAGGCCAGTTTAATCGGCATCTTTCGGGCAATACCCAGAAGGAGGCTTATTATGGCGCTGAGTTGGCTGCGTGAGAGGAAGAGCGTTAAAAATTATTCCTTATGTGAGTTTCCTTATCCAGTCGAAAGCCTGTGTCCGGTTTGTCTGGAGATAATAGACGGACAGCTTTACGAGCAGGACAGACAAATTTTTATGTATAAACGGTGCGATGAGCACGGCGAATTCAAAGAACTAATAAGCAGTGACGCGGAATTTTTCAAAAAGATGCGGCGGACGCATTATGAAAGGCCGCCGGGGATTGATAACCCGCAACGCACAAACCAGTCACATTGTCCAAACGAATGCGGGCTTTGCGAACAGCATCTTTCAACACCTGCAATGATGAATATCGACCTGACGAACCGGTGCAATATGAACTGCCCGATTTGTTTTGCCAATTCGAATGCAACGGGCATATTATGCGAGGTTTCGTTAGAGCAAATCGACAAGATGCTGGCCGATGCGATGAAAATCCGTCCCCATCCACCGTCATGTTTACAGCTTGTAGGCGGGGAGCCGACAATTCACAAAGATTTCATCGAAGCGGTACGGCATGCGAAGTCAGCAGGATTTACGCAGGTGCAGATAGCTACTAACGGGGTTCTTTTCGCTCGGGATATGGAGTTTACCCAGGCAACCAGTGATGCGGGGGCCGACCAGGTATATCTGCAATTCGACGGGCTAAGCGATGATGTTTACCGGAAAATCAGGGGCCGGCCGTTAGTGGAAATGAAACTGAAGGCAATTGAAAACATAGGCAAAACAAATATGCGGATTGTTTTGGTGCCGACCATCGCGAAAGGATTGAACGACGACCAGCTCGGCGAGATTACGCGTTTTGCGGTTAGCAACACGGACGTAATAAGCGGAATAAGCTGGCAGCCGGTGGCAATTACGGGACGGATAGACGAATCGAAACGGCGGGAAATGAGATTCACTACCGCTGATTTGGCCAGAGGACTTCAGGAACAATGCGGCTTCCTTGATATGTACCGTGACTGGTACCCATTCTCAGTCGCTATGCCGTTTATTCGCTTGATGGAGATTACGACGGGCCGAGCTCAAATGCGCACCAGTTGCCATCCTGACTGCGGCTGTGTCACATATATGGTGGTTGATAAACAGAACAATAGTGCCACCGCCCTGCCCGCATTTATAGATATCGAGCCGGCAATGAAAACGCTGGATAAAATCGTAACACGGATAGAAAATCATCCCTGGACGAAAAAAATCTCCGTGCTGCAGGCTATGAAGTCACTGCGAGGATACTTCCACAAAGAACGTGCTCCGGAGGGCTGGGGTTTTGATGAATTTTTGGACTTTATCAAAAGCTTCGTTGAATTCAACGCTCAGCATGCTAACAAGAAGGCATATATGTCTTCTTTGCGAGAGAAAAGGTACGGCACACTGCTGATGGCTTCGATGCACTTTCAGGACAGCTATAATTATCAGGTGGACCGGTCGCGTCACTGTATTATCCTGTATGCTGCGCCTAACGGCAGATTTTATCCGTTCTGCACATGGAACAGCGGGCCATGCCATCGTTACGCAATTGAGAAAGAGTTCTCAAAAGCTGTGCCCGAGATAAGAGAAATTCGTTCACCAGTAATGAACAAGAAGCAGAAACAGAAAGTGGAGGTCCATCGATGAGGATTTTTGAAGCAATCGAGAAGAGATATTCCTGCAGGGATTATCTTGAAAAACCCATCGAGGCGGAGAAGCTCGGCAGGATTCTTGAGGCGGCCAGACTCGCTCCGTCGGCGAAAAATCTGCAGGACTGGCGTTTTGTGGTGGTAACCGAGCCGGAGAAACGGGCCAGACTGGCTGAGGCGGCGTGCGACCAGAAGTTCCTGGCCAGGGCGGGGGCAATTATCATCGGCTGCAGTAACAGCGATGAGACTATGCGCTGCGGGCAGGCAGTGGCACCGATTGATGTAGCGATTGCGATGGAGCATATCGCGCTGCAGGCGGTTGAGGAAGGGCTGGCGAGCTGCTGGATTGGCGCGTTTTATACAGACAAGGTGCGCCCAATCGTCGGCATACCTGAGGATATTCAAATAGTCGAACTGATGGCATTAGGCTATCCTGCAGATAGTCCCAGAGCGGCTAATCGGGTCCAAATGGATAAAATCGTCTGCTACGAGCAGTGGCGGTTTTAATATTAAAAAGCCCGGCCCTGTAAGCACATACACAACCGGACAGACCATTCGGCAAAGAGAAAAGAGTTTGAATCTGCGCTGATTTTCTGTAGAATAATTTTATAAAAGTACGGGGACGTAGTGTAACGGGAGCACGCCGCGGTCGCATCGCGGAAATGAGGGTTCGATTCCCTTCGTCTCCATTGCCGTTGATGTCCTGGAATCTAAATAAAAACCTTAGCAGGACAGAAACATTATGACACACCGGATGCCAAAAAGCACAAAACCCCTATTAGCTTGGCTGGCAACTGTTCTCATTGCCGCAGCAACACTGCCCCCGACAGCAAAAGCAGAAAATAAACAGTACGATATCGAAGAAGTGGTAAAGAAAGAAAAATCGGGTATTCTGGCTAAAATACGGCCGGCTGAAACTGAAAATGTGCTGGAGCTGCTGGTAATTCACAAACAAACGAAAAGGCCGATTGGAGGGGTTGCGATAAAAACTTCCCTCAATGACAGGCAAAAATTTGACAAGACAGACGAGCAGGGCCGATGCCAGATTAAGCTTGGTAAGAAAGAACCGGATTATGTCAGTATAGAAGCGAGGAAAAAAGGCTTTGTGCCGATGAGCGTTGTCTTCCGAGAGCATCCGGCCCGCACCGACATCCCCAAAAGCTATACGCTTGCCCTTGAGCCGGGAACAAGCATAGGCGGAATTGTTCAGGATGAAAACGGAAAACCAATTGAAGGAGCAACGCTATATTTGCTCGTACGGGAGGGTGACGGGATAGAACGAGTAGAAATCTGGGACCATGAAGAAAAGACAGATGCTGACGGTCGTTGGCGATGTGACATCATGCCGTCGAAACTTGACGATGTCTCAATTCGCCTGGCTCATCCTGATTATATCGATGACGAGCATTACAGCTCGACTCCCGAACCCCCAATGGAAAAACTGCGTGCGATGACCGGCATTATGGTGATGAAGAAAGGGTTGGCGGTTACCGGAAAGGTAGTTGATGCGAATGGTCAGCCGATTAAGGGGGCGTGGGTAGGGCAAGGTTCGGAGCGCTGGTGTTCCAGCTTCGCATTGGTAATAAAACCAGCGTTAATGAAAAAATGAGCGTTTGGTATGACAGTCCTTACGAACCCAACGCGCCACGGATTTACTATGATTGCAGTGCCGTTACGGATGACGAGGGACATTTTGTTTTTGAACGAGTGCCGGTCGGCCAAGCAATAATAGGCCGGGAAATCAAAATTGACACGGAATTCGGGTCTTACTTAACCGTTTCAAGTCATAGCATTTCTGAGGAAATTAAAGCTGGAGAGACTATTAGAGTTTCCATTGGCGGCACCGGCCGGCCTATAACAGGTAAAGTGACCGTACCTGCCGATTATGAGGAGCCAATTAACTGGGCCTACGGACACAACAACCTGAGTCTTAAACTGCCGGAATATCCATATCCGGAGAATTATGATGAGATGACGATTGAAGAAAGAGGGGCGTGGTACGTAAACTGGGAAAAGTCCGAGGAGGGTAAGGCGTTTCTTGAGGCGAGGCGAAAACAGTATCGGTTTTATGCCTCGAAGATAGAGCATAACGGCAGTTTTCGCATCGAGGACGTACCTGCAGGCAAATATCAATTAGAAATAAGTGTGTTCAAACCGCCGGTCGGCAGGCAGTGTTGTAGCTTTGGTGAACCTATCGGAGAGGTAAAGCACGAATTTGAAGTGGCCGAGATGCCCGGCGGGCGCAGCGATGAGCCGCTCGATATAGGAACGCTTGAGCTTGAGATAGTAAAACACCTAAAGGTCGGCGACGAGGCGCCCCTGTTCGAAATCAAAACCTTAGAGGGTAAGGACCTGAAATTAGCAAACTATCGTGGAAAGGTTGTGCTGCTGGTTTTCTGGGCGACCTGGTGCGGGCCCTGCATTGTGGAAACACCAATGCTAAAGGAGCTTTATAATACTTTCGGCAAAGACAAGAGATTTGTGATGATTGGTCTGTCGCTGGACAAAAAGGCTGGGCCTGCGAAGAAATATGCTGCTGAAAACGAATTAAAATGGACTCAGGGTTTCGCGGGCGATATGTCCCAGTCGGCTGTCGCGAACGATTATGGAATACAAGGAATCCCAACTACGTTTTTAATCGGCGCCGACGGCAAAATTCTGGGCATAGACCATACAATTGAGCAACTAAAACCGGCATTGTCCAAAGCCCTTACGTCAAATGTCAAAAAGTAGACCAGTGTGTAGTTTTAAATGTTTTGACTCGATTTAGCATATCTAATTCCCGAAAGCCGATTTTAACCGCGGGACTTACATAAGCTTATTTCGGCTGCACTGCAGTTGTGGACTTTTGTGAATGTTCAGTCGGGATTTGGTTCTTTTTGTGGTCCGGGTTTTATCAGAAGGCAAGTGAAACGGCGTTCGGCGAGCAGCTCATCGCCGGCATAAAGCTGAAAGCAGTATTCGCCCGGATGCGGCAGGACGATGTTATCGAAATGAAGACCATTGGCGATAACCTGCCGAACATCGGCGAATTTGACTCGGCCATGGCCTTCAACAATTGCCTTTTCATCCTGCTGGACGTCCACGAGTTTTACGGCAAGTTCAACTTGGCCGTGGCCATTGGTTAATTCGAAGAAAAAGGCCATACGCGGATGCCGGGCGGGATATTTGACGGCGCTGATGCTGTGGATTACGTGGATAATGCTCGGCGATTTCGTTGCCGCGTCTATGATTACGCGGTCACAGACAATTGCCGAGAGGACAAGCGGGGCAACCTGGGACATTTTTGGTCCTTCTGTCTAATTAAAATTTCTCAATGTGCCAACCTTCCATAAAGACTGTAGAGAACACAGCAACAAAAGTCAAGAGATTAGTTTGAGATAGAATTGAAAAAGAAGCCCGGCTGTGGTAATAAGAGTCTGTCGCATAAGGCGATACGAAGGACTTTCCTATGGCGGTCCAGTTTATCTTAGGCAGAAGCGGGACGGGCAAGACACACTACTGCGTAAAAGCGATAGTCGAGGCGCTTTTAGCGCCTAGTGAGAGGCGCCCGTTACTTTATCTTGTTCCGGAGCAGGCGACATATCAGGCGGAGCGCGCAATCCTTTCAGATAAGCGATTGGCAGGTTACAGCCGATTGTACGTACTGTCATTTGACCGGCTGGGATTCCTTGTTCGAGGCAAAAACAACCTCGGCACAAGAATATCCGAATTAGGCAAGGTGATGTTAATTCATAAAATCCTGCAAACGAACAAAACAAAACTTAAATTGTTCGGTTCGTCCGCCGACAGGCCGGGGCTGGCAGCAGAGATGAGAGGGGTGATTGAGGAACTGCAGCGATACGACTGCAATGCGGAAGAAATCACGAAATTGGCGGCGGAACTGCAGAAGGAAGAGGCCGGTGGTATAAGCGGCCTGAAATTTGCCGATATCGGATTAGTTTACGGTGAATACCTGCGACTTATCGAGGGCAAATTCGTCAATCCCGATACCCAGCTTACGGCGGCACGCGAGGTGTTGGCGGAGACAAACTTTATTAAAGGGGCCAGGCTGTGGGTCGATGGTTTTGCAGGCTTTACCGCCCAGGAGCTGATGACGTTAGTGGAACTGCTGAAGGCAGCCTCGGAAACGCAAATCGCTTTGTGTCTTGACCCACAAAAAATAAACCCAGCGCACATCAGCCCTGAGATGCCCGATGGGATTAGTTTGTTCAATCCGACTGAAAGGACTTATGCAGAGTTAGTGGGGCTAATAAGAAAATGTGGCCTGCAACTTTCCAAGCCGATTTGTTTGGAAAAACCGTGGCGGTTCGCCTCATCACCGGAGCTTGGGCATATCGAACGTAATTTGTTCGAACCAGGCTCTTCGGCAAAAATCAAACGGAATGAAAAGGTCAGGATTGTATCAGCGTCAAACGCGCGAGCCGAGGTCCAGTTCGTGGCCAGAGAGATACTGAATCTGGTCAAGAAGGAAAAGTTACGTTTTCGCGACATCGCGGTTGTGACACCCGAACTTGCCGGTTATCAGCACTACATTCGGGCATTGTTCAGTGATTACGGCATACCGTTTTTTATCGATATGCGCCGGCCGCTCAGGCAGCATCCGCTGATTGAGCTGATTCTCTCGGCACTTCGAGTGGTGTCTTTCGATTTTTGTAACAGTGACATTTTCGCTTTTTTGAAGACCGACCTCGTACCAATCAGTCGCAGTGATGTGGATATGCTGGAAAATTACTGTCTGGCGTTCGGTATCGGCCGGGAAGACTGGAAGCGAAAAGATGATTGGCAATTTACGGGCAGTGATGAAAGCGATTTTGACGAGCAGCAGATAAACAAAATTCGAAGAGAAGCTATTGAATCCTTACTCGAATTCGAGAAGAATCTGGCCGGCACGAAAGAGAAAATCACGCCTGAAGAATTTACTCAGGTAGTTTTCAGCTTGCTTGAGAAGCTTGGGGTTCGCGGCGTGCTGTCGGCGTGGGTTGAGGAAGCGATTAAAGCGGGTGATTTGGAGAAGGCCGACGAACACCAACAATGTTATGACCGACTCGTGGGTATCTTCGATGAGCTGGTTGAGATTTTTTCAGGGCAGATGATGACAGCTGAGGAATATCTGTCAATTATTGACAGTGCTTTTGCAAATATGACTCTGGCTTTTATACCGCCGCGATTAGAGGAGGTTCTGGTAGGCTCTATCGAGCGCAGCCGACATCCTGAGCTGAAGGTTGTGTTTTTGATTGGCACCTCGCAGAAGCGTTTTCCCGTGCCGATGCGTCTCGAAGGTATAGTAACAGACCAGGACCGAATAGAAGCAGAAAAAAAGAAACTGCTATTGGCTGAGACGGTTGAACAACAATTAATCGCACGACAATACCTGGCATACATTGCGTTTACGAGGGCACAAAAGCTGCTCTATATAACTTACCCGCTGGCAGACGAGAAAGGGAATGCTCTTGCTTCATCTGATTTCCTGACAGATATTGAGTCATTGTTCGAGGATTTCTCAGAAGAGTTTTTCGAGACCGAAGATTACGCCCTGGACGAAGTCCACAGTGAGGCGGAATTAACAGACCTGCTCTGCACAAAGCTGGGCCGGGATGCCGAAAAGGAATCAACCGAATCCCGACCTGTCGGGGCCGAATATGAGGGGTTGCCGGCGGCACTCAGTGAAGATGAGCAACTTGCCCATATAGGTAAAATAGTTTGTGATGCAATAAATTATGACAACATAGCCGGGCTGGATAAAGATTTCATCCAAGAAAAATCCGAGGGAGTTATAAAGAAGTCAATTACCGAGCTTGCCAGCTTCGCGGCCTGCCCGTATCAGCATTTTGCCAAGTATACTCTGGGCCTGAAAAGCAGGAGAATATTCAAACTTGAGCCTTTAGACTTAGGTATTTTTTACCACTACATTCTGGATGGTCTGACCAAACGACTCAGAGATGAGGGCAAATATTTCGCAACGGCGAAAGATAATGAACTGCTGGCCTTTTTGCATACTGAAATAACCAAACGGCTCACGTCGGATTCCTTCATATCAACCTTTACAGGGCGCTCGGCCCATAATGCATTTATCGTCGATTCAGCCAGTAAAAATCTCGAGGATTGTGTCCTGGCAATCGCACAAATGGCGCGAGCGGGTAAATTTCAGACGGTAGAAACGGAACTAACCTTCGGCGAGCCGGGCGACGGACTTGGTCAATTCGAACTGCCTTTGTCTAATAATCGCAGGCTGTATTTACGAGGTAAGATTGACAGGCTCGATATCGGCAGTGTCGGTGGAAAGAATACGGCTTTAGTCTTTGACTACAAGCGCAGCAGCCGAGGATTTAACTGGGCACAGTTTATTCACGGCCTTGATTTGCAACTGCCGGCGTATCTGCTTGCATTAAGAAATAAAAAGATTGGCGAAGCCGATAGGCTGGAGCCGGCAGGAGGCTTTTATATGCCGATTGAGGTCAAGCCTGAGGCTGGGGAGGCAACAGAACTTGAGGGCCGGGTGGAGAAGTTCAAGCATAAAGCAAAGGGAATCCTAAACGGCGAATATGGCCGGCAACTTGACGAAAGTACCACATCAGGATGGAGCAAATTTTACAATATTCCATTTACTAAAAGTAATGGACCGTATGGTTACTACAACAATAGCGGTGCGTTGAAGCCGGAGGACTTTGAGAAGGTATTGAGATTTACCGAGACGAAAATAACCAAGCTGGCAGAGGAAAATGTATCGGGCAGAATTAGTGTCAATCCTTATCGGCTGAGAGACTGCTCGCCGTGCGGCTGGTGCGAGTATCGGGCTGTATGTCGGTTCGAATGGGCGATAAACGACTATAACAGTATGGAGGCCGTGAGCAAGGAGCAGATGCTTGAAATGATTGGTGCGGGCAATGGCAACTGAAAGCAGCAGGTGGACAGAGCAGCAGCGAAAGGCAATTAAGGAGCGGGGCCGGGGTGTGTACGTAAGCGCCTCGGCGGGGACGGGAAAGACGTCCGTGCTTTCCGGCAGATGTATCGACGTCGTGGCCGACCGCGGCGAGTGTACAGACGTGCGCAACATATTGGTCTTGACTTTCACCAATGCAGCGGCGGATGAGCTTTGCTCACGAATTGCAGGTGAGCTTAAAAGGGCCTTCGAGAATACCGGTGATTCGTATCTGCGCAGGCAACTGTTGATGCTCGACGCGGCAAATATCAGCACAATACACTCTTTTTGCCATCGTCTGATTAACGAGCATTTTTACGAGTTGGGCATCGACCCTGCCTTCAAAATAATCGATGAAGATGAGCAAAGGCTGCTAAAGGCTGCTACCCTTGATGAGACCATCGAATGGGCCTGGGCACAGAGCAATTTGGCTGCAAGGCTTCAGCAGCTTTTGTACCAGCGAAACATCTGGGGCACAAAGGGCAATTTTCTCAGCAGAATAATCGAGCTGAGCGACTTTCTGGATGGCGTGGTGTGGCGAGAAGACTGGTACGAAAAGGCGCTTGCCTTCGCTGAGCTTTCATCAAGACTCGCCCCGGCAACGGCCGAGATGCAAAAGCAAATTATCCTGGACCGATTGGAGCATTGCCTTGCACAACTAAGCTTTGCGCAGGAGCTCGAGCGGAAGCTGTGCGAGGAAGAAATATGGGCTGCGAAAATAGAAAGCGATTACATAAAGCCCATCAGAAAATGTGCAACACTCGTCAAGGAAGATAAATTCAACGAGTGCGCCGAAGAGATAAAAAACTTCAAGGCAACAACCTTAAGGCGTTACGAAGGTATGTCTGAGGACGCAGCTGATACAATCAAAGAACCGATTAATAAAGTAAAGAAGAATTTCCGTAACCTAACAGAGCTTGCAACCTTGAATCCGGATTATGTGCGGATAGTGGGCCCGGCGGCAAGACAGCAAATACAAGTATTGATTGAGCTTGTCAGGGAATTCGACCGGCGTTACTCGCAGGCCAAGCGTGCGGCAAACTGTATGGATTTTGCGGACCTCGAGCACTACGCACTGAGACTTCTGACCACTTCGGATTTAAACGTTGATGCGCCTCAGGCTTCCGAGACGGCGATGCGGCTTCGGGCCAGATACAAGTACATTTTTGTTGATGAATACCAGGACATCAATGCAGTTCAGCAGGAAATCCTCGAGCGAGTCAGTGATGGACGGAACCTTTTTGCAGTCGGCGACATCAAGCAGAGCATCTACGCTTTTCGCGGCGCGGTGCCTAAGATTTTTCTCAAGCAGTTAGCCACGGCCTCGCCGGAACCAAAGAGTGCCGAGGAGCACCTGAGAGTTGATTTGAACAGAAACTACCGGTCGCGAGCAGAGATTCTGAATTTCGCCAACAAAGTATTCGAACGAATAATGAGCTCGGATATCGGGCTGGTTGATTACGACGAGAATACTGCACTGAAACCCGGCGCGGAGTATAAACAGCTTGAGCAAGTTAGTGATACAAGGCCGGTGAGGCCTGCGGTCGAAATTCACATTGTTGAAAAGCAACGAGGTGCACGCGACAGTGATGAAGAAGACAAAGGTGATGACGCAGCCGAGTCTTACGAAGAGCCGCTGGAGGCCATTGGTGAAACCCAGAGACAGGCCTTGCTGATAGCGGACCGGATACAGAAAATGGTGGGCGGTAAAAAAGGCAAAGCAGAGTTTCAGATATACGACAAACAAAGTAACTCATATCGCGACGTGCAGTACCGCGATATTGTGGTCCTGATGCGTTCGCTCATCGGCAAGGTCAATCAGTATGCAGAAACACTCAGTCTGGCAGGGATACCGGTCCACAGCCAGAGCTCCGTCGGCTATTTGGCGGCCGCCGAGGTTGTCGATTGTCTGTCGCTGCTTAAGGTGCTGGATAATCCGATGCGTGACATCGAACTGGCGGCGGTCTTGCGCAGCCCGTTTTTCCAGATAAGCGATACGTCACTGGCAAGAATAAGGGCCTACGGGTCGGGCAGGGCCGGGTATAAAAATGCCCCGGGATTTTATGAGTGTGTATGCCAATATGCAAAGACAGGGCCGGATGAAGAATTGAAGAGTGAACTGTCAGAGATTCTGAACAGGCTCGAAGAATGGCGGACGATGGCTCGGCGCGGCAGTCTGGCGGATTTAATATGGCGAATTTATCGTCAGACGAGGTATCTATCTTTTGTGGGTGCTTTGCCGAACGGCAAGACTCGCAGGGCCAATCTTGTTAAACTGCACGACAGGGCAATTCAGTTCGAAGGCTTTGCGAGTGTAAAAGGCTGCTCACTCGGTCAATTCGTCGAGTTTGTGGAAAGACTTATGGAAAAAGGAGGTGACTATGGTCCGGCGGACGTGGTCGGACCGGAGGAGAATTGCGTTCGGATAATGAGCGTCCATAAAAGTAAGGGACTTGAATTTCCGGTTGTGTTTCTGGCTGAGACTGAAAGCAAGTTCAATACTCGAGACAGCCGCAGCGATATCCTTATGGATGCCGATGGGACGGTGGGCATTCGGATTATCGAGTCGAATTCCAAGGATAAGTTTAGCTGTCTTGGTCACCAATTCCTTGCGGAAAGTAAAAAGGCGGCGACAATTGCCGAGGAAATGCGAATTCTATACGTGGCGATGACCCGTGGGCGGGAAAGACTTGTTCTGACCAGCTCAACAGGAAAGAAACAAGGCCAGAATATTCTTCGCAAAGGCAATCTGCTTTACCGTGAGCAAATTCCTGATTGGCAGGTGCGATCATCTCAGTCTCCTTTGGAATGGATTCTTTATGCGCTGGCAGGGCAAAAAAGATTACACGATGCTTTCGAAACCGGAAGCGAAGGCGGTTTGGTCGATGAAAATCTTTTTGCTGTGAAACTCTGGGGGCAGGCAGAACTGGAGCCCCGATTCTATCGGGGCCACGGCGGGCAACCCCGCCACGGCGGGCAAGTATCAAAAAGGATTCTTCGGCAACAAAAACCGCAGAGGGATAAAGTGTTCCTCGTGCCGGCAAAATCCTCAAAGGCGATGCAAGAGAAGCTATCAAAAGTGAAGGCCTCAGTTGAGTGGCAATACCCGTTTAGCAGCTCAATCAAACTGAAAGCGAAGGAGTCTGTAAGCCGACTTACACATTCGGGAGACGAATTTTTCCTGAGGGATTACTCGATGGCTTTGGAGCGCAGGCCAACCATTATGGAAGTCCGGGCTGAGATGGGCGGGGCTGTGGACCCTGTACTCATAGGCTCAGCCACACATCGCGTTATGGAAGAGCTTGACTTAGCCGAGCCGATTACAACGAAGGCAGTCGATGAAACAATTAAAGAGCTGTTATCACAGGGCGAGATTAGCGAGTCGGTTGCGGAGCGAATCGACGTTGACTCGATAGTGAGATTTTTCGACAGTGAGCCCGGAAGAATGGTACTTAAATGGCCTGAGCGAGTTTTGCGGGAATGGCCGTTTACTCTCGGCCTGCCCGCCGCACAACTGAATGAAAATAACGAGGAAGAACAGGACGAGGATATTGTCATTATCCAGGGTATAATCGATATGTTGGTGCAGACTCCAGCGGGTCTTGTCGTCGTTGATTTCAAGACCGACCGTATCAAAGCAGGCCAGGTGGTCCAGCGCGCGCAGCTTTACGCGAAACAAATAGATATTTACGGCCGGGCTGCTGAGGCGATATTAAAGTCGAAATTGACAAGCAAGTGGCTGTATTTTCTCGGGCCGGGCTGTGCCAAACAAATAGAATAGAGTCACGCAATAACATTGTCGGCAGGTTTTCTTTACAATCGATGCCTTTGTAGATACAATTTCCGCGGTGATATATGAAGATATATTACAAAAACAAAAAGGCGGAAAAGCTGTTAATCGGCCTCAATTCCCTGATAAGCGCGGCGGTTGCAGCCTCGTTTGTTGTGTTGTACGGATTTGACAAGCCGTTACTACCAATAAATGTGCTGTACGGCATTCAGATTTTCGCGTTCTGCTTTTTCGTCGCCGAAAAGCCGATTCGAGGGCTAAATGCCGTATCAGTTCGCGACTTTCTAATCGCAATCTGGTTCGAGATTCCACTTTTGCTTACGCTGGCCGCGATTCTCATCGGGGCAGGCCGGTGGTTCGCCAAGGCGAATCCGGAGCAGGTCCGATTAGTGGCAATAGATGCATATCTTGTCATCGAGGTTATCAGCAAGGTCTGCAGGAGCTGCGTCAATCTTGCCGCAACAGGCAAAAGTCCTACCAGGTCACTAATAGCCAGCTTCCTGGTTCTTATTTTCGCCGGGGCGGGTTTGCTGAGCCTGCCGAAATCAGCAAGCACAGAGAGTCTCAGTTTCGTTGATGCATTGTTTACAGCAACCAGTGCAACCTGCGTAACAGGATTAATCGTAAAGAACACCGGCAAAGACTTCAGCCTAATGGGACAGATAGTCATACTGGCATTGATTCAACTCGGGGGCCTTGGTATTGTTATCTTCGGCGCGGTTTTTGCGCTACTGCTGGGTCAGGCCCTTAGCCTGCGAGAGTCGGCGGCGATGCAGGATATACTCAGCGCGCGAACGCTGGGGCGAATCGAGGCTATAATAGGTTTTATTTTCGCCACGACCATCGCCATCGAAGCGATAGGCGCGGTGAGTATGCTTCGTATGTGGACAATAGTGCCGGGCAGGGTCAGCAGCCTAAGCCAGCAATGGTTTTACAGTATCTTTCACTCCATAAGTGCTTTCTGCAACGCCGGCTTTTGCTTAGCAAGCGACAGCCTAATCGGATACAACCAACGCTGGGAGGTTTACGGTGTAGTTTGTCCCTTGATAATCTTAGGCGGCCTGGGATTTGGTGTGCTCTACAACCTATTCAGTGTCGCCTTCGACCGGATAAAACGATTCATAAAAAAGCTGTACAAGCCGCAGCAGGCGGCCTTGCAGGCACCACAGCGTATACAACTGCAGACCAAAATCGTCCTGACGGTTAGTTTGGTACTCATTATCGCAGGAGCTGCGGCTATTGGTTTGTTTGAAAATGCGGCAAGTGACAATCCAGACGGTGTTGGCCGGGAAAGCGGCGGCATAGCAGCGGTGTTTTTTCAATCCATCACGGCCAGGACCGCTGGCTTCAATACAATTGATATCGCTTCGCTGTCTGTATCGAGCAAGTTTATTCTTGTCCTGTTGATGTTCATCGGCGGCTCACCCGGCTCTACCGCGGGTGGAATCAAGACCATTACCTTCGCTGTAGTTGTGATGGCCGCGTACGCGACATTGCGGAAACGCAATGAGGTAGAACTTTTCAACCGGTCGGTCCGAATGGTTATTGTCGGAAGAGCAATCACAATTACACTGCTGTTCGTGGTAATGCTTTTCGGTGTGGCACTCACTTTGAGCATCACGGAAAAAGCCAGCGGCTTTATGATGTCTGATATCATATTTGAAACGGGCTCGGCCCTGGGCACCGTTGGACTCAGCACTGGGATAACGCCGAATTTGACAACCGCGGGTAAACTCCTTATCATTGCAACAATGCTTATCGGCAGGCTGGGGCCACTAACGCTATTAGCTTCGCTGACGTTTAATCTTAAGCCGGCGCGGTACAGCTACCCCGAAGAGGCGATAGTTGTCGGTTAAGTGCGTTGTGCGCTCCTTCGATTTTGCTCAGGACAAGTCGGGACAGGCTTGCGTGACGGGAATCGCGTAAAAATAGCACAATACAACATACGAGGAACTAATTATGAAACGCTTTGCGGTTATAGGATTAGGCCGGTTCGGTAAAAAGCTGGCCATCGCTCTGGCAATGAGTGAGGCTGAGGTTATCGCTATCGACAAGGACAGGGCGGTGATTGATTCGATACGGGACCAGGTAAGCCACGCGGTCAGGCTCGACAGCACAGACGAAGAGGCGCTGAAGGCACAGGGTGTGGATAAAGTGGACGTTGCCATTATTGGTATCGGGGAAGGCGGGACTGCTTTTGAATCCTCGGTCCTTACCGTCGTGAATCTAAAGCAAATGGGCGTACCGCAGATATACGCACGGGCGCAGAGTCTCACGGCCGGCCAGGTGCTCTCGAGCGTGGGGGCGACGGAGGTAATCTATCCGGAAACCGAGTCTGCACAACGATGGGCCTACAAGCTAATAGCCCCTCAGATAAGTGATAAGATTGACTTTGCATCCGGTTACAGCCTGGCGAGCGTCAAGGCCCCTGCCAGCTTCGACAATAAAACAGTCGAGGGTCTGGAGCTGCGAAAAAAGTATAACGTTAACCTCGTTGCTATAAAACGCGGCGAGTCCGGGCCAGATAAAAAAAGTGGAAAGGCGGGTATAATCAACGTCCCGCTGCCGAGCACTGTGATATATGAGGGTGATATTCTAATGGTGGCCGGCTCCGATACGGACCTGGCAAAACTCCCGCAGGAATGACAGGGTGTCAGGATTTTCGGTATTTTCTCAGCATATCAAGCAGGTTTTGCATATTCTCAGGCAAGGATATTCACAGGCGCAGTATGGCTGTCATTGCCCGCATTTGCGGCTCACCACAAGTCTTACATTGACTTTTAAACTCATTAAACAAAGAAATTTTCTCGTCTTTTTTATATGCCATAACTTTATTACGCAAAAATAATTACAAATATCCCAACTTAATAATCACTAATTTTTAATAATAATTCATAATATTTTTGTTGATTCTATCCGACAAGCACCGATAAGATTCCCGTCGCTGAGTAGCAGAGATAAAAGATTGCCACACCTTGGCGGTGCAGCACATAAACTTTACGGTCTTTTTTGAAAGGGATTTATTATGCAAAGTAAAAGGAAATTGTTGCTGGTAGCTGTTACATTTTTAGTGGCAAATCTATGTGGTTCAATGGCTCTTGCCTTTGCGCCTGTGGGACCTCCAACAGCCGGCCTTAAAACCGAACAATGGAGTTTGGGTTTTGATTATGCACACGGCGAAATCGATTTTGATATAGAATGGAGTTCTGATTTTGCCTCAGGTATTGCAGACGCGAAAGCTAAGGATATGAAATCAGATTCTTACTTAGCGAAATTCGGTTACGGCGTAACTGATGAGTGGGAGTTCTATAGTTTTCTTGGTGCTGCAGACAGCAGGGGCAAAATTGAATGGTACGGTGAAACTGACGATTTTGATGGCGGTTATGACGTTAGTGGTGGTTTTGGCACCAAGTGGACTTTCCTGAAAGATGAAAACCTTTCCTGGGGCTTAGTGTACCAAATGAGCTGGATTCAGGGAGACGACAGTTATAGCGTTGATTTGTCATCCCTTGGCCTTGGTACGCAAGAGATCGATGCGGCTCTTGACTCGTTTGACATTTTCCTCGCGTTAGGTCCGACATATAAAATGGAAAACTGGAGTATATATGGAGGGCTGGGCTTATACTACTTCGATGCTGACATAGACATAGATTTAATGGATACAACCATATTAGAAGGTGACGCGGATGAAACATCCTTCGGAGGATATGTAGGTACGGCAATCGACCTTGATGCAAATGCTTCGCTTTATGCCGAGTATATGCTTACCAATGATGCCTGGGCCATTGGCACAGGCTTTGTTTGGAGATTTTAGGCACAGTTGATACTTTGGCAAACTTCTATTGGGTCTGGATAGAGCCGGCCCAAATATAGAAAAAGGGCTGCGAGGAAAATGAATAAAAAGTCTTGCAGCCCTTTTCATTACATTCAACAAAGAATTAATTAGCGCTTCTTTACTTAACCTGCGCAATCTATCAAATACGTGGTTAATCAGGATGAAAAATCCTGCGTAAGATGCAGGATTAAATACTATTCTTTTCGGTACTTTCGCAGCATATCAAGCAGGTTCTGCATATCATCGGGGAGAGGGGCTTCGAATTTTACTATCTTCTCGGTTGTGGGATGTTTGAATTCGAGCGTTGAGGCGTGCAGTGCGCAGCGGGCAATAATCGGCTCCTCGGCCGCGGAGTCTCTGTCCTCAATCTGCCAGGGATAAACGGGCCGACCGCCATACATATCATCGCCGATGACGGGGTGTTTGATATATGAAAGGTGGACCCTTATCTGATGTGTCCTGCCGGTCTTGGGCATTAGCCGGAGCAAAGAAAAGCCCCGAAACCGTTCGAGAACTTCATAGAAAGTAATCGCCTGCTTGCCAACTTCCGGCCGAATTGCATATTTTTCTCTTACTATCGGGTGTATGCCGAGCGGCTGCTTTATACAATCCGCCTCCAGTTCAAGGCTGCCGTGAACAACGGCAAGATAGGTCTTTTTCACCCTGCGCAGCTCGAACTGCCTTGCTAAACGCCAGTGGGCGGTGTCGGTCTTTGCGACGACCATAACGCCGGTGGTATTTCTATCGAGCCGGTGAACGATGCCGGGCCGGAACTCGCCGCTGCCTTCAGAGAGCTTATCGGCATAGTAAACCAACGCATTGACGAGAGTGCCGTGCGTATTGCCTCGGGCGGGATGGACTATCAAGTCAGCCTGCTTGTTCAGGATGATTATGTCATCATCTTCATAAATGATATTCAGCGGAATATCTTCAGGGATGATTTCCTTTGACCGTGGCGGCGGAAGGATGAGGTCAATCTGGTCGTTGGGGCTGACTCGGTAACTGGGCTTGGCGGCCCTGCCATTGACCTTTACGCCATGCTCTTTGATGAGCTTCTGAATTGTGGTTCTGCTAAAGCAGTTGAAACGGCCCTGGAGGTATGTATCCAACCGGGGATGTTTAATGGATTTACCAAGGTGGATTTTCAAATGCTCGGCCCCATCAGACTGGCCAGGCACAAAAAGACGGTCAGAGGCGCCGGCTTGGGATTGGACGGTATCTTTTGACATTGCCGGTTACTGGGTTAGTTCGTTAATATCGAATTGGTATGGGTCTGACGGCATAACAAGAGGTTCAGCATCCTCAGCCTGCGGCTGAAAAACAATCTGGTCGCGCTGAACCTGAGAGACGGATTCCGTGAAGTAAACGGGGTCGCCGTACTCTTCTATTGTCTCAAGACGCCGCCGGGCCTGATGTACAAAAATCGTTCCCTCATAGTCAGGATTGGCGACGATTTGGCGATATATACTCGTTGCCTTTGCCGAATCGCCTACCTCTTCCGCACACAGGCCGAGGCCGAATTCAGACATAGCGTTCAGCGATGTATTTCCATGGCCCTTTTCGAGGGCTTTTTCATAACACTTGACGGCCTGTTCTATCTGGACTCCGGCCGCCTGGGGCTCAAGTGACTCGGGTCTGTAATGCAGTTCGGCTCGCAGGGCCTCGGCTCGCTTGTTAAGAGCCAAAGCTGCGGAGACGGGGTCGTCTGCACGACGTGAAGCAGTCTCGAGAGAATCAGCGGTTACGAGCAGACGATTGGAATAGTCGATGCCCTGTTGCAATCCCATAACCGCATCGACTTTACTTTGAGCAACTCTTGTGGAAAATTCAGTTATCTCTGTCCGCAGTTTTGTAAACTCAGCGCGCTTACGATACCACTTGGCATAGACCGCTACACCGACGATAATTACAATGATAACTATATAGATAACAGTCTTGTAGTTTTTTTGCCAGAATTCGGGTAAATGGCTGAGCCATTCGGCCAATTCATTGGTCTTTAAGTCGTGACGACGTTCAGATTTCATTTCACACCTCTCTAACCAGTAACCGGGGTATACAGTGAGATTATAGAAAGATTGCTTTTATCTTGCAATAGGTCTTTGGCGGTGTTAAAATTTTATATTTAAGGCCGGTTTTGCCCCACAAAGCGGCCAAATCAAAGGAATATCTAATGCTGAAACTATGCGCCAAGCCGGATTGTAAGACCCCCGCCCTGTTATTGTTGTTGTTCTATGGGCTGTGCTGCGCCTCCGGGGAGCAACTGGACAAAAGCAGGTATATCAGTATAGATGAAATCCAACCCGGGATGGATGCTTACTGTCTGACGGTCTACGAGGGTACAAAAGTCGAAAAATTCGATATAGAAGTCATCGATGTGATGCGTGACTTTATGCCGGGCCGAGATTTAATACTTGTCAAGGGAATTGATGAGCGTCTTATCTACACCGGCCCCGTGGCCGGTTGCAGCGGCTCGCCGGTTTACGTCGAGGGGCGTCTGGCCGGTGCGCTGGCATTAGCAATAGGCTGGCCGTTCAGCAAAGATGCACTGTACGGCGTAACACCGATTGAAGAGATGCTGACAGTCAATGACTACAGCGGCGATGGGGATAAGAAGGCCCACCCGGCCATTGCAATTGACTTTTCAAAACCGCTCGACCTGGTGGAAATCGATAAACTGCTGCGCGCAGGCTATAGCGAAAGCTCTAATGAGCCTGCAGGCTTTGTCAGGCTGCCGGTGCCATTGATTACGTCACTCCCCGGCGAGGTTACCGAGCAGCTTAACGCCTTTGTTGAGCCCTTTGGTTTTATGACGGTATCGGGGCTGTCGGGTGGTGGCGCAGCCGAGTCAATTGAGAAAGTAAAACTTACTCCAGGCGCTTCGCTTGCGATACCTCTATGTACCGGTGATATCAAAATAACCGCTTTGGGTACAGTAACCGACGTGATTGATGAGAAGCTCTACGGCCTGGGGCATGGTTTGCTGAGTTACGGGGCTATCGACTTGCCTTTGGCAACCGGCTATGTAAACACCGTTGTTGCCAGTAATTACCGCTCATTCAAGCTCGGCGACGCACTCCAGATAGTTGGTTCAATCAAAGCAGATGAGGCTACCGGAGTATACGGAGAGATTGGAACCAAGGCGCAATTGATACCGGTGAAGCTGGGCATAGAACGCTATAATGACCGGCGGCGGATTCTGAATTGTCAGTTGGCGAATAACATAGAACTGACACCGTTATTAGTCCGCCTGATACTGAGAGGCGCAGCCCTTATGAAGGGTTCCCTGCCGCCCGACCACCTGATGGAATACAAGATAGCTATCGAAATTGAGGGGCACGAGGCCATTACTTTCGAGAATATCTCCACGGCAAAGGGCCTGAACGAATTGCTTGCCGAATGCATTGTACCGGTTGGGATATTGCTAAACAATCCCTTTGAAAAAGTCCGAATAGAGGATATTGATGTGGATGTCCACATAGCCGAGAAGAATGTTCTTTCCCATATATGGTCTGTCGAGCTATCGGATTCGCACGTAAAAGCAGGCGAAAGCGTAGAGGTATCGGTGGTGATTGAATCATACCTGGCGCAGAAGAAAAGGTATACATTCGAATTGGAAATACCTGAAAGACTGGAACCGGGCCAATACGATTTGATAATAGGCGGCCCATCGGCATACGAGATTTTTCTCCGGAGGACGGCACCGTATAAATTCATGGCCCAGAATCTGCCGGGTATAATCGAGGCTTTGAACGATATTCTTAATGTTCGCCGAGACAAACTATATTCGGTTTTGGCGCTGCCGGCGGCAGGCGTGGTAATAGAGGAGGCAATCCTCCCAGACCTGCCGGCAAGCAGGGCCCTGGTACTTCAGGATGCCAAAAGGACGTTAAGGCTGGCGCCTTACACGCCGTGGATTGAGAAACAACTGGACGTTGACTCAGTAATTATTGATAAAGAAGTTGTTGGAATCACTGTCGAATAATCCTACCGGAGTTTTGTCAGGGAGTTATGTCTAATGAAAAAGCCGAGACACTATGGCG
>CAYZTY010000002.1:33912-52730 GCA_964481525.1 uncultured Pirellulales bacterium
TACCGGAGTTTTGTCAGGGAGTTATGTCTAATGAAAAAGCCGAGACACTATGGCGTAGTCATACCAGCAATTCTGGTATTAACGGTTTTAAGCGTAAACAGTCCCGCGGTCACCAGCAAGGTTACCCGTCATTCAACACAGGACGATTTCATCGAGGGCGAGACCGAGAATATTATAATTGATTCACGGGGAACAATCGGACTGGGAAGGGCGTGGCAGGTTCTGGCAGACGAACTCGAAGACGTCTGGGCAATAAACAGCATGGTGACGGCCGATGATTCAGTCTTTTTGGGAACAAGTCCTAATGGTCTTATCTTCCAATACCGCAAAGGTAAATTGACAAAAATTTACCCCTTCGACAAGCTCGGGGCAGGCCCCCCTTGCGAAAGCAATATTTCTGAGACACAGCCGGAAGAGGCAGGCTCGCCTGCCGTCGAGGCAGAAACTTTTGAAAAGGACCAGCGTATTTCCAACGAGCACATCTTCGCAATGGCAAAGGACCAGAAAGGCAGAGTTCTCGCCGGTCTGGGCGGCGAGAGGTGCGGATTGCTGCGCTTCGAGGCGAATAAGGCAGAGATGATATTCGAGCCGAATGATGCCCAATATATCTTTGCGATATTAGTTGATAACAAGGGCAACATTTATCTGGGTACGGGTTCTGAAGGCAAAATCTACCGGCTGGACCGTCAAGGAAAGAACCCACAGATACTTTACGACAGCGAGGAAAAGAACATACTTTCGCTGGCAATCGGGCGGGACGGATTTATTTACGCAGGCAGTGATGAGCGCGGGCTGGTGTACAAGATAAACACGAAGAACAACAAGGCCAGTGTCTTATACGATACCGACCAGGCCGAAGTGGCAGCACTAATACTTGACAGCGAGGGCAAGCTCTACGCAGCAGGAACATCAGCAACAGTGGTCAAGTCCAGAAGCGGACGCTCAGGGCAAATGCCGCTTGCAGCCGGTCGTCCCGAGGCGGAAACCAAAGAAGAAAAACCGGCCAAGACAAACGAAGGCGGATTGAAATTGAAAGTCGCCAATGTGCAGGAAAAAGCAGATGAGCAAAAACCAAGCAAAGAGAAACCTGCAAAAAGAAGCGCGGTGCCGGGTGCCGCCAGTCATATTTACAGGATAGACGAAAAGGGCTTTGTAACCGAAATTTTCAAGGAAGAGATAGTACTATTCGCACTGGCGTCACAGGAAGAGCAATTACTGGCGGCAACAGGCAACGGGGCGCAGCTTTTTGCCATTAATCCGAAGACCGAACGTCAAAGCGTCATTTACGAAGATAAAAAGGCCTCCCAGATTACGGCGATAACCATTCTTGGCGACGAAGTGCTTCTTGGCACGGCGAATCCGGCAAAGCTTATCAAGCTGGCCAAAACGTACGCAGAAGAAGGGATTTACAGCTCGGGCCTGGTCGATGCCGGTCAGCCAGCGGCGTGGGGCAAATTGCAGCTGGAGGCGGACATACCGGCCGATACGAGCGTACTGGTCTCTGCGCGCAGCGGTAATGTAAAAGACGTGAATGACCCGACTTTCTCCCCCTGGACAGAGGATATAGAAATAACAGAACCAGTACAGCTTTTCTGTCCACTTGGCAGGTTCTGCCAATACAAGCTCATACTAAGAAGCAAATCCGGCCAGGCCTCGCCTGTTATCAGAGAAGTGGCAGTGGCACATACAATACCGAATCTGGCTCCCAAGGTCGAATCGGTCACCGTAACAAGAGTCACGGCAAAAGAACAATCAAGTATTTTCAAAATCAGCTACAAAGCAAAAGACGAAAATAATGACAAGCTGGTTTACAGAATAGACTTCAGGAAAATTCCACGAGAGGGATGGATTGAACTCGAAGACGAGACCGACTCAGACAACTTTGACTGGGACAGCAGGACCATTGAAGACGGGCGATATGAAATCAGAGTTACGGCAAGTGACGAGCGAGATAATACCACGGCAACGAAACTGGTCGGGACACGAATAAGCGACCCGGTGATTGTTGATAACACGCCGCCCGTGATTACGGAATACGCTATTTCCACAGAGAAAAAAATCGTAACGCTTCGGCTGCAAATAACGGACGAGCTCAGCGCTATCGGGAATGTAAAGTATACAGTCGACAGCAATACAAACTGGAAGGGCGGCCTGCCCGAAGACTCAATCTATGATACTACAAGCGAAGATTTCGTAATTCTAATGGAAGAGCTGTCAATCGGCGAACACGTCATTGCTCTGCAAATCAGCGACGCGGCGGGAAATACGGTTTATAAAACGTTCGATGTCACGGTGGGGCAAAATTAAGCCTATGCGTACGGTAAACTTTGAAGACGTCGTCAGAACGGTGGAGGAGCTTTGCATATCGGCGGCATACGAACTGCCGGAGGACGTTCTGGAGGCACTAAAGGCCGCCGCACAGAAAGAATCCAACCGGCGCGCAGCGGAAATTTTAAGGCAACTCATTGAAAATGCACACATCTCCCGGGAAGAACGAATACCGCTTTGCCAGGATACGGGCCTGGCAGTGGTTTTTGTCGAGCAGGGAGCTAATGTAACAGTCAGGCCGGCTGAAGATAACCCGGACGGGACAATTATTGACGCGATTAACGCCGGTGTGGCAAGAGGTTACCAGAAGGGATTTCTGCGAAAAAGTGTAGTGGCTGAGCCTCTGGAGAAGCGTGCGAACACAGATACAAATACACCGGCGATAATTCATTACAGCGTTGTTGCAGGCGAGAAAATCAAGATAACAGTTATGACCAAGGGCGGGGGATGCGAAAATAAAAGCCAATTCAAAATGTTCAGGCCGACCGCCGAGAGAGACGAGATAATCGATTGGGTCGTCAATGTTGTTGCACAAGCCGGTGCCGATGCCTGTCCGCCGTTTATAGTCGGAATAGGTATAGGCGGGGATTTTGAGCTGTGCTGTTTACTAAGCAAGAAGGCGTTACTGCGCAAGATAGGCACAGGCCACAGCGAGAGGTTCTACAGCCAGCTTGAAAAGGACCTGCTAAAAAAGATTAACTCTCTCGGCCTCGGACCTCAGGGGTTGGGGGGTGATACGACGGCGTTGGCGGTTCAGATTGAGACGGCCGGCTGTCACATCGCGTCACTGCCGGTAGCGGTTAATATCGAGTGCCACTCCCACCGGCACAAATCTACTGTTATGTAAAAACATTCAATAATCTTCCCACCTATTGTAATATAGCTACACAGTAATAACTGATGTCGCTCCTTTCTGTTTGAAAAGATGCCGTTTTTATGGTAAACTTACGACACTGAGTTTTATTTAGAGAATCCCTATAGGGGATTAAAGTGCCGATTTTCAAATGAAAAAACAAGAAAAACTACCTCAACATCTGCAGAAAAAACTGATAACAAGATTCTTTGAGTTCCGGATCCCCTGGACGGAGTTCTTGATTTTGGCTGTCGGATTGGGATGCACTGTATGGGGAAAACTTATAGTCATTCAACGCCAGGAGTCACCAAATTTATTGGCGCAACTCGGCCAGGTGGTGCTTCCTGACGCTCTGTTCTTCACGGGTATTCTTTTCATAGTCTCTTGCCTATATGCGCTGAAACCATCCGCCTGGACAGCAAGATGCACTTTGGTTATTGTGGCCTTGACATCAGCATGGTCGGTACTTAATGCAGGCTGGTTAATAAAAACCGGCGTCCAACTACAACCAGGTGTCCTAATGGTGCTGATTCGTAATCCCGTGGAGATTTGGCCCTTCGTACAGGCCCATCTCCGCGCGAGTCTTAAAGAAGCTATTATGCTGGCAGCGGTAACTTTCGGGGTATGTGGCTTCTTTGTATGGTGTCTGTCACGGCCGAGAAAAGTCTTGGCGGCTCGCGCTTATTACGCCAAGTGGGCAGCAGGAACAGCGCTCATGATTATAACATTATTCTTAGCAAGATCCGCGACTTCATCAAGTACTAATCCGAGCTTCACTATCGAAGTACTGGGGTTCAGCAGTCACTGGCACGCTTTAATTTCCTCTGCGGCTTATCACACTGAAGATACGGTACAGACCAGAAACATAGCACGAGCCGGAGAGCGTAAAATTCTTGCTCCAAGCTGTTCACCCAACGACCTGCCAAATGTGATTCTCGTATTTATGGAGAGCGTTTCGTATTCGGCGTCATCTTTGGGCAATCCGAAGGTCACGATGATGCCTTTTTTGGCCCAACTGGCCCGGGAGGGTGTCGAATTCCAGCTCACGCGAGTTCCGGTTTCCCATACGACACAGGCATTCTGGACAGCATTAACCTCGACCAGCCCAAGCATCCAAGCAGATTACATTGAAGCGGTTCCTGCGGATAAGCCCTATGAGTCACTGGCTTCGATTTTGGCCAGGGTCGGGTATCGCAGCGGTTTCTTTGAAATGGCCAAAGGCAGCTTCGAGTGTGCGCCGGGTCTCTTTAATAACTTAGACTTCGATTGGGCGTGGTTCCGGGAAAACCTTGAGGACCCATCGGCGTATCTTGGTTACCTTGCAGGCGATGACTGCAAGATGATTGAACCCTTTTTCGATTGGGCACTAAAAAGTTCGCGGCCTTTTTTACTAACGATGATAACTTCCGTTACCCATGACCCATATGAGATTCCCGCCTGGTTCGCCGAGCCAGAGGAAAAGCCCTATGACAAGTATCTTCAAACAATCAGGTACACAGACTATTTCTTAGAACAACTTTGTAAAGCCTTGAGTGACCACAATCTTGAAAAGAACACGATACTTTGCGTTATGGGCGACCACGGCACCAGTTTTCGAGTACAGGCAGGCAAAGGTCGTTGGAATCCCTACGAAGAAATCATACGTGTGCCGTGGGTCATCCGCTGGCCGGGCCATATCAAGGCAGGGCAACGCATCGACTGGTCCTGTTCACAAATGGACGTTACACCCACCATTCTAAAGCTGATTGGATTCGACATTACAGAAGCAGGATTTGAGGGCAAAGATGCTTTTATTACCTCAGAATCCAACCGACGTTTCTACTTCTCCTCATGGTATTCTAAAAGCCAAATGGGGTATATCGAGGGAAACAGGAAAGTTGTCTACTGGCCTTACCTCAACAAGGTTTTTAAATACGACCTTGCCACAGACCCGAATGAGCAGCATCCTACTATAGTCTCGCCGAACGAGATGCAACAAATCAAAAATGATATCCTGAATTGGCAGAAAAGTACGCAGATTGTTATTGACCCTCGGCGTTTTACAGACCGCGTTTTATTTTCTCATTGGCAGACGTTCAGTACAGGCCGGTTGGCATGGGCATACTATGTACCATGACGCGTACTGACTAATCTGCTGATAAGTGCTACAATACATATACTAATATGCCAAACGAGCAAGTAATTACAACAGAAGAAATCACGGGGGCCCTGGCCAGGCTTTTTGTTTTATCAGCTTTGTGCGTATGGGCGTTCTGGCCTGAATTGGCCAATATAGCCTCGTTAGCACCGAAAACCAGTGAAACAGCACATATATTAGTCGCTCCTGTCGCCATACTGTTATTAGTATACCACCGGCGCCGGGCTTTAGCTAAAAACCTAACCAAAGGTTCGGTATGGGGAGCTGTGCTCATAGTTGCGGGCCTTGCTTTTTATGCAGGAGCCACTTGGCCTTTCTCGTACGGATACGCGCGGAGCGTAGCAATGGTGCCTGTCTTCGCTGGCGCGATATTGGCCGCGTGCGGATTACGAACTCTAAAGTCGTCTGTGCCGATGCTGTTACTCTTGTTGCTTTCACTCCCAATGAGCACTGGACTTAATGCGCGCTTGATTATCCGCCCGGAGACATACACAATAGCAACCACCGCGAAAGCACTGAACCAGTTGCCGGGAATCGACACGTCTATCGAGGGCAAGGATATATTCTTTTCCTTGAGCCGGAGTCCCGGTGTCATAGCGCTTGGCGAATCTAACCGGGGGGTGAGGTTGCTATTTGCCTTCGGCATAGTGGGTGTGTTTGTTATCTTTTCACGAATCCGGCCCCCCTGGCGAGTTGTTGCTGCATTGACGGCGGCAGTACCGATTGTACTTTTCTGCAATTTTCTCCGACTTCTCTGCTGGGGATTAGTGGTAATATACGCTGGGATTGGTCCTGCAAACGCACTGCCACGAAATATCTCTGCTGTTTCTTCGCTCTTTGCCGCTTATGGCCTTTTTCTCCTTGTGTGCACCGGCAGGCTCAACCTTTTTGTCAAGGTAAACGAACAAGAAAACAGCATTAATACTCATTAGGCCAGATATGGACGAAGATAAGAATATCATCGGTGCTATCCGTTCCTTGTTGTCGTTTCGGTTTCTGCTGTCGGCACTTATACTTGTCTTAGCGGCAAATGTACTCCGGCCCGGCATGCAGACACTGAACAAACGCTATATGAAAAAGCCGATAGCGATTCGCCGTCCGCTAAAAGAATTTGACGTTTCTCGTTTACCATCTTTCCAAAATGACTGGACCAGCTCGGTCGTTCAGTCCCATGACTTATTCGAAGATATCGGAACAGATGAGTACACAATGATTGTATTCAAGAAAGAATTTCAACAACCGGCTTTGTATGTCACTTACTACAGCAATCCCAAGGACAAGGTCCCGCACACGCCCGATGTGTGCCACCGTCAGTCAGGAGCGGTAGTCAGGGAAATGAGGAACATCAAGTTGGATACTCCTGAGCTGGCTCCAGAATACCCCCAAGTCCAAGCACGCTTGGTAATATTGCAGAGGTCGGATTATGGCCAAGCAGTCATCTACTGTTTCTGTGTGGAGGGCAAGCTGCGATACAGCCGTGAGCAGGTCAGATGGATTATAGGCAAACCTGGAAACCACTACACGTACTTCAGCAAAATTGAGGCAACTTCAGATTATCCCATCCACGGCGACGAAGGCGAAGCAATTGAAACGTGCAAAACACTTCTTCGAGAAGCACTGCTCATTCTGCTTGCAGAACACTTTCCGGACAAGAAGCAACTCAAGGCTCGCTAACAAAAGCTTTCTGCCTTCTACGGTCCTTGTAGACAAGGACGGTGGTATGTAACAACAGAATAATCAAAACTATAGCTGAGACCCAACCTACGTATCCTCGAGGCTCCGGAACCGTTGCCCATACGCCTGAAATCGTAACTGTCTTACCCGACTGGAAGTGAACTTTTGCAGGCGCATAACCCAGGACCGCTCCTTTGCTGCTTAAGCGCAAGGAGAAATCCGCAGCTTCGCCTGGGCGAATAGCCACTTCCGTATTCCCGGCCCGCGCCCGAGCAACACCCCCCGAGAACTCCTTGTCCCAATCCTCCGGAGCTATAAAATTATACGCCGAGTGCTCTCTAACTTCAAAAGCGATAATTGGGCTTGTACCGAGATTAGTTACTGTGTACGTGTATATGTTCGAACGGACACTGACATGAACGTGTACATCCTCGGCCTCGAATTCAGCCTCGTTGGGAAACACACACAACAATACAACAGTCAAATAAAAAAACACTCGATTATCCCTTAACTAAGGATTCCCTACGCAATTCCTGTCCCGATTGATATACGAAGCACTCCGATTGTACCACGCCACAAAAAGATATGATTGTACATCCCACAGCAATAATAGCAAGCTCACAAACAAGAAAGGATATGTCAAAAAAACAACATAATATATCAGAGAGATCCAGGAAGTAAACGCATTGAAACTTATGCGATGCAAACTCTGGTTAATCCACCTGTAAAGTTCTTCTCAGTATAACGATTCATAACAGTTGTTGGCTATCGCTATGAACTCTTCCGCGGAAAGCTCCTCCGGCCGATGGGCGGGGTCAACAAAGGCCCGCTCAAAGATATCGGGCCAGTTTTTCACCAAGGCCAGCCGCTCATCTGCAAGCTTCGTACAGGCCTTGAGCATCTTTCGGCGGTGACCCATAAACAGATTCACAACCCGGCGGAAAAGCTCGATATTACGAATTCTGTTTAGCTTTTCATTCATCCGGTGAAAGCCGACCATTGCTGATTCAACCTGCGGTCGAGGCCAAAAAACGCCTGGGCTTAGCAGTCGAATAGTTTTAACCTCGCCGGCCGCAGCCATAAGAATGCTCAGTATGCCGTAATCCCCGGAGCCGGGTGGAGCGGTCATCCGCTGTGCCACTTCCTTTTGGACTGTAACATACATAGCCTCGACAAACACAGGCCCGACAATCAGATTTGCCATCACCGCCGCCGCCGCATTATAAGGTAAATTCGCGACCAGCATAATCCGGCCGTCGAATTTTTCACTGCCGGCTCTCAAGGCCGTGGCCACATCGTGATTGATAGCATTCTTACTCTCAAGCACGTCGGCGTTTATGATTTGAACGTTGGCGGCCTCGGCGAGCTGTTCTTTGGCGATTTGTGCAAGCACTCTGTCCATCTCAACGGCTACTACCTTAGCTGCCCGAAGGGCTAACTCCTCAGTCAACGAACCGGTGCCGCAGCCCACTTCCAGGACAATGTCGCTGCTGTGAATGTGAGCCGAGTTGACAAGCAGGCGCATAAGATTCAAATCGATAAGGAAATGCTGGCCCAATCGCTTATTCGGCTTAACGCCTGCCGAGTCAAGTAAACTTTTAATCTGCTGCTTAGTTTGCATCACACTTCGCCCAGTATACCGGCTACAGCCCTTATGTGGTCCGGCGTTGTTCCACAGCAGCCGCCTACAAGCTGTGCGCCGGCACGTAAGCACTCACGAATGCCTTCCGCAAAAGCTGCCGGGGCCATATCGAATACCGTCGCGCCATCGTGTAGCCTGGGTTTGCCGGCATTAGGCTGTGCTAAAACAGGCAGATTTGTTGCCGAACGAAGTAGAGAGATAACTACCGCCATTTGGGCAAGGTCAATATCACCACAGTTGGCGCCAATAACGTCGGCACCGGCATCCGTGAGTTTTTCGGCACACTCTGAGGCACGATTTCCCATGATAGTCCGTCCCCCACTGGCATCCGTTGCGAATGCTATCGAGACAATAACAGGAAGGGAGAAGCTATCCTTGCACGCCCGAAGAGCGCACAGGGCCTCACGCAAATCGAAGATTGTTTCAATTATAAAACCATCCACGCCCGCCCCGGCCAAGACCTCCGCCTGCTCCCTGAATGCATCGTAAAAGCATTCCTCGCTGTAATCACCATACGGCTTGAGCAGCTGGCCCGTCGAGCTGATATCGCCCAGCACATATTGAGATTTGCCTGCGGCCTGCTTTGCTAATTCAGCACCGGCCCTGTTCACCTCCCTAACATCAACATCAACGTTGTGCGTCTGGATATATACGCGATTCATTGTCAGTGTATTAGTGGTAAGAATATGACATCCGCACGCTGCGTATTCTTTGTGGATATTCAACACCACCTGCGGCGCATCAAGGTTGTTCCGGGCGCGTGACATTAAACCATGCTTATCCAACGTGGTTCCCATGGCACCATCAAGCAAAATTGTCTTTGGGCTTCGGAGAAACTCTTGAAATTCCACAATTATCACCAAAATGAATAAGAAGGCTGACTTTGTTCGTTGTAATTACACCCTAACCTGTTTTATTAACAGTAGCCTGTTTCATTTTCGACTTTGAACCAGCTGCCAGATATCTTTGAAGATTTTGGCTGTTTCTTCGACGCATTCCTCCCATACTTTTTGGCCTTTTTCTTTTGAATAATCACCGGGCCTTCCAGAATCGCCGTCTGGAGCAACCTCGTCAGTCATAAAGGCCTCATCCCAGCGGAAGGAATGACTTCTTGCTACTTTATTGATTTTATCCAAGCGGACAGCTTCGGACCATTTAGCAAGAAGAATAGATGTTGTGGACTCGCCGGCATGCCACTCTTGTATACCGGGCCACTCTTTTTTCATTATCTGGTGAAAGTCCACCCGCGGCGTGAAGATATTAATCCTTTTACCTGTTTGCTCGCCCCTGCGTTTTGCTTCGCCGGCAACAGGCTCTAAACGATGGGCGCCGCATCCAGCCCATAAAGTAATCGTCTCAAATCCGTGCCGGATTAAACTGTCAAGAATATCAAAAACAACCGCGAAATGCGTCTGATATCTTAGACTAATTGTGCCTGGAAAAGTACTGTGTTCAAAGTCGAAGCCGTAAGCAAGTGTAGGGAGCACCAAAACTTTGACGTCGCTGGTGCGTGAAGCTAAAAGCGCACCTTCACGGACCAGGTTGGTAATAAACCACGAATCGACTGATATTGGCAGATGCGGCCCAGACTGCTCAATACATCCACAAGGTAAGGCCGCCATATAACCTGCTTTGATCTTTTCGGCGACCTCAGGAGAGGTTAAATTTTCGTACAGTATTTCTTCTATTTCCATAATTCAGCTTTTTATCTTCGTATTGTTACGCGATACGCACAACGCGACACGAATTACGAATCTCGTGTAACGACGTTATGAGTAAGCTGGTAAGCCTTCTTCGTCTGGGCCATTTGTATTGCCAGTTTTATCGCGGCTTTCATACTGGAGGGATTTGCGATATTATTGCCGGCAATATCAAAGGCGGTGCCGTGCGCGGGAGAAGTCCGGATTATGGGTATGCCAATCGTAACATTGACCGCCTCTTCAAAGGCCAATAGTTTCACGGGTATCATCGCCTGGTCATGATACATTGCCACCACGCCGTCGAACCGTCCCCGAGCTGCCCGCAAAAAGAGGGTGTCGGCAGGATAGGGGCCGCTGCAGTTTATGCCGACTTCCTGAGCCATTAAAATGGCCGGGGCAATTATGCGCATCTCTTCATCACCGAACTGTCCGCCCTCGCCGGCGTGAGGATTCAAGGCAGCTACACCGATGACAGGATTGCTTATACCAAAATATTCCTTCAGAGCCGTGTTGAGCAAATCGATTGGCTCGAAGACCCGTCCGATGGTGAACTTATGGCGCAGGTTAAACAATCCCTCATGAATAGTTGCCAGGGCCAGCTTAATCGGCCCCGCTACAAACATCATTACTTTTCGCGGCGACTTGCAGCGTGCGGCAAGCATCTCGGTATGGCCGGGCCACTTAACACCGGCAAGCTTCCAGCTGGTTTTACTTATCGGTGCAGTGACCAACGCATCGATGATACCATCGCGTGCGGCGCCCACGGCATCAATGCAAAACTTCACAGAAGCCTGGCCGGCCACCTTGCTGGGCCCCTTAATCGAGATGGGCACAGAATAATCATCATAATCGGCCACCATAATCCTGTGTGGATAATCCCGACTTAGCTTTTCATGTTGATGCCTGCCCCAGCAAAGGTCCACTTCAGACATATCTGCGGCGTAGGCAAACTGCTCATGCATTCCAAAGACGATGAACTTGGCCTCTCTGCGGAGCTGCCAGTCCGCCAGCGCCTTAACAATGACCTCCGGGCCGATGCCTGCAGGCTCTCCCATTGTTATGCCGATTACCAACGACTCATCAGACAAATTATTATTGTTCTCTTTGTCCATTAACCCATTCAGGAAGAATGCTAAAAACCCAGCTCTTTTAATTTTTCCACGGTCAAAGCTTTTCTATCGGGTAGTATTTTATCAATCTGTCTTTTTATTATTTTAGCAATTATGTCCGTTTCAATATTTACCAGGTCGCCGGGTTTTGCCCTTCCGAGCGTGGTCTCTCGCAGGGTCACAGGTATCAAGGCCACCGTGAAGCCCTCATTATCCACATCAGCTACCGTCAAACTCACACCGTCAACTGCTACGGCGCCTTTCGGCACGATTTCGTTGAGCAGTTCGGAGCACGCGGCAAACCGCATATCGGCAAAGTCGCCTTTACTATGAATCCGGGTAACTGTTGCAGTTCCATCTATATGGCCCTGGACGATGTGGCCGCCGAACTTACCATTGACTTTCAGGGCAGTCTCGACATTGACAAGGCCGCCGGGCCGAAGGTCGCCTAACGCCGTTCTGGTCAGGGTCTCCTGGCTTATGTGGAATTGAGCCGTGTGATTATTACACTGCACAACAGTCAGGCAAGCACCATTTACAGATAGGCTATCACCACTTTTCGCCTGCTGCGCCAATTCGGCCAATTCTATCTGGAGCAGCATCCCGCCGACTACCGGGCGAGTTGTTTTTACCTTGCAGATTGATTCTATAATACCCGTAAACATAAAATTGACTTTCGAACATCAAATTTTAACGGAACTTTTTATCTATCTTAAGGTTACGAGACTTAAAAGTCAAATGCGTTTTGTGGCAGCCTGCTGCGGTAACGAGATGTTTAGGGCCTGAAAAAAGGGTCTGAAAGCTCTGAAAGTAAGCATGTATTTGTTGAAAATATCCTTTTCAACAAGCACAAAAAGTGATATTATATAGTATCGCTCTTAAGCGAAATAATATGGTTAAGGGAGAGCGGAAATGAAAAGAGGCAAAAACATAAAAAGAGCGGCTATTTCGCTCATGGCAATTGTGGCGGTGGTTTTATGGTCAGACTGGGCTTCAGCCCAACGACAGGGCGGCCCGGCTCGTCCGGCGCGCCAGACGAGGGAATTCCGGGGGAAAGAGCGGCGAGGGGAGCGTGCAGAAACTGAAACCGCCGCTACGGCCAGCGCAGAAATTAATTCCAAACTTCAAGTCATCCTGAGCATGGTAAACGAGGGGGGCAGACTCGAACCAAAGGAAATCGAGATTGCAAAAAAGACATTGCTCGAGAGCAGAAAATATCTCAACGACTTCACAGAGGTCGAACGATGTGAGTACTACCTGTTGAGCGCCTGGATGAATTACTTTGCCGGGTATCATAGAAGGGCCCTCGGTGAGGCAAACAAAGCCTGCAAAGCTAACCCGGACGATGGAGATGCAATGGCGACACAGATAGCGCTTTCGATGCTGAACAACGAATTCCAGGTTGTTGCCGAGCTGACCAAGGGCCAGGAAGAAATGACGATTTTCGGAGCCGAAGGAACCAGTCAGGGAGCGGGGCAGGAAGGCCGTACCGGCCGAATACTGGATTTTAACCTTGATTTTATAAAGGGCGGTATACTGGGAAATAAGGTGTCAAACTTAGAGCTGGCTTGCCTGAATGGCAGCAGTTTGTCATACAAGGCGGACAAGGACGTTGTTTGCCTGATTATCTGGAAAACAGAAACAGATGAATCAGCCGATACGACAACCCGCTCGGAATCATTTACACCATTCGGCGGCGCGGATGCACCCTTCGGTGGAATGAGAGGACCCAGAAGAGGCAGAACGAGCAAACGCACCGTAGAGGATTCCTCCGAACAAATGCTGGCCTTCTCGGAGTTGTTCCTGGCGTATTACCAAAATCCCCGGGTACGGTTCGCGGGTGTTAACATCG
This sequence comes from uncultured Pirellulales bacterium, assembly GCA_964481525.1. Taxonomy (GTDB): domain Bacteria; phylum Planctomycetota; class Phycisphaerae; order Sedimentisphaerales; family CAYZTY01; genus CAYZTY01. Next base: position 47,208 of record CAYZTY010000002.1, read on the forward strand.
ACAGTTCGGACAATAAAATAAAGGTAATGGAAGCATTGCTGGAAAACTCGTGGCCGTGGGCCCAAGCGATGGCAACGGAGCCGGCTAATCGAGCCGTTTCACAATTCGCAGAACTGAAGCTTCGACAACCGACCTTAGTAATTGCGCAGCCCGGCGGTACGGTGTTTTACGCCGGTCCGGCGTCCGGTTTTCTTCCCAAGATGCTTTTAAGTCAAGTCAGCAGCGAAATAGAACCAACAGCCGGTTCAAAAGAGGCTAAAACAATAGCGCTGCGGAGAGATGCGATTAACCCAGTCGATGAGCAGTTACAAGACCTGGAACAAACACTTCAGGACAAGCCCGCGGACTGGCCGGAGGAAGTTGAAGAAGACGAAATCAATCCTCACGCAGAAGACCTGTACCAAATGGCGCTCGTTCACCAGAAATCCGGCAGAGTATTGGGGTACGGACGTATGGTCGACTACTGCCGGCGGATTCAGGAGCTTTATCCGGACAGCTCACAAGCCCAAAAGGCCAAGGAGCTTCTGCGTCATTTGCCGAAAGAAGTGCAGAAGAAATATAAAGTCACCGATGAGGAAATGGGGCTTTAAAACAAAGGATTGTTTGGGAGGTTCCGATGGGTAACACCTCGCCTAATGGGGGGATTCCGATAATTTCTCTACGTGCCCGGTGTCTACCGGAGGCCTGGGAGAAAGCCGTTCTAGCAGTGTGGGACAACGGCACAGAAATCAAGAGTCAATACGACAAACCTGATGACCCGCCTTGTAAGGACGCGACGGTGGTAATAACGGTAACCGAGCCGCTGGCAGAGCCACGTATCCATAAGAACTTTCCCGGAGGGCCTGCCGAACTCGAGGCCTATCGCCAGGAGGTGGTAAACGGCATCCACGACCACTGGATTGATGGTGAGGCCGGCAAATGGACTTATACCTACCACCAAAGGCTGTTCGCATATTCGCAAGCGGAAACCGGTAAAATTCCAGGCCGAGGAGAGCCGTTTCCGAAGGTAAACCAGATTGACCATTTAATCGATACGCTGGCTCATACCGGCTACAGCCGGCGTGCACAGGCGATAACCTGGATTCCCTCTGCCGACATCGACAGCGAACACCCGCCCTGCCTGCAGCGAATATGGTGCCGAATTACCATCGACCCCGGCGGCCAGCGAATATTGAATATGAATACCCACTGGCGCAGCAGAGATTTATACAAGGCCTGGTTTATGAATGCCTATGCTCTGACTGATTTGCAGAGAATAATAACGCAGCGAATTTCCGAGAAAATAGCTGAGCCGGTAATAATAGGCCGATATGTCGAGATGACGGACTCGCTGCATATTTATGGCAAGGATTTACAGGAAGCAAACCTGGAAGTCAACAAGATGCGTCAATCACCGTTTACGCAGCGAGCATGGGAAAGCACGCACCCGGCCTTTGAGGCGATGACCCGAGATGCCAGAGACAAACTCGCCCGTGACCCGGACTGGTTCGCCAAAGCTATGGGCTGATATCAGGCCATTCCACAAAATAGGTGTGCCCGGCTGAATACAAGCCCTTTTTGTACGTTAAAAAATCTTGACCTCATTAAATAACTTCTTTCTTTTACGTCCGCAAAAACCTGCGGGCATTTGATGCTCTGCGGGATTTGTCCGAAAGGGGGATTTTTCGCTAAGTGTTTACTGATATTTTCTTGATTTACACGGGCATTTCGAATATACTATCAGTTGTAAAATACAAGCGCTTCGGGGGAATTGGGAGAAAAGCAAAATTCAACGGGGGGTAGAAAATGAACTCGTGTACGCCAAGTTTTCTGATTGTAATTTTGGGGGGTCGCGGTCCGCCGAGGCCTTAGAGTAACAAACCAGAATATGCCGTCAGCAATAATACCGATAAAATACATTAAGGCGAAAAGCCGTTAGCACACAAAAGGCAACAAAATTCGACGAAATCAACGTCCTTTGAGTTGCCTTGTCTTTATTTATTTATTATGGTTTACTTGAGGTCGGAACGAACGAGCTAAAGGGAGTCAGCTTCTTTCTCTCCTCCGGGCTGGCTATCTAAAGCCGAAACGTTCCACTTTGATTATCCTGCCTTGGGGGGAGCAGGTAAGCAACACCGGGGCAGGAATGAAAGTAGCGCTCTTCGAGAGCTTAGCGATAAACTCTTTGGGGGGGCCACGAAGGTAAGTTTCTTTCCGAGTGGGGCCTCTGCGGCAGGGGACGCAGAGGCCTTTTTCTATTTTCCCAAGCCGGCTAAATCCGCGGGTAATTGCCTAAATAACAGGTCCTGGGCAGCGGCCCCGTCAACGGTATTGCATATTCGATAAACGCCTCGGTTACGCCGTTGCCGTCGGGGTTAATGAATTCATCCGGCATAGATTTCGTCTTTTCAGCTACGTTGGCAAGCTCCGTGCGGAATAGCTCGACCGCATAATTCTCGCCGGTACCTGTTCGCCTGATAGCGACCGAGCCGCTTTGCTCTCGCATAGCGTATTGAACCGCATGGCGACCACACCAGCGGGCTTCCCTGGCATCAACGGCCGACTGGAAACCTGCAAAACTCCTCTGCAGATAACCGAACGTATCAGCCCGGACGCGCTTTACACCTATATTATTCCTTATCTGTTGTGCCAAAAAGTCCGCCAAGGCACCGGTTCCCGATAGCTGTATATTCCCGTGAGCATCTACTTCATCCAATCCCGGAATCTTCTTTGCCCAGGCAACACCATCCATATCACACATTCCCTCGCTGACAGCAATGACACATCGGCCCAGTTTTTTATAAACGTCCTCAACATCACTGAGGAATTTGTCCAAGGAAACAGGTCTTTCTGGAATATATACAAGATGGGGACCGTCATCATCTCTGCGTTTACCTAAAACGGAAGCGGCAGTCAAAAAGCCTGCATGCCTGCCCATCAAGCAATCAATTTTTACTCCTCCGAGTGACCGATTATCAAGGTCATCCCCTATCAATGCGCAAGCGACGAATTTTGCCGCCGTTCCATAGCCGGGGCAATGGTCGGTAACCAACAAGTCATTATCAACCGTCTTTGGGATGTGAAACGCGCGGAGTTCGTAGCCGGCCTCAGCTGCCATTTTGTTTATGATGTGAGCGGTATTGGCCGAATCATTACCACCGATATAAAAGAAATATCGGATGTTGCGTTTCTTAAAAACCTCGAAAATTCTCGCACGGTATTCCGCGTCAGGCTTGTCCCGGCTTGAGCCAAGTGCCGCGGACGGGCTGCAGGCGACCTCTTCAAGAATCTCCGGCGAAAGTTTCTGTAAATCGATGAAATCTTCCTTAACAATACCAGCAACAGCATGATGGGCACCATAGAGATTTTCAATCTCGGAGAATTTTCTCGCCTCTTCGATAACGCCAACCAGGGATGCGTTTATCACGGCGGTCGGCCCACCAGATTGACCAACCACAGCATTTGCCTTTGGTGCTTTCACCATTTTCACAACCTCTTCATCAAAACGGTTACATCGATTGTTATTTTTCGAGTGCTTAATTATACACACACAAAATCAACAGACAAGCATAAAGAAAAACCGGAAGGGAAAAACACTAATTTAATATGTATTGATGTACAATACACAGATGTATTTTTAAAAAAACTATTCCCACCAAAACCAGTTCTGTGCAAACAGTGCGAAGTCAAAAAGGTCGACGGTGCCGTTGCCATCTAAGTCTACCTGTAATAGAATTTGTTGTGAAGCCAGCCATTTGTTTATTAACCGAGACAAATCATCTTCGTCCACATCGTCATCTCTATCGAGGTCCGCTATGTTTCCCGTTAATGAGACGGACATACTCGCCTGCGGTGTGCCCCCATACACCCCCATATTTATGCGTTTGCCGTGAGGCCACAATTCGGCCTTCCAGTCCGAATTCGGGTCACCGGTATCAATGCAGGGGCTGCTTATCTGGTCGCATACCCATTGGCCGAGACTATAATTTCCGAGATACCCGTCAAGCAAAATTGCCAGGTCGACCTCGTCAACAATGCCGCTATGATTAATATCAGCCTGCAAAGGCCCGGAAGGCCGAATAACTTCTTCCTCAAATATAGTTGGCTCAGGTCTTTTCCGCCATTGTACCGCCAAGTCGGCGAATTCAAGCATATTTAAAAAACCGTCACCGTACTTGTCGAAATATATCAATGGTGACCATCGCCACCTGCCGTTTTCAGATTTGAGATGATAATCCCCATCAATCCAGAAATCATCATTTGGCTCGTTCGGTGTACCATTAATATGCCAATAACCTGTTTTAGCAAAACAGGGGTCCGCGTCAATATTACCTTCCGCCCAGAGAAGGATGCAATTAGGATAAGGGTCAATGTAAGTATAGGATTGTTCGCCCTCCACATCGCTGTAAGAAACTTCAACTACCGAATTGGCTTCATTTCCGGAATAATTAGAAATCTCAATCTCGAATCCATTCGGCTCATGATTATTCCACAAAATAGTGTTTTTTAGACTAACGTAAGACCTATCGCTTTCAATTCCTGCACCAACCCATTGCTCACCATAAGATAAATAACACGGCTTGTTATCAGCTAATGTACAGTTCACTAAATTGACGTTACTGCCTAATTGAGCCGAAAGCCCGAAACCAGAATTGTTGGATATGACACTATTACGTATCTCTACATTACTGTCCCGGCAATTTATAGCATTTTGGCAGTATCCGTCAAAATAATTGTATCCGTTTCTTTCCACTGTGCAGGCAATTATTTTGGTATTGCTTTGCTGCAAACTCATTGCCTCAATGTGACCACTTATCACACAATTGTAGATTGCCAGGTCGCTCTTATAGCATCTAACGCCCCATGAAAAGGAAGGATTCAATCCCCTTATTGTAAGTCCCTGCAATTCAGCCCTTTTGCTGCCGCTGCCATCAAAATCAAATCCATAATCTTCAATCACCGTTGCTCCCACAATCCGCGGGTCGTTCGGGTCGATACTGCGTATTGTTATGCCCTTATCCTGAATTTGCACAATTTGATTTTGCCGGTAAAGCCCCGGAAGAATAATTATCTGGTCACCATCAACAGCATCATCCACCGCGTCCTGGACAGTAAAGTAATGCCCATTTCCTTCCAAACTTACGATTAATTCAAGTACCAGAAAATCCTGCCCCGTCAAACCTGACGTCAACACGCCATATGAGCGATATGCAGGCAAGAATCTGCGACCGCCTTTCTGCGGCCTGAGTGTGCCGAACCATCCGGGTGGAACCGATAGTTCATAAAATCCATTCACGTCGGTGAGTTCCGTCTTACCGCCGTTGTCCGCAACTACTATCACATCCCCAAGGCCTGTTCCCGAATTGTTCTCGATATAACCGGAGATTACCAGGCCGGCCGTACCCAGGAAATTCTGCCCGGAGATATCCTCCACTACATCCTCTAAAACCAGCTCATTCGGCTCGAAGAACCAATACTTATCATCCGCAACAACGTTGCCTGACCAGCCATAGGGCACCAGAATTTCAAAGTAACCATAACTTC
>CAYZTY010000002.1:52740-58386 GCA_964481525.1 uncultured Pirellulales bacterium
CAGCCGAGACTAAAACACCTTCTATCGCGGCATCATTTACGTCTTTAACATATCCTGAGACAATCACAGGCTCTGTGCCGGTAAAATTCTGATTTGTTTTATCAGAGTAAACATCCTGACAGGACCGCTGGTTCGGTTCGAATATCCAAAAGTCTTTTTGCGCTGTAATACTTCCGCTCCATTCAGGGCCAACGCAGAGTTCGTAATTACCCAGGGAGTCTGTGAGGTCGGACCCGCCGCCATTGTCGGCGCTTAAAAGGACATCGGCAACAGGCTGACCCATGCCATCTACGACGCAGCCGGATATTCGGGGGGCGTACTTGTAGGTGACCGTAAGCATGCCTTCATTATATGAAGGGTCTTCCACGGCATAGAAGATAAACGGGGAGGAGAAATCGTCGGTATATGCCGGGTCGAGCAGGAATACGATGGCATTTCCCGGCGACCAGCCCGACACTGAGGTGACCTCTTCTACTATTTGCTCGAGTTCAGGAATGACGTGCGGGGTACCGGCCGAGCCGGCGGTCCAGCCCCAGGTTTTGTCCGCATAGGTCCTGGAGCGGGACCATAGGGTAGGACCACTCGAACTAAACGGGAGTGCGTTAGCGTTCCTTTCGCCCTGTGTGCAGATATATTCGTAGATAGGCACACTGGCGGCACGGATGAGGGTAAGATAGGCATCGAGAATAACCGCCTGCTTTGCGACATCAAAGGACTCAAAGCGGAGCCCGCAGGTCATATAGGTCTCATAGAAGCGGTCATAACCCACCTTGAGTGTAGAGGAGGTGACATTCGTTTCTTCATAGCCACCGGGCCAGCGGGTAGAATAGGCATCATCGGCAGAGTTAAGAACGTTCCAAGTCCGGGTCAGGATGCGTACGGTTTCATTGTAATCCTGGTCCGTCAATGAATCAGTGATATTTTCATACTGACGCTCCGAGGGGTCAAAGGCCATTCCCGTTTTTGTTGCCGTCAGAACTCCGGACCAGCCTGATAAGACCAATACCTCATAGAAGCCGTTGCTGTCACTGAGACCTGCATCAACTACTTCGCTGCCGGTCACTAATACACCCTCGATGCCCCCCTCGCTGTTGCTGACATGGCCTGAGATAGTAACTGAGTAAGCCGGATACGCTATCAGCAGCAGACAAATAAATGCAAATGAAAGCTTTTTTACCACCCTTCCCTCTTTTGCCGAAGCTTTCTTGATTTACAATTCTCCCCTCGTTTTTCCTTGACCTTAATTAACCTATACAATATAGCATAAATACGCAAAAAAACAATGACTTTTTAAAAAGCTCTCCTTCTATACTCAAGGCCATATTCGCAAGATGACTTTCGAATTTTGTTAAGTCTTTGATTACACAATCGCCGGACACTGGCCATCCAGGAGAACCGGATTTATAATACAACTGATAATTATTATTTTAAGGCGAACTGATGACATATCTTTGGGCGATATTATTAGTTTTGCTAAATACGCTGTGGTTAGGCTGCTCGCTGTTTTATCTGCCGGGCAACTGGCTGATGGTAATTACCACAGTCTTTTTCGCGTGGTGGCAGGCTGACAGAGGTATGTTCAGCGTGGCGGTACTGGTTGTGATTGTTTTGCTGGCTATTATTGGCGAGATACTCGAATTCTCCGCAGGCTTTCTGGGCGTCAGGACCACCGGCGGCAGCAAACGCGCCTCCGTTGCCGCGGTCGGTGGCGCAATCACCGGCGCCATACTGGCCACTTTTCTAATTCCCATCCCTATCATCGGCACGTTACTCGGCGCCTGCGGTGGAGCCTGCATAGGGGCCGGGCTGGTCGAACTGGGTTCCGGCCGGGAGCGAAAGGCCTCTGTCGTATCAGGAATAAGTGCAGGGCTGGCCCAGTTTCTCGGCCTGAATCTGAAGATTCTTATTGGCGTGATAATCTATCTGATAGTCGCCCTGGCAGCTTTTATTCCCTGAGCACTATAAACCTAAAAAACCTCGAATTCTCAGATTACCTCCAGCCGTCGAAGACTTGCTTTTGCCCAGCGAACAGTGCGGGCCTGGGCGCAGATGGCGAACAGCAGTGCTATCAGCCACAGGACGACAAATCGACAATAATAAAGCGTCTGAAGGATTATATTGCTCTGCTGAGCTTTGCCGTTATACGCTTCAAGCAATTCGTTCGGCGTAAAGATAGCTCCGACAATAACACCGTCAAAGAGCTTCTGCCAGGGCAGCAGAAAAATCAGCATAAACAGCGAGAGGAAAAACGCTCGCGATATATGGTTAATCCCTCCGAGTCTGCCGGTCAGTGATATTTTCAAACTGAAAATAAGCACAAGGCAATAGAGCATTGCCATCATAACCAGAACGAAATTACAAAATCGGATAAGCCAGGCCAGGTATGAGAATTTAATGCGGAAGGGCTGCGGGCTCTTGGCTGAAGGTTTAGGTTCCCCCGATTTAATCGGGGGCGCCGCCGGCAATTGCTCCTGCTCTACTACTTCTTCACCTTGACCGGGCAGGTCTTGTGTCGCCTGGCGGGCGGCAGATGTGATTTGTTCCTGGTCGGATTCCGTCTGCGTTACGGTATCTACCTGAGCGGCAAGCTCAAGGAAAGGTCCGGTCGTGATATACGACCATGCTAACTCCTCACCACTACTGCGTTGTTCCATATTTACATAGCCAAGTTCCACGAGCCAGAACGAGCCCTGAAGCAGCAAAAGACAAATTAATATAATTACAAATAGAAAGTTTTTCATAGCCTTAAATGCACCAACCGCCTCAAGGCAATCGGTTGTACTCAGCAACTCTTCCTGCCTTTCACGTTCTTCGTTCATCTTCTTGCCTCCCAAGTTTCGAGAACTTCATCCCGTTATTAACCTGTATTGCCGGGACTATTGTCCAATGGTTTGGCAGTTTTTTCAACACTCTTTTTCGGTATTTAGGGGCGAGTTGACTATTTTACTTGCAAAATCGGCCCGTCAGCGTATACTTTGCCTTCAAACTTCGGCTAAAGTTATATTTTTTCTGAATCGTTCTGGAGTGCAAATATGAGCTTAGTCAAATGGTTTCGCAGGAATACCAAGAAGTTAATGGCCGTCTTTGTTGTTGCGATAATGCTCGCCTTTGTAATGCCCACTGTTCTGCAGCAGCTAAGCAGGCCCTCCGCAGCAGAAGCCACCATCGCTCACTTCGGGCTCGACGATGCAATCACAAACAAGGATACTATCTATGCGCGCCAACAGTTGAATCTGCTGCAGAAAATCTTTGCGCAGCAATTTCTGATAAACCAACAGGATTTCCGGCTGGCTTTGCTTGGCGAAGTGCTGTTCCACGAAACGAGCACTGCAGCGGTTATGAATCGGCAGATAAGTTCGACGGTAAAAACAAGGCAATGGCCTATCAGCAGCAGAAATATCAACGATTTTTTCGCGCAGACAAAGGCTGGAAATGAGATGAGCCCGATTCTCTGGCTGCTGTTAAAAGCCGAAGCGGAGCAGGCCGGAATCGTGGTTTCGAACGCTTTCGCCGGCCAAGTCCTGGCCACGTCAATACAACAACTGACCGAAGGCCAGCTAAATGCCAACCAAGTCATCCGTCGATTAGTGGAGCAGGGAGGCATATCTGAAGAGAGCATTCTCGAGGCTTTCGGGCATCTGCTTGCCATCGTCGTATATGCACAGGCTATTACCTCGACCGAGGGCCTCACTTCATCGCAACTAATGCACATGGTCAGTTGGAACTCGGATAAAATTGACGTTGAATTCGTTAAGTTTGATTCGTCCTTCTTCGCTCAATCAGAGCCCAAACCAACTCAGACCGAATTAGCTGAGCACTTCGAGAAGTACCGCAAGTTCTTCCCGGGACAAATAACGCCTCAAAATCCTTATGGATTCGGCTATAAGATTCCGGAAAGGGTTCAGCTCGAATATATCGTCCTTAAACTTGATGAGGTTACCTCGCTCATAGAGCCTCCGAGCCCGGAGCAGGCCGAAGAATATTATCAACAGCGCAGAAACGAGTTTATTACTGCTGTTCCGCTGGACCCGAACGACCCCAACTCTGAAATGATTGAAAGAGCAAAAACCTATGCCGAGGTGGCGGAGTTTATCAGCAAAAAACTTCTGCAGGACAAAGTCAGGGCAAAGGCAGATATGATTTTGAGCGAAGCCAGAGCGATTACCGAGGCCGGCTTCGAAGATGTGGAACCCGGGCAAATAAGTGATGAGCAATTCCAGGAACTTATGGGCGACTACAAGCAGGCGGCCGAACAGATCAGCAAAAAGTATAATATTAAAATCTATACGGGCCAAACGAACCTGCTGACCGCCGAGGACCTTGTGCGGGACGTGTACTTCGGTATGCTCTATATCGAGGGGCAAAATCAAAGCTTGGTAAGCCCGACAAAGATTGTCTTTGCGGTCGAGCAACTCGATGCCGGCCATTTGGGACCCTATGAGGTCCCCAGGCCGAGGATATATGAAAACATCGGACCAGCGAAAGACGGCCTGGGGAGGATAATGGCCCTGCTGCGAGTAATTCGCGCCGAAAAGCCGACCGAGCCGACGGATATAAACTACACCTACGACAAAACCGGGCTCGAACTTATCGACGGGCCTCAGGATGAGGACACGCAAAAAACCCAGCTTCTGAAAGATATTGTCGAGGAAGACTTGAAGAAACTTAAAGCTATGGCAACCGCCAAAAGCGAAGCTGAGAAGTTTCTTATGCTCGTTCAAGACGGTGATTGGGACAAGGTGATTGAAGATTTCAATAAACGCTATGACTCCACCTACAAGCAAGAGGACAATTTAGACCCAGCTATCAGACTCCAGCAGCTTACCGACTTGAGGCGCCTCTCGAGCCAGGACATAGCAATTGTAAGTCTTAACAATGATGACAGTCCCGCGGCAAGAGGTTTTCTTTACCAGCGTATTGAGTACCAGAACTTAATAGACAGGTTTTTCGCACTCCTGCCGAAAGGTGAAACCTCGCCTGAGGTCCTGCCGTTGACTATGCAGTTCGAGCCGGAGACCAGTTTCTACGTCATTAAGGACATCTCCCGCAAACTGACCGGCCGGGAAGAATACGAACGGGGGAAAATCGCCTTAGCCTACCGCGATGAGACCCTCCAATCCCAGTCTCTTGCGATAACCCATTTCACCCCGAAGAACATAATAAAACGTACGAAATTTCGCTGGGTCGGTGCAAAACAGCCGGACACCGAGAAGGCAAATACTGAACCCAATGGAGCCTCGTCATGAGACGCCCTTCGAGAGCCAATATTTTACCTATGTTGCTCGTCGGGCTTCTGGCCTGGTTCGTGCCTGGCGCCGGTCACTGGGTGCTGCGGGAAAGAAAACGCGCCATAATCATCTTTGTAACAATTTCGTTATTATTCACACTTGGATTATACGTCGGGTCAATCGGCGTAATCGACCCGGTAAGAGAAAGACTGTGGTATACAGCGCAGATGCTTAATTCGCCGGTAGTCGCGGTTTTCGGTCAATTGACGATAGTCGACAGCTACGAGAGCTTCGGAAAACCAAACGAGATAGGCCAGATATACACCGGCATCAGCGGTATGCTTAACCTGTTATGTATCATCAATGCGGTGTATCTGGCCGAGAGTCGACGGATGCAGGTTATAATGTAGCGACGATA
>CAYZTY010000003.1:0-49337 GCA_964481525.1 uncultured Pirellulales bacterium
GGTGCCGCAAACAGCAAGTTTGCCGATATCACCGCCGTTGAAAAAAAGGGGTTTTACAACATAGCTGTCGGTACTGAAGCAGACTTCAGGTGAGGAAAGATTAACTTTCGCGGCATCGGCAAGTTGGGCAACGGTGTCATTTTTCAGCTTCGGAAGAATATGCTGCCGTATCAACTGGTCGGTCAATCGTCCGCCGCCGCCGTGTGCAAGCAGGATTTTGTGGGGTTGCTCAGCGTTCATTTAGCCTGTTTGCCTTTCGGTCCATATTTGAACCATGCTGCACAAGCGCCTTCGGAGCTGACCATACAGGGCCCGACGGGCGTATCGGGGCTGCACTTTTTGCCGAACAAGGCACACTGAGGCGGTTCAATCAGTCCGCAGAGCACCTCACCACAGCGGCAGCCGGAGGTATCTTCAACGGGTTTCTCTTCGATGCTGAACCTCTTGCAGGCATCGAACCGGCTGTACCTGGATTTCAGTCTTAAAGTGCTTTTCTTGATTTTTCCCAGTCCCCGCCAATAACCGTCCGCCACATCAAAGCAGCGGTCAATAATCTGTTGCGCGGTAGTATTTCCGTTAGGTGTTACCACCGCTTCGTAAACGGATTTTACCTCGGGCTTTCGCTCGATGAGCTGGCGAGATATTTCGCCCAGGCCCTGGATGATCTGCATAGGCTCAAATCCGGCAACGACGCAGGGCTTTGCAAATTGGCGCACAATCGGGCGATATGCATCCGAGCCGATTATGACGGTGACATGGCCGGGGCACAGAAAGGCATCGATTTTGTGGTTCTTGTCTGAAAGTAAGGCCTGCATCGCGGGTATCACAAGTTTGTGGCCGCTTAAAATGCAGAAGTTCTCAATGCCAAGCTGGTCAGCCTCGCTGACTGCAACGGCGGTGGCCGGGGTGGTCGTCTCAAAGCCGACCGCAACAAAAACAATGACCTTATCAGGATTGTCTTTTGCAAGCTGCAGGGCATCTTCGCTGCTGAGCACCACTCTGACATTGTTGTTCTTATTTCTTCTCTCAAGTGAGCCGTCGCTTCCGGGGACACGAACCATATCACCGTATGTAGCAATCAGAACATTTTTCTTGCCAGCCAATTCCATAACAAGGTCGATATAGCCAAGGTCGGTAACGCAAACCGGACAGCCCGGGCCGGAGAGAAGCTTCATTTGGGGCGGCAATGTCGAGACTATGCCGCTGCGGAATATCGAGACGGTGTGAGTACCACAGACCTCCATTATGTTTATCTGCCGAGCCAGGCTTCGGCAGGCCTTATCCATTAGGATTTGAGCTTTGTGAATTCTTTCAAGCATTTATTCGTATCTCGTATGTCGTATGTCGTATTTCGCTTCACGCCATTAACCCGAAATTTTATCCTGCGTTTGGTTGAAGGCGTCAATTTCCGCAAGAAGCTCCCAGGTCTCCTTTGCCTCCTTTTCGTCAATCAGCCCGATGGCGAAACCGGCGTGCACCAGAACGAGGGTGCCGACCCCCGCCTCGGGCAGAAGGGTGGTTTTTATCTTCCAGCGATTGCCCATAGCCTCTGCAATCGCCTTGTCGCCCTTCAATTCAACTATTCTTGCCGGAATCGCTAAACACATTGTTCGTCTCTCGTTGCTCGATTAACTGTTGTTTAAAACCGAGTATAAACAAAATTCATTCTATTAGCTTATATGGCTTAGGTCAATCTTCTGTTCGAAAGTCAATTATTAGCGTTAAATTAAAGATTCGACTGTAGTTTTGCACCTATCCAGTCTTTGGGTGAGCCTCTGTCAACATTTCTATTTGTAATCCTCAGGTTTAACTCTTAAAATGTCTATAGAAATACAAATTTGAATTTTCAAAGGGCCACGTAAAGCAAAGCCCTATACGGAACCGTAAAATAAAACGCGAAATAGTGGAAATTAAAATTAAAAATCCATTGTTTTTGCTTAAGCTTGCCGTAGTAATAATGTCTCTGGTCGGGGTAACCAAATTAATTGGTTTACTTCTTCCAATTATCATTATGCCTTACGATTTCATTCTTTGGGGCGAATTTTTTGTCTCACTTATCAAAGATATTGGCGAAGTCTTTAATATTACAAACACTGGATTGGTCATATACTTACTTCTGCAATCTTTTGTTATTTCCTTTATCTATATAACTTCCGGTATATTCATTTTATTTAGAAAACCATGGGCAAGACGCTTAATTGTCTACTCATTAGTAATTGTTATACCTCTTTCCTTTATTAACTCTATTTTGGTATATTTAGATAGAGGTTTTTATTCACCAAACTATGATGGGGTGTTGAACTTAATTTTCCACATATATCTTCTTTACTTTTTCACGAGACCAGAGATTAAGCAGTTATTTCCTGAAAGGCCTACAGGATGAAATCACTCACGTCCATTGCTTTTATAGAGTTTTAATTAATAAAAGCGATTCTATAAATGTTGGTTAATGGTATATGCTGCAATTGCTGCCTGGCCGAGAGATATACCGCCGTCGTTAGAGGGGACCTCTCGGTTAAATAATACGCAAAAACCGCTATCCTTCAATAGTTTAATCAAACGATTTGCGAAATATCGATTACAAAATACACCGCCACTGAGAGTAACAGTGTCAAGTTTTGTGCTCTCTCTGGCTGCTCTGGCCATATCAAGCAGGCTGGCGGCAAGAGTATTATGGAACTTGGCTGATATAACGCTGCCGGCCGTCCCCTTTTGAATATCGGTAATCAACTGTTCTACCATTTTACGCAGGTCAATCAAAATCGGCTCACCGGTTTTCTTAATAAGCTCAAAATCATAATTCTCGTCGATGCCGTTTTCTATAACTGCTTCAAGAGCCATCGGCAGTTGTGCGTCGAAATGGTTGTAACTGCCTAATCCAAGCATAGCAGCCACTGCGTCAAAAATCCTACCTAAGCTTGAGGTTTCAACAGTGTTAACTCTCTTTTCGATTTGCTCTAATATGATTTGTTGCTTCTTCGTATCGCTTTCAATTTGCTCAAGCAGCCAGCTAAATTTATCTAAGTTGAAATTATCACCGTATGCTTTCTTAAGGAGTCCCAGGACAGGTCTTATGGCCTCTTTGCTTGCTTTATCCGCGCCAGCCAGTTGGTAATAATCCAGGTGGCCTAACCGCTCGAATTTTTCCAGTGATGCAATCATACACTCACAGCCCCAAATCGCGCCGTCAGTTCCGTAGCCGGTGCCGTCACATTCAATGCCGATGACCGGCCCTTCAAGGTTGTGTTCAACCAGGACCGACGCAATGTGTGCCCAGTGGTGCTGGACCTGGATTACTCTTACATCCGGTATCGATTGTGCATAGCGGGTGGAAAAATAACCGGGGTGAAAGTCGCATACTACGATTTTTGGCTCGACTTCAAATAATTGCCGCAGGTGCTCGATTGAATCAATATAGTGATGATAGACTTCTGCATCTTCAAGGTCGCCGATATGCTCGCTGCAGATAAGCTGATTTTGCTTTACAAAACAAAATGTGTTTTTCATATCCGCCCCTGCTGCGAATATGTCCTGCCGGCATATTGCCTTCATAAGAATAGGACTCGGCACATATCCTCTTGCTCTTCTTAAGGTAACCGGCTTTTCGTCCACAAAATGAATAACCGAGTCGTCAACCTGCCGGTAAATCTCCCTGTCATGCATTAAAAAGGCATCTGCAATACCTGCGAGTCTTTCAAGAGCTTTGTCGTTTTTACAAATTAAAGGCTCGTCAGAGATATTGCCGCTGGTCATCACCAATATTTCTATGCCCCGGCCGTTTATCTTCTCGGCAAAAAGCAAATGGTGCAGCGGCGCATAACAAAGCATAAAGCCAAATGTGTCAACGCCTTCCGCCACCGATGGAGCTATCGCTGAATCTTCCCTTTTTGGTAATAGAACAATTGGGCTTTGGGGGCTTTCTAAGACCTTCTCAGCCGGTTTGCTTACAACAGCATACTCTTTTATCTTTTCAATTGAGCCAGCCATCATAGCAAAAGGTTTGTGGTCCCGGTGCTTACGCTCTCGTAGCCGCCTAACTGCCGAATCATTGAGGGCATCGACCGCTAAATGAAATCCGCCAATTCCTTTTATGGCCAGTATCTTGCCATCAAGCAACAACCGCACAGTGCGCGCAATAACTTTATCACTGCCGGTCTCTACAATTTTGCCGGTGGAGTCTGTAAGGAAAATCTTCGGGCCGCACTTAGGACAGGCGACAGGCTGAGCATGGAAACGCCTGTCCGCCGGGTCATTATATTGACAGGCACATTCAGGACACATCTCAAAGACAGACATTGTCGTATTAGGCCGGTCGTATGGAATTGTTTTAATCAGTGAGTATCTTGGGCCGCAGTTGGTGCAATTAATGAAAGGATAACGATAACGAAAATCATCCGGCTCGTTCATTTCACTTAGGCAGTCAGAACAGGTGGCAATATCTACGGTCACTTCGGAAAGAGCCGTGCCCGCCGAATCGCTCGATTTTATACTGAAACTCTCTTCACCGGCCACGGCAGGAATATCAACTACCCGGCAGGTATCTATCTTCATCAGGGGGGGGCTGCCGGTTCCGGATTGAAGACATGTTACGAATTCGGCACAACTGTCAGGCCGACCCTGCAGCTCGATAGTTACGCCTTTTGTATCATTAAAGACAAAACCTGAAAGTGAAAGCCGGGTGGCAAGGCGATATACAAACGGCCGAAAGCCAACGCCCTGTACACACCCTGTAACAAATATTTTCTTTCTTTCGAGCAAATCAGCACCAGAAAACGCGATTTTCCAAATACTTTCACACAAAGCATATTTTCCAATATTAGGGGTCTGATGGCAATGCCTTTCATCCATAATACCCGCCGGGCGGATGGATTGTTCATCGTGACGGCTTTTCAAGGCAAAAACGAATCCATACTTTTCACATTGACCGTGACGGGATTCGAAAGTATCATTATTGCGTCTTAAAACAAAATCCCAGACAAGACAACGGGTGTTGCACCAGAGACGAGAGAACGTCGATTCTGCAGGCTTTGACGGCTTTTTTTGAAAAAGCGGAGCTTTGTACTGAATGAGCTGAAAAAACAATTAGGCCTGCTTGAGATATTCTCTATCGCCTCGGGTGCGATGATAAGCTCGGGTCTGTTTGTTCTTCCTGCAATCGCGTATCGAAAGGCGGGGCCGGCCGTAATATTATCCTATCTTTTCGCTTCTATTCTGGTTATTCCCAGTGTTTTGAGCAAGGCGGAACTCTCCACCGCTATGCCGCGGGCCGGCGGGACCTATCTTTACATCGAGCGCAGCCTCGGTTCGATACCCGGCCTTTTCAGCGGATTAGCCAACTGGTTTTCGGTAGCACTGAAAAGCGCATTCGCGCTGGTCGGTATGGCGGTCTTCGTCAGAATCGCAGTCGAATCTATGCTCTCGATAAAACTCACCGACCAACAGGAGGCAATACTCCTAAAAACGATAGCCAGTGTATTCTGCCTCGGTTTTATGCTTCTTAATATTACAAGTGTTAAGCAAGCCGGTAAACTTCAGGTCTGGCTGGTAATGGGTATGTTCGGGATACTAACGCTTTTCATCATCACCGGGACCAAGTCAATTGTCCTTGGAAGATATGAGCCTTTTTTGCAAAACGGCTGGGCGGCGGTCTTCGCCACCACAGGTATGGTCTTTGTAAGTTTCGGTGGCCTGACAAAAGTCGCCAGCGTGGCCGAGGAGGTTATAAATCCCGCGAAGAACCTGGCGTTGGGAATGATTCTGGCCTGGTTTTTCGTGACCCTTCTTTACCTGGGCACAGTTGCAGTAACAGTAGGAGTGGCGGGGGGGCCGGAATTAGCGGAATCGCTAACGCCAATTTCATTAGCAGCCGGAACCTTTATGGGGTCGTGGGGCATTATTCTTGTCACATTTGCAGCAATGGCGGCGTTTATAACAACCGCAAACGCGGGAATATTAGCTTCCTCAAGACAGCCGCTGGCAATGAGCAGAGATAAGCTGCTTCCGGCGGCTCTGGCAAGGTTAAACAGGCGTTTCAGAACACCCCATGTTAGTATAATAGTAACCTGCGGCTTCATGATTCTTGCGATTGTGCTTCTTGATATTGAGTTGCTTGTAAAGACTGCTTCCACACTGATGATAGTTCTGTTTATGCTGGTAAACGCCAGCGTAATTATAATGCGCGAAAGCAGGATTCAAAGCTATCGACCGGTTTTCAAGTCGCCTTTGTATCCCTATATTCATATTTTTGCGATAGTCGTCTATGCTTTGTTAATCGTTCAAATGGGATTTGTGCCGTTGATAGTCACGGCCGGGTTTATAAGCATCTCGGCGGCCTGGTTCGGTCTTTATCTGTACAAGCGCGTTACAAGACAATCGGCCCTGATGCACGTTGTGGAGCGAGTTACGGATAGAGAGCTTCAAACTGTAACGCTTGAGGACGAGCTGCGGGACATCCTGCTGCAGCGGGATGAAGTGGTCGAAGACCGATTCGACAAACTGATAAGGGAGTGTGAGATAATAGACCTGCAGGAAAGCAGTAAGGCAAACGACGTTTTCAGGGCTATCTCAAAAATCCTCGCGGACAGACTTAAAGCCGACGAGAACGTCTTATTTGATAAATTTCTCAAAAGAGAGGCTGAAGGTACAACGGTAGTTCAGCCGGGATTGGCGATACCACACATAATTTTGGAAGGCGCGAAGAAATTCGACGTCGTTTTGGTCAGGGCCAAGCAAGGCGTGATTTTCCCTCACGCAGCCGAGCCGGTCAAAGCGATATTTATTCTCGTCGGAAGCAAGGATGAGCGGAACTATCATTTGCGGGCGCTAATGGCGATAGCACAAATCGCTCAGGATGAGAATTTCGAGAAACGTTGGCTGGAGGCAAGAGATACGCAGGCAATCCTGAACCTGATACTTCTTTCAACAAGAAAAAGGGATTCTGAATAACACCTAACAGACACTCTTAAAAAACCGGCAAAAACCCCGAAGCAGGCTTCGGGGCTAAACTAAATGGGAAAATATTGTGTATCGATAAGATTCGTGGATACAATTGGTCTTATGGGAAAATTGGTCGGTTATATGGTAACCTGGACAACCTATGGGACATGGTTGCAGGGCGACAAAAGAGGGTATGTGTGTGATGGAAAAGTTCTGCCAGCAGATGCAGGCCTTGAAGAAGCAAACAAAAAACTACAAAAATCCGGATTCGTTCGTCTAACATCAAAACGGAAAAAAGTAGTTGAGGATGCGGTCCTCAAAGAGGCACAGCGCATCGGGCAGAAGATACTCGCGATGGCAGTTTGCTCTAATCATATTCATCTTGTGGTTAGTTCGGGATATGAGTCAATAGAAAGTACTGTGTCACGGTATAAAAATGTGGCTACCAGCGCCCTGAAAAAAACCGGATTAACAAAAAGAATATGGACTCGCGGTTTTGACAAGCGGTTCTGTTTCAATGATGAACAACTCAAACAGAAAACAAAATGCGTTCGCAGTCATAATCGCGGTTAGCCCGCAGGCCTGCCTGCGGGTAAACATTCTCAAAGATATCTACCCAACTTGCACAGAACCGAGCTTGTGGCCGGGGCCGATTGTGTAAAGGCGTTTTTTCGGTTCGGTGTTGACGTGTGCAGCGATTACTTTGCCGACAAAGATTATGTGGTCGCCCACCTCGGTTTCGGTCTCGAGCGTGCACTCGAAATTTGCAACGGCGTCTGTGAGCAGGACTGAATCGATTACCGCGGCCGGCTCGTTTTTACAGTCGAATTGAACAAATTTGTCGGTATCGCGGCCGCTGTGGCTTCCGAAAAACAAGGCTGCATCAGCCATATCCACAGAAGGATAAGCAATCGTGAAACACTTCGAGTGCCGAATGGCCGTGGTTGAGTAGTGACTTGTCGCTACGGCTATTGCCATCATCGGCGGCCGGCCGGAAGCAAACATCGTCCACCCAAGCGTAATAGGATTGGCCCTGCCGTTTTTATCCTTTGCAATTGCGATAACTACCTGTTCGGGATATTTGGTCTTTACCGCTTCGGTATATTCAACCTGCTTTTGCATTTCAGGACTCCAAAGACAATTTGGTGTTTACTTGAAATATATATATGATAGAATTTTACCAGGAAGAGTTGTTTTAACAAGGAGAAAGAAGTGGAGACAATCGGATTTATAGGCGGCGGAAATATGGCCGAGGCGCTCATTAAGGGGATGACCGCGGCAAAAGTTTACTCACCTCAGAACATAACCGTCAGTGATATACGTCTCGAAAGACTCGAATATCTTAAAAAACAATATGCCGTCAGGACCGAAACAGATAACGCGTCGGTGGCGGGAACGGTGGATGTTCTTATCCTTAGCGTCAAGCCACAGAATATGACCGAGGCCCTGGAGAGTATCAAGGGGCAGTTGAGGGCGAATACGCTTGTTATCTCAATCGCGGCGGGTATAAAGGTTTCCAAAGTTACTGATGCCCTGGGTGATATTGCCGTGGTTCGCGTTATGCCTAATACGCCTGCCTTGATTAGCGAAGGGGCCAGCGCATTATTCGCTAATGAGAAGGCAAAGGCAATGCTGGACAAAGCAATGTCAATATTCTCATCGGTCGGCAAAGCCGTTGTTGTTGATGACGAAGGTTTAATAGACGCCGTGACCGCGGTAAGCGGCAGCGGGCCTGCTTATTATTTCCTCCTGATGGAAGAAATGATAGAAGCAGCCGTGAAACTGGGCCTGCCCGGTGATGTCGCGAAAAAACTGGTCCTGCAAACCGCCAAAGGAGCGGCCCTGCTCGCAGACGAACGCGATAAGCAGGGAGAAACGCCGGCCCAGCTTCGCCAGAAGGTTACCTCGCCCGGCGGAACCACCGAAGCGGCCTTAAAGGTTTTGGCAGACGGTCAAATCGGCTCGTTGATTGAGCAAGCCATAACAAGGGCTCAGCAAAGAAGCAGAGAGCTTAGCGGCTGAGGCTATTCCACGATTATCGCCTCGACGGGACATTCGTCAGCGGCCTGCTGAACAGCATCCTCGAACTCGGCAGGAACCTTGTCCATCACGACCTGGGCCGTGTCATCGCCCATTTCAAAGACATCAGGACAGGTCTCGACGCACAATCCGCAGGCGGTACAGGTATCTTCTTCAATTCTGACTTTCATAGTAAACTCCTTGAAAATCGATAATTTGTATTGATTATTTATCATTGATTCCTTATCATTGGGAGAGCATTAAAAGTAGTCAATGGAAAATAGTCAATAATAAATTTTACGGCCGGGTCCCATGCAAACTGAGCCCGCGAACCTGGTCAGGCGGGGAACCGAGCAGCCATAAGCGTGGTCCTCGGTTGTGCCGTGGGTTAACCCGGCCTTCTTTGATTGATTATTGATAATCGATAATTGATTATTTATAGGCGATGCCAATGCTAAGGAAAAACAATAATTACAGAGAGCCTCTGAACCTCTTAAATGAAGTCGAAAAAGAAAATGAAAAGATTCCAAACGAGGCCTTTTTTAAAGACCCCGGGCATCAAAAGGACACAGAAAAATGGTGTGCATCAGTATTTGGGCTTGGTTATAGCCAGTACTGCAAAAAGTGCGTGGTTAAGGTCAATGATTCTAAACGCGATACGTCGCCGGATTTCTTCCTTAAAGTAAACGGCCAAGTTTTTGAGTTTGAAGTTACTGAAGTACAAAAAGAAGGCAGAAAGAGAGGAAAATATTTTAAAGACCTGAACAATAATCCTCATTTATCAGAAGAATATAGACCTGAACATTGTCGCCAAGAAAGTCCCAGATTGATATATGAGGCGATAAAAAAGAAGGCTTCAAAATATTACGAAAACAACGGCAACTTAAATATACTTGCTTACGTAAATTTAGACACAGAAAATTTAGACAGAAATGAAATCCTTAATAAATCAAAAGAATTCTTAAGTACGTTTGCATCTATATGGATTATCACCAACCTACAGATTTGCTCCATATTCTCAAACGATGTTTTAGGAAAAATCGACGATTTTAAGGAAATAACGGAACTAAAGAATAGAAATCTCGACAGGTATGGGCTGCGGCTGGCACAGACAAATAATCAATAATCGTTAATCAATAATCAATTGAAAAATGGACAAAGCTGAGCTTAAGGCGAGAACTAAAGAATTTGCTCATAGATGTGTTAAACTGAGCACTGCTGTGTCGAAAATTCCTCTGGGTAGACATATTCAGTCTCAATTGGTTAGAAGCGCGACTTCTGTTGCAGCAAATTACAGGGCTGCCTGTATAGCTCAGTCAAAAGCAGATTTTGCGTCCAAAATAAGTATCGTTACTGAAGAATGTGATGAATCCTGTTTTTGGCTGGAATTCATAATCGATGAAAAACTACTTAAACGAAATCAGGTTAATCCTCTTCTCAATGAAGGCAGAGAACTGACGGCAATTTTTATGGCCTCAAGAAAAACTATTAAGAACAGAAGTTTGGAATTTGTTGGTTAGAATGAAAATTAATAATCAATAATCATTAATCAATAATCAATGTATACAGTACTGGCAAGAAGATACAGGTCGCAGAGGTTTGAGGAGGTTATAGGGCAGGGCGCAATAGCCCGGACGCTTACCAACGCGATAAAAACCAACCGCGTTGCGCACGCATACCTTTTCACCGGGCCAAGAGGGGTGGGCAAGACCACGATGGCCCGAATTCTGGCCAAGGCCCTTAACTGCCTTCAGGCCCAAGAACCCACAAGTGAGCCCTGCTGTAAATGTGAAAGTTGTGTTGCCATCAACGCCGGTGATGATATCGACGTAATCGAAATAGACGGCGCATCGAATACCAGTGTCGATGACGTCCGTCAATTGCGCGAGAACGCAATCTACAGGCCCGCACGCGCGCGGTTCAAAATCTATATCATTGACGAAGTCCACATGCTCAGCACTTCAGCCTTCAATGCTCTATTGAAACTTCTCGAAGAGCCGCCCACACACATAAAATTCATCTTCGCCACCACACAGCCCAACAAGGTATTACTGACAGTTCAGTCCAGGTGCCAGAGATTTGATTTTAAAAACATCAGCTCCACCGAAATAGCCAAACAGTTAAAGCACATACTCAAAACAGAGAAAATAAAATTCGAGGATGAGCTGGTTGTGGCGGTGGCAAGACTGGCAAATGGCTCAATGAGAGATGCGCTGAGCCTGTTAGACCAGCTTATCAGCACCGGCATTGAGCCGTTGGCCTTTTCTATGCTCGAGGAGTTTCTCGGGCAGCCGGATATCGAAAAAATCCATAATCTCGTTGAGAAAATTGCGGCAGGCGATGCAGGCCAGAGTCTGGCTGCAATCGATGATTTGCTGGCGGGTGGGCAATCCGCCGTACAATTAGTGGTCTCGACCATCGACTATATGCGGGACTTGATGGTGCTGAAATACGATGCCGATGCTACCGAGCTTTTGGTGGTAATGCCGGACGGCCGTGAAGAAGCCTGCCGATTGGCCGAGGAATTTGATATGCCCGGCCTTATTTACAATATAACCTCACTCGAGAAGCTCCGCTGGACCATCAGGAGCTGCGACAATCCGAGAGCGCTTCTGGAAGCAACGATGCTGAGGTTGACCCTGAGCGAGCATTTTCTGGACGTTACCGAACTTCTTTCGCAACGAAAAGAGCAGCCGACCAAAACCACAAGCGAAGTAAAAAAAAAATTAACTGAGCCTGTGAACGCCGCCGGCAGCCAAACAGGTCAGCAGAAAAAAGCCTCTACGCAAACTGATTCAATGCAACAGGCTGAACCTGTAACACAGGGCAGGCTTCAGTTATCTTCCATAAAAAGCAACTGGCAAACAATCCTGAAGACGATTGAAAGCAAGGCTGCCAATATCGCTGCAAAGATGGCTGACGCCGTTCCCCACAGCCTGGATAATGACGGGACGCTGACGCTTTCGTTCCCGCCGTGGGCGGCTATGGCAAAGGCCTTGTGCGAAAATGGCAGCGTTACTACACAAATACAATCGCTACTGAGTCAGATACTCGACTCACCGGTGAAGGTGCGCTTCACTATTGGGCAGACTGAGGTCAACGGTGAACAGAATGCAAAAAAACCGAGAAAAACAGGTAAGCTCAGCCAGAAGGAAGTGAATGATATTGTCAATGACCCCGCAGTAAAAACGATATTGATGGACCTCGACGCCAGCATTACCGACGTCCAGCCGCCATAAGATATTGCACACTTATTGAGATGTTTGATAAAAAACCTTAAAAATTTCAATTATGGCTTTGTTATGAATCAGGCATATTCGAAAAGTTTAAACATACTTATTGAACAGCTTGGTAAGCTGCCGGGTATCGGCCCAAAGACGGCGGAAAGACTGGCGTTTTATATCCTGAAAACCCAGCCCAAAGAAGCGCTTGCTCTCGCCCAGGCCATTACGGCTGTCAAAAACAATATCAAACGCTGCAAAATCTGTAACAACCTGGCTGAGGGAGAAACCTGTTCGATATGCTCCGACCCGCGACGCGACAAAAGCGTTGTTTGTGTTGTTGAGCAGCCGAAAGACCTAATAAGTCTCGAAAAAACAGGAATTTGCAAGTGGAGTTATCATGTACTGGGCGGTCATATCGCACCGCTTGAAGGCATTGAGCCGGGTGATTTAAATATCGAAAGCCTTCTGAAACGTGTCCGCAGCGGCTCGGTAGTGGAGCTGGTAATGGCCACTAATCCGAATATCGACGGCGACGCCACAGCTTTACACATAGCTTCGCTAGTCAAGCCGATGGATGTAAAAATAACTCGCCTGGCCAGAGGTCTGCCCAGCGGCAGCACCATCGAATTCGCCGGAGGTCCGATTTTGGCAGAGGCGATTCGCGGCAGGCAGCAGATAGACTAAATCCTGCAAGCCAATTGAGCAAAGTTTTCAACATCCCTCACATTTTACCGAGGTTTTATGGTATAATATAGTAGCCGATAGTACGGATATTCAGGAAAAAGAGCGATAAGGTAGAAAGAAATCGTAATGCCAATATTGCTGCGGTAGTTTTGCTATGAAATTGAGTATGACAGGGCAGATGCGGATGGAGCAGCGGATGAAGCTTGCTCCTCGAATGATTCAATCGATGGAGATACTGCAACTGCCGCTGCTTGCCCTTCAGGAGAGAATTGACCAGGAATTAAACAGCAATCCGGTACTTGAACCGACCGAGCCGACCGGCCCTGCAGAGCCTTCAGAACAGCAAAGCGACGATGATATGGGCGAACAGGATTTAATTGTCAACCAGGACAACAACAAGATTGAAGATTTTCAACGTCTCGACAATCTCGACGATGATTTTCGTGAATATACGCACCGGGCGGGGCCTTTGCAGGTTTACGGCCGGGCGGATGAGCCCGACAAAAAACTCGAAGCAATGAAAAACACCGCCGCTCAGCCCAATTCACTGCACGAATATCTCGTGGAGCAATGGGGATTAGTTGAGGCCGAACCACCGGTCAAAAAAGCCGGACGACTCATTATCGATTATATCGACGAAAAAGGATACCTGTCCGTAAGACTCGAACAACTGCACAACAAGGACAGGACGGATTTCAATCTTGAGCATTTAAAAAAGGCCTTATCGCTTGTTCAGAAGTTAGACCCTCCGGGCGTCGGCGCCAGAGACCTTAAGGAATCTCTACTGATTCAGATGCAACAGAGTCCCGATGATTTCAGCTTCGAAGGTTGCCTAATCGAAGAATATATGAACGAACTACTTGAGAATCGACTGCCGGAAATCGCAAAAAAAATGGACTGCAGCATCGAAAGAATCTACAAGGCCATCACTCATCTCAGCAAACTTGACACCTCACCGGGCCTGCAGGTAGGGCCAGCCTCGAACCACGCTATAACATCGGAGATAATAGTGGAGCCCGATGAGGACGGCACCGATTATTCCGTAAGGCTTGCCAGCGACCGTCTGCCGAACCTGAGAATAAGCAATTTTTATATGAAACTGGCAAAGAACCAGAACACTGACGAGGAGACGAAGCAGTTCCTGAAAAAAAATATACGCTCGGCACAGTGGTTCATAGACGCCATCGCCCAGCGCAAGGGGACTTTGTTGAGGGTGGCAAAATCCGTAGTGGCACACCAGAAAGAATTTTTCGACAAGGGCCAGCTTTTTCTAAAACCCCTTCCGATGTCTAAAATCGCCGACGAACTCGGTATCCATATTGCGACCGTCTCAAGAGCGGTCGCGGGCAAATACCTGCAGTCTCCCCAGGGCATCCTGCCGCTTCGCAGGTTTTTCGCAGGCGGAATACAAACAGAAGACGGCAAAAGCCGCAGCTGGCACGCAGTAAGGGCAAAACTGCGACAGATAGTTGAACAGGAAGACAAGGCCAAGCCCCTTAACGACGACGAAATTCGAAAGAAAATGGCCGAAGTGGGCTTCCACAACATCGCACGCCGAACTGTGGCAAAATATCGCAGGCTGCTCAATATCCCGGCGGCAAGATTCAGAAAAAAATATTAAACCAACCATTAACACCAAGCCTGAAAATTCCTTGTCACGCTTTGACCAGGACGGTATAATGCAATAGACAATATGATTGCCAGGGGAGCAATAGTCCGGTGCTATTGCTGAGAAATCCCGATAAATCGGGATGACCCTAAGAACCTGATCAGGTTAATACCTGCGAAGGGAGGCGGCTGTAAAATATATGAAACGCTCCTCTATGGCAGGAGCGTTTTTTTGTGGCCGTTGCGATGAACTAAAAATCACTTGCGGACCGGAAAAATGGAGTTGCTTAAAATAAATGGTATCGAAAAAGAGTTTGCCGCTGGCCAGCTGCCAGCCACACTCTCAGAGCTTTTAGTCCTGCTCGAAATTAACCAGGCTGCCGTCGTCTCAGAGCTGGACGGTCAAATCATCGAACGCAAAGACTTCGGCACAACCGGCCTAAAGGCCGGCCAATCAATTGAGATAATCCGCTTTGTCGGAGGAGGTTAAAACTATGGATGAGCTTATAATTGCAGAGAAGAAATTCAGCTCACGCCTGCTTATCGGCACCGGCAAGTTCGCCTCCAACGAGATTATGGCAACGGCGATTGAGGCGTCCGGAACACAGATAGTTACCGTTGCGCTGCGAAGGGTCGATATAAATAATCCAACCGATGAGTTTCTTGCCGCAATCGACCGAGATAAATACCTGCTGCTGCCAAACACTTCCGGCGCTCGCGACGCCGCTGAGGCGATACGTCTGGCGCGTCTGGCCAGGGCGGCGACGGGAATAAACTGGCTCAAGCTCGAGGTTACGCCCGACCCATACTATCTTCTGCCGGACCCGGTCGAGACCTTAAAGGCGGCAGAGAGCCTTATTAAAGAAGGCTTCGTAGTCCTGCCGTATATCAACGCCGACCCAGTGCTGGCGAAAAAACTCGAAGATATAGGGACCGCCACGGTAATGCCATTAGCCAGCCCAATCGGCTCGAACCAGGGCCTTAAGGCACGGGCCTCGCTTGAGATAATAATCAGCCAGGCAAATGTTCCTGTTGTTGTCGATGCAGGACTCGGGCTTCCCTCGCACGCAGCCGATGCAATGGAGATGGGAGCCGACGCTGTTCTGGTAAATACCGCCATCGCCACCGCAGCCGACCCGCCGGCAATGGCGGAGGCCTTCAAACTGGCAGTAATAGCGGGACGCACGGCGTTTATCTCAGGCGCTGCTCCCGAAAGCGGCCGAGCAAGTGCATCAAGTCCATTGACCGGCTTTCTAAGAGATGAATAAAATAGAGTTGTTCGTACAAGGTACATAACAAAAATGAAGTTCTGGAAATACCACGCGTTGGGAAATGACTATATAGTGCTGGATTCAAGTCAGCTACTAACAGAGAAGCAAATCCGCACGATTTGTCACCGTAATTACGGCGTTGGCTCGGACGGAGTGCTGTGCTGGTCGCAGGGAAGGGAAGGAGTGGATTTTACTCTGCGAATATTCAATCCGGACGGCAGTGAGGCCGAAAAAAGCGGCAACGGCATAAGAATCTTTGCGCGTTTTCTGTGGGACCAGGATAAAGTCGGCCGCGAGGAGTTCTCAATCCTTACGGCAGGGGGGCTTGTAAAGGCAAAAGTGCATAAAGACGGCAGAAGTGTAACGGTTGATATGGGCCGGGTGAGTTTTGATAGCACACAGATACCGGTTACGGGTCCGCGACGGGAAGTTATAAACGAAACAATGGAAGTCGAAGGCCAGATTGTTCAGTACTGTGCAGCTACAATCGGCAACCCACATTGCGTTTTGTTATGTGATGAGGTGTCTGAGGAAAAGGCGAGATTGCTGGGGCCAGCGATTGAGTGCGACCCGTGTTTTCCCAACCGAACCAATGTTCAGCTTATGAAAGTTATTGACCGCCGCAATATCAGGATAGAGATTTGGGAAAGAGGCGCAGGATATACTCTTGCATCAGGCAGCAGCAGTTGTGCCGCTGCCGCGGTCGCCAGCAAACTGGACCTGTGCGGCCCCGATATAACCGTACACATGCCCGGCGGTGAGATTGAGATAGTCGTCGGAGACGATTTTTCCATACAAATGACCGGGCCGGTTACACGGATAGCCGAGGGTGTGATGTCTGATGAGATTTTCGAGTGAGCTCTTAAAGTGGTGAGTCTTGAGAAACAATCCGATTGCGGCATAAAAACAATACTTGCCGAAAAGCATCTGGACGGTGACAAAACAACATGGGCGAATCGCTTCGATGAAACTACCCGTGCCGACGTCGAGCGTGCTTTATCGCAGCCTGCCGGTTCGTACAGTTTGAATAAGTTAGCTGCGCTTGTCTCGCCGACTGCCGAGAATTACCTCGAGCAGATGGCCCGGCCCGCACATCAGCTAACTCTGCAAAGATTCGGCAGGACCATACAGCTCTATGCGCCGCTATACTTATCTAATTATTGCATCAATAGCTGCTTATACTGCGGATACAATACAGCCAGCAAATGCGAGCGCACCAGATTGACCATCGAAGAAGCCCTTGAGGAGGCCGAAGTCATCGCTTCAGAAGGTTTCCGGCACATTCTTCTGGTTAGCAGTGAGGACAAAGACTTTATCACGGTAGATTACCTGGCAGAGCTTGCGGGAAATCTCAGGAGCAAATTCAGCTCTATATCGATTGAAATCTATCCAATGAGCCGGGAGCAGTATGCAAAGCTTTATCAAGCCGGCATCGACGGCGTAACACTCTACCAGGAGACATACGACCGCAAGGCCTATACTTATTTTCATCCCGCCGGCCCAAAGGCCGACTACGCCGACAGACTGGCCGTCCACGACTCGGTTGCGCAGGCAGGGATGCGAAGATTAGGTATTGGGGCTTTACTGGGCTTAAGCGACTGGCGGATAGAAACGCTGGCCCTGGCTGAGCACGCGCATTACCTGATGAAGCGCTATTGGAAATCGCAGGTTTCTTTCTCTCTGCCCCGGATATGTACCGCCTACAACGTAAGCATAAATTACAAACATTTACTTAGCGACAGAAACATCGTCCAGATGATGCTGGCCTTAAGGTTATGTTTTGCCGATGCCGGCATTGTCATTTCCACACGTGAACGGCCGGAGCTGCGCGACCGTCTTGTCAGGCTTGGTGTAACTCGAATGAGTGCAGGCAGCAAGACCAGCCCCGGCGGATACACCGGCAGGGTCCAGGCCATCAAACAATTTGAAATTGACGACCGGCGCACGCCGGCCGAGGTCGCCGCAATGATTAAATCACAAGGCTTCGAGGCCGTTTGGAAAGATTGGGACGCCACTTTCGGCCCCGATTAGACGGCAGAGGCATTTGGCCGGTAGGCTACTTGTCAATCATCCGCCTGAAGGCCGAGACAAACGAAACACATTTACCCAGCCACGACGAGAACCAATCTGTGTTATGAAGCGATATGGGCCGATGTCCTGCGACTTTTGGAGCATGGCAATATTATCCAACCGACGCAACTTGTAGTTTTCACTGCCCGGATTAAGCATCTCGCGGGAGGCCCAAACAACGTATGTAATATTCTGCTCACGGCACTCCTGCACGAACTGATCGGGATTGTCGGCCTTGGGAAGGTTGACAAAACTTGTCTCGTATTTCGGGGCAAGAACTCTGGGAACTTCCGTGAAATAAAGGGCTATATTCTCGTCCGGCCCGGCATTCTTAATATACCACTTTGTCAACTCAACAAATTCACTGTACTGTTGACCATCACCAAGAACCCGAACGAGAACAAACTGATTCGAGACTATAATCAAACAAAGTAAAACCAAGATAACCAAACTTCCTACTGAACGGGCCTGTCGATACAGAAAGAGGCTTGCTCCGAACAGGAGGCAAACCACAGCAACCGCCACCCAGCCAAAGCCGGAAGAGCCCGGACTCATCGGACCAACCTCGCTCAAAAAAGGAAGCAGCCGGATAATCCATACTACTGAAACCGCTAACAAGATTATCTGCAGAAGAACAACCACCGCCGTCGGCATTGTTATCCTGGTCTTCACCAGCCTCCACAGACCTTGTAAGCCAAGAATAGACAGCAACACAGCTATCCAATGCACGGTGGTATAGTACCTGATGAGCGGGTATGGATACATCGAATGGACGATAAAGTAGGGTACAAAGAAAATAAACAGTACCAGAACGTTCCATCTCTGTTTAATAAAGCCGTACACCGCACCGAACGCGAAGGTAATTAAAGCCGAAATTTGGCTGGTCAACATCAACGTATCTATGGTGCCGGAAGCAGCCTTCGGCGAGGCCACCAACAGTGGATAAAAGGCAAT
Source organism: uncultured Pirellulales bacterium (assembly GCA_964481525.1). Taxonomy (GTDB): domain Bacteria; phylum Planctomycetota; class Phycisphaerae; order Sedimentisphaerales; family CAYZTY01; genus CAYZTY01. The sequence continues at coordinate 18,767 of CAYZTY010000003.1, forward strand.
TTGCCACAGGAGTTTCAGATTTTTCCCCAGGCCGATTCGCTGTTCCGTCGGCTCGGAAAAAAGCTTCTTATAATCATCGGTAAACACGTTAAGGTAGTGGCTTGCTCCCTGGGTCTGCCAGTGTAAGGCTGTGCTCAGCATCCAAAGACCAAGCGGCACACTGGCCAGGGCTGAGAGCAGTAAAGCATTGATACGTTTTTTGCGTTCCTTATTAGTCAGTACGTCAATCACGAATGCGACCAGAATCAGGGCCGCGCCTTCGTAACGTACCATCGAGGTTATCGAGGCGAACAGATAACTCCAACGTGAACGGCGAAAGATAAAGTAAATGGTCAATAGTACGAAAAACAGCAGCGTGGTCTCGGCAATGGGGTCGGTCATAGAACTCATTATCCAGGGGTTTATTATTACTATGACGGCCAGCCAGATTGCCGAGCGGCCAATGATTCTCCTGCCGACCAGCCAGAGCAAAACAGCAATCAAAGGATGCAATATCGCATTGAGCAGCCTGCCGGCGGTCAATTCCGGCGTCTGGCCGCCGACGAGATAACTGAGGCTTACCTGAAGCACGCCCAAAACCGGTACGCGTTTGAAACTTGAGGGCATCTGCAACGAGAGAATTTGACGGCCGGTCTTGGCGAAGGCCGGAAAATCCGAGTTAGGAACAAGCTTATGGCCAAAGTACGATATCGAATGAAATGTCCCAAAAGCCAGTAAAATTAAAACTGCGATTATCTCGAAGTACCTGTCTCTGCGTGCTTCATCGAGCAGGTCGCTATGCAGTTCCGACTGCCGGTCTGATTTTACCTTTGGGACTCTTCGCTTCACCATTCGTCCTTACGGGCAAGAAAACTCTCTATAGTTTCCGTTGATATTAACGCGCCGTCGAAGATGCGGCAAATCCTTTCCGCGCGCAGGGATTGTGTTCTATTACTTATGGTTTGAAGTTTCGAGGGCCTTTAGTCTTGACAGGCTTACTGCTTATGGCTTCTTGTTATGGCCGAGTATGCCGAGCCCACTGTTACCGCCAGGGTAATTATCAACGTTATTGTCGTAAACCAGTATCCCCACGCGGCGGTCTGGACGTGAGCGGCCTTTATGGTCAGGGTCCCGATAGCAAAGGACTGAATAAACATTTTTATCTTGCCGGCCGAGGTTGCGGCAAAATTAACACCTCTGGCCTCAGCAATATGACGCAAAAACGTCACGAATACCTCTCGCACTGTTATAATGCCGGCCACAGACCACCGAATCACGGCCAAAGTGTATGGTGAAAAATCAAAAAGCTTCGGCTCACTGATTCCCGCAAAACAGATAAACGCACCGCAAACAAGCACCTTGTCAACAAAAGGGTCGAGCATCCGCCCGAACTTACTGGCAACATTCAGCCTTCGTGCAATGGGGCCGTCCATAATATCCGTAAGGCCGGCGACGACAAAAATCACAAACGCTATATCCAAAAACAACCCATGCGTCTCCGTCCCGACAGCCGGAGAGTAAAGAACCATCCCCAAAAATATGACGGTCAAGCCCACCCTCCCGAACGTCAAAATATTCGGTATCTGTTTTATCATATGCTGATAAAGTTTACTCTGCAACGGCCGTATTTCAAGACTAAATTTGCTCTACAACAAAATCGTAGCCCTTTGTGCCTGTAATTCTGACTTTCGTAAACTCGCCCACCCCGGCCGAGCACTCCTCCATCAGGCAAACGCCGTCGATATGCGGCGTCTGCCCGTAATACCTTCCCCGGCCGCCGCCGTCACTATTGACTGCATCGACCAGGCAGAGCAATTCCCTGCCAAGCTGACGGGTCATCTTCGCAAAAAGGATTTCCTGCTGGGCCGTCATTAATTCGTCAAACCGCTGCTGCTTGACATGCTCGGGTAATTGGCCGGGCAGCTCTGACGCGGGCGTACCGGCCTCTGCATAAAAAGTAAAACAGCCTAAGGCATCAAATTCCGCCCATCTTACGAAATCCAACAACTCGTGGAACTGCTCGTCCGTTTCCCCGGGGAAACCTACTATTACGGTCGTACGCAATACAATCTCGGGCACAGCAGCGCGCAGCTTTTCAATCAAATGTCGAATTTGGTCCTGAGAGCCTTGTCGATGCATATCTCTGAGGATTTTATTATTTACGTGCTGAACCGGCATATCGAGATATTTTACAACTTTTCGGCAGTCTGCTATGGTTTCAATCAGCCCGTCGCTCATTCGGCTTGGGTAAAGGTACATAAGTCGAATCCACTCCAGCCCATCAATCTCGGCCAGTTCTTTAACAAGCGTATCTAAAGTATATCCGGCTTTCAGGTCCCGGCCGTAAGAGGCGCTGTCCTGCGCGACTAAAATTAACTCAACGGCTCCATAAGTAACCAGCTCCCTTGCTTCGGCCAAGAGCATTTTCGGCGGTTTACTCCTGAACGGGCCGCGAATTGCCGGCACCGTACAAAACGAGCACCTGTGATTGCAGCCTTCACTAATTCGTAAGTATGCCCAATGCCCGGGGGTAAGCAGCATCCTACCCCTGTCATTGTGGACCCGGGGGGCAGGGCCGTCGAGGTAAACCTGCGGATTACTACCAGCCAAGGCCTTCCTGATAATCGCCGCAATGTTATCCCGCTGCGCAAGGCCAACTATCACGTCAATATCTTCAACCTCTGAAAAAAGCGCTTTACCCAGCCGCTGCGGCAGACAACCGGCGACGATTATTTTACTAACCCTGCCTTTTTTCTTATATTCCACCGCTTCTTTGATGACCTCGAGGGCCTCGACCTTCGCAGGCTCAATGAAACCGCAGGTATTAATTACGACGACCTGGGCCCCGTCGAGCTGGGGCGTTATTACAAAACCTGCCTGCCCAATCTCGGCCAGCATCTTCTCGCTATCCACCATATTTTTGGGACAGCCCAGAGCGACAAAGGCCACCGTTACCATATTCTTGACCCGCTTTTTAGCCATATCCGGAAACAATAGCATAAAAGCCCGGCGCTGTCATTATATTCTGAGCTGAGTCAGAAAGGCGGCCAAAGAAAACCAAAATCATGCACAATAAAATTGACTGGCCCGGCATTTTGCGTTATCCTGCCGAGGGCCAAGGGATATTTCAGGGAAAATTAACTGTTGAAAGGAACTGATATGGGCAGCATGTTAGGCTTTTTCGAGGTGGGCGAAGTGGGTTTCTATCTGCTGGTTCTCTGCCTAATAGCAGATGTTGTACTCTACCTCATGTACCGCAAACAACAGCAGTAATTTCCCACAGAACATTAAACGCGGCACCTGAATGCAACTACTATCGCTTGTTGGGAACAGCAGGCTTACAGCATTTCGGTTTCTGTATCGTGAGGCAGTCCTTCAAGCGGGCAGCCCGTGCATTTAGGTCTTGGCCGACAGAACTCCTTACCCACCCGCACCAACAGGGCGTGATATTCATTAAATAGCCGAGTTTCCTGCGGCAAATTACTCTGGAACAACTGACTGAGCACTTCATAATCGGCCGACGGCTCAATGAGGCCGTGCCTTACCGTTATCCGCGCGGTATAAGCATCAACAATAAAAACAGGTTTCTCGAAGGCATAAAGTAAAATCGAATCCGCGGTCTCCGGCCCGATGCCCTTAATCGACAAAAGTCTTTCCCGCAGAGTCCCGGTATCAAGTGCTTGCATCGCACACAAACTGCTATCAAATTCCTCAACAAGGCAATTTATAAAATTCTTCAGACGTTTCGCTTTCAGATTATAGTAGCCTGCCGGACGTACAAGTTGTGCCAGTTCAAACGTATCCATATTGTAAAGCGTCTCCACGTTCAAAGAATTCGCTGCTTTAAGGTTCTTAATCGCCTTTTCCACATTGCCCCAATTTGCATTCTGCGTCAATATGGCCCCAACAATAATTTCCAGCACACTTTGGCCGGGCCACCAGTGCTGGGGACCGAAACGCTCATAAAGGAGCTCGTAAATCTCATTCAAAGTCCGGCGCGTCATTATGCTTGCATCCGTATTTTGGCTATTGTAATCACAACCTTTTTCAAGTACACTTTCGAGGACGTTCAACGCTGCATAAACGGACAAAAGGATTTGCAGTTTAGCTGTGTAACTATGCCCAAAAGCACGGACAGTAACGGCAGAAGCCAAACTTTAGCCTTTCCTCGCGGCACATACCTCGAACGCACCGCCCGTCCACTTTACGCCCTCGCATTCCTGCTGCCCTTTTTAATATTTTACGAGTTCGGCACAATCTTTCTCAACAGCGAAACCTTATTTCAGGACCAAAGACGCGTCGTCGCGTTCGTCTGGCTCCAGAATTTCGCCGAATACCTCGGCTTCAGCAGCCGTATAGCCTTTATTGTTACACCTCTGCTTGTTGTAATTATTCTGCTGGCTTTGCAAATAACTTCTCGAAAAAGCTGGCAGCTGCGAATCGGCGATTTGTTGCCGATGGCCGTTGAGTGCATTGTACTGGCCGTGCCTTTGATACTTTTGAACTTTATTCTCAACAGAGCGGTCCAGCCCGAGGATGTAATTGCCGCCGGCAACACCGCTGTCGTTGTGCAATATGTTCAGCCGCTGCAGCTTCCTGAAAGCCATACACAAACTACTCCGCACCCTCCTTCTGCCGAGCCAATCTCACATAACTCTCTGCCGGCCGATATCGTAACAGCAGTCGGCGCAGGAATCTATGAAGAACTTGTCTTTCGCCTGATACTTATTTGTCTTCTGTTGCTTTTTTTCCAAAACATTTTAGCCTTCAGCCGTACAAATTCTCTCGTTCTATCGGTTGTTATCGCCGCGGCTTTGTTTAGCGCGCACCATCATATCATTTATATTAACGGCCAGCTCTGCCGCGTAGCTGCATTCAGCTGGCCTCAGTTTATTTTCAGAACACTCGCCGGGGTATACTTTGCCGTCCTTTTCGCCGTTCGCGGCTTTGGTATCACCGCCGGGACCCACGCCTTTTACAACATCATTGCCGCTTTTGTCAATCTTGCCTTGGTAACATCCCGGAGTTTCTCCCTCAATTAGCACGCCGGCCCGGAGTTTTAATTTATTCTTCTAAATTAAACAAATTTTTCTCCTGAACGTTACTCGTTTTGGTTGCCGCTTTTGCAGGATAATAGTCCGATAAGCCCACCTACCGGCCTTTTCAGTACTGATATTCCACTTGAAGCTGACGGGTAGTTTGTGGTATAATTATATGGTGCTTGGAAGCATTCTAAGCGGCTGTTGATTAAGGCGTGTATTCCAATGGATACTCCAAGAGCAAATGTAGCTGTCAGTGAGCTTGTCTTCTCGCTTTACCAAAGACCTTTGCATCCGGAGCTGTTCAGCATCTCCGAGAAGCGACACCTCAAAACCGAGAAGTATGAGGTAATCATCTGGGTAACCGACTGCTCACATGTCGTTAGCGTCTTTGCGAAACAGACCTGCCTCAGTGAACTGATAAGCACTCCCGACCAGCCTTTGCCGAAACGTGGTTTAATTGAGCGTTTTCAGTTCCGCGGTCAGCGTTCCCACAAATGCACTTTGAGCCAGGGCCTGAGTTATATGACCGACTTCCAGGTTGAAAAGATGAGTGCAAATCTCTACCGCCAGAGTCATTATGACCTTGAACGCTTTGCCCGCAATCGCGGCGTGTTTGTCAACTTCTCCCCCCAGTCCGACGGCGGGCTCGAACCGTTTAGCTATATCGATTTCGAAGCGAGACGCTCAGAGCTGCATGTACACGCTTTTCACGCTTATCCCGACCAGCTAACTATTATCAAAACGCAATCCCTGTTTGATATTTATTAGTCTATTGCTCCTCAGCCTGCTGCTGTGAGCGCTGCCTGAGAATATCTATCTTTTCCCGTATTTCCTGGGCCATCCTGCTGTTCGGAAAATCCCGAATTATCTGCTCGCCCGTTTGTAAGGCCTCCGTCCATTGTTTATCTGCAACCGCAAGTGAAAACTTAACACCGAGATTATGAAGTTTGGTTCGAAAAACATCCTTTGCAGACTCCTGCAGCGCCAGCCCCTCATTGGGGGTCAAATACAAGTCAAGCTCTTTGAGAATCTCCAGACTCCGGTCCGTTTCATGTCTCTTTACCATCTCGTCCCAGGCTGCAAGCAGCTGCCTTTTACGCTGCTCCTTCTTCTCGAGAAGTATTTGCCGAAGATGCTTGCCCCTCTCCGGCTCGTCGAATGTCTCAACCAGCCTGTCTATCTGCGCACTTGCCTTGGCCCATTGATACTGCTCAAACAGCTTTTCGATATGGGCTGTAAACTGATTTACCCGCTCATCCTCGCTGGCATCGCGGTACCTGTCCGCCTCAAGACGAAGCTGCTCGGCCAGGTCACTGTAACCGGCATGACGTTCGATGTCCCCGATTATTTTGTATGTGCTCTCAAAGTCCTGCTGATGAAGCTTCTCTTTGACCACCTCAGTCAATGCCTGCCTATCCGACTCGCCGAAAACAATTGCTTTGGCTGTCTCACTGAGCCGAACGGCCTGATTCAGCTGGCTAAGTGCCAGCCGGTTTTTATTCAGAAGTGAGACACCACCGTTGAGCTCTTCTGCGTGGCTTCTGAGGATGTTTACATTCTCATAAGTCAACAGAAGAACCGCAAAGACACTCGCCACCAGTGACGCTGTGAAAACCCCGGCGCCAAATGCACAAAGAATAAGAGGCAGCCCCGTCAATACCACCTCCTTCGTAATAAGCATCACAGCCGCTCCGGCCGCCGCCAGCAGTAGCGCCGCAGCCATCATACAAACCACGAGAATATGCCATTTGAAACGCGCCAAAGACTCATCCGCTCCAAGTTTCATAATAGTCCTCGCTTAAGATTCAGTACACTTTTCAGATTACTGCATTAACATAATAAGTCCGTCAATTACGTCTGTCAATCGTTCAAAAGCCCGGTCGAACCCATAGGTCTTAAGCCCCCAAGGCCTAATGCTATTTTGTAACTTAATTGATGAGTGTTCCGTCTAAAGCAATATGTCTCAAAGCCGGGTTGTGATTTTTGAGCGTTCGTCCCTGATAATCTTTGGGTTGCTGGTCAGGATTCCGTTCATTGCCTGGTCTCTAAAAGGACTGGATGCATCATAGAACTCTTTGCTCAGGTCAATCTTATTAAACATTATGCCCGGCCTATGCTGCTTAAGCTGAGCGACAATTCTACCGTCCGGCTGGATAAAGCAGGATGGATAAGACTGGTAATAGGCGCTGGAATTAGCCATACTAACCCAGAAATAATTCGTTGCAGCTCGGCACTGCATCGTTTGCCGCATAATGTCGATGTGAACGGTTCGGCCTTTCTGCCTAGCATTATAAAACGATTGAAAAATGCAGCTTACCCCGGCCTTTTTTAGCTCGCGATAAAGCTCTGGAAAACGCAAGTCGTAGCAAATCAGAAGTGCGCATCTGACTTTGTTAACAGTGAAAATCACGAACCGGTTACCGGGCGTGTAATACTGCAAATCGGATGGCATACAAAACCTTTTATCATACCGGTCGGCGATTTTGCCCTTTGGATTTATAAGGTAAAGGCTGTTATGCGGCTTATTCGGCCAGGTCAACGGGTGGCTACTGCCTAAGACAACCCAGAGTGACAACTCCGCAGCCAGGCGCATAATTTTTTGTGTTTCGGCCCGCAAATGCCGCCAGTCGTACCCATCAAATGATTCAAAATCAAGCGGTGCGTAGCCGCTCAGCGCACATTCACTGAAATGCACTATGTCAGCCCTGGCTCTTTTAGCTTTACGCAAAAAATCGCTGATTTGTCGGCCGTTTCTTTCTACTGAAGCGCCAACGGCAAACTGACAGGTTGCTACTTTCAAACATCCTTCAGCCACAGAGTTTTCTCTTTTTTATTTTAAGCAACAGAGAACACAGAGAATTAATTTATTCTTCATAAAATTTTAGCGTATTTTCGTATTTTCGCCTGTATTCTGTTTTTTGTCCTTCTTTGTCATTACATACCGATTTAAGCCAATTTACAAACAAATCATGACGGCTGTCATCAATTCCATAAGTATGGGCAAAAAGTTTTTCATGCCGCAATTCTATGCTTTCCATTCCATTGACCGATTTTTTTTGCTTAATCGGGACATCATATTCTCTGAAATCGTATGCGAACGTTAAAGGGTCGTGGTTGTTTTTTTCTAATTTCGCGCGTGCATTAGGGGCAAGCACAAGCCCTATCCAATCTTGTTTTTCTGCGTAGTCATGAGCGTCAATGATTGCTTCGCCTAAATAGATATTATTCTCCTTATCTGCGTAAAAATCCCCACATGTCAACGCCCCCCTGAGAGGCATTTTTATAATACCTGAATAATGAAAAAAGCCGGTTACTACGAAATGCATAGTCAAATATGAGCTTATAGAATCATCCGACATGTAGAAAAGGAAACTATCCGAAAAACAACAGTAATTATATTCTTCGGGTGTGAAAGTACGCACGGCCGCTTTGTCCTTTTCTATACGCTGAAGTATTTCCTCATACTGGATTTTGGCGAAAGCATCTAAGTGACCCGCGTACTGGCGTATTTCATTTTTAAAACCGAGAATATCAAAATATGCCACCCAACAATTGCCGTTTATTACCTTGTCTTGTTTCATTATGAGTCTTTTTATTTCCTCTCTGTGTTCTCTGTAACCTCTGTAGCAACAAAATATTCTCTTAATCTGACAGGATTTTTTAACAAGTCGGCAGCCTTCACTTCAACGAATTCAACGCTTTAGCTAAGCGTATCTTTGCTTCAAGGCTTCCCTCCATAATTTCATCGCTGAAGACCCCCACTGCCAATGCTTTTTTCAAAACACTGTCGTATACTGCGAGGCGCTTTTTATAGGGCAAGTTCTCGCTTTTCGCAATCTCGTGTTCAAATTCTTCGAATTTTTCTCTGTTTTTTATCACGACGAGTCTGCTCCTCGACTTTTCTGTCAATAACATATTTTATATTTTAGCTATGCAAGACCAAGTGTTTCATCGAGTCCGGAAATGATATTCATATTCTGGATTGCCTGGCCGGAGGCGCCTTTTACCAGGTTGTCAATCGCCGAGAAGCAGATGACTTTGCCCTTAGCGACGGTCGCATAAACATGACAGTAGTTCGTTCCGGCCACGTCCTTTACAGCAGGGGCCCGGTTCAGAACCCGCACAAAAGGCTCCGAGTGGTAAAAATTATCGTAAAGCTCGAGCAGTTCTTCGCCGGTTACCTTTTTTTGCGGCTCACAATAGACCGTTGAGAGAATCCCTCTATCGAATGGCCCCACGTGGGGCTGGAATAGAATATTAACATCGTCATTAGCGATTTGGCTTGCGATTTGTTCTATCTCCGGCATATGTCGATGGGAGCCGACTGCGTATGCAAAAAAGTTTTCATTCATATTGGGAAAATGGAATATTGAAGACGGATTCCGCCCGGCCCCCGACGCGCCGGTTACCGCGTTGACGATGATGGATTTTGTCTTTACCAAGCCGTTCTTCAAAAGTGGTGCGATGGCCAAGGCTGCACCTGTAGGGTAACAACCCGGGTTAGCAATGAGTCTGGCGGTCTTTATCTGTTCGCGGAACAGCTCCGGCAGCCCAAAGGCGGCGTGCGGCAGGTTCCGTTTATCGGTATGCTTCACCTTGTAATATTTCTCGTAAACGGCCACGTCTTTCAGACGGTAGTCGGCACTGAAATCAATCACCTTAAGGCCTGTATCCAGCAATTTAGGTACAAAGCTCATCGAGACCCTGTGCGGCAGGCAGCAAAGCACGACATCCGCCAGCTCGGAAAGTTTGTTAAGGTCAAGCGGCTCGACGTACATACTGCATCGGCCTTTGAACTGCCCGAATATATCGGCAAGGGGGCCGCACTCTTCCGGCAGGGCGGTTAAATACACAGGTTTTGCCTCCGGGTGACGTAAAAGAATCTCGATTGACTCCGCACCGGTATACCCGCTTGCGCCGATAATAGCTACCCGTATCATAATCAGTCCTTTCCCAGAGAAACGAACATAAAAAACGACCGCGAAGATTTGTTCTCCGCGGCCATTTTAATTGCTTGTCGCACAATCTGCAAATTATCGTTTGGAGAACTGGAATCTCCGCCTGGCACCTCTTTGCCCGTATTTCTTTCTTTCTTTCATCCTCGGGTCCCGGGTGAGGTATCCACCGCTGCGCAGGGCCTGCAGATAATTCTCGTCATAATTCTTCAGGGCCCTCGCTATACCAAGCATAACCGCGCCGGCCTGGCCGGAAGGTCCGCCGCCTTTGACGTTTGCAAAGACGTCAAACGACTTGTCCGCCTCAACGGCTCGCAACGGCGCCAAGATGGCTTTTCTGTCCTGCTCCTGTGTGAAATAGTCATTCAAATCGCGTTTGTTAATGGCGAAATTTCCTTTGCCGAGACGTATCCTTACGCGAGCAATAGCACTTTTCCGCCTGCCCGTACCCCAGATATATTCAGACTTCGCAGCATCTTTTTGTGCGGTTGTTTGTTTTGCCATCAGACTATTTTCCTAAAATGTTTTACAGTTCGACTTTTTCCGGCATTTGGGCGGCGTGATTGTGCTCCGGACCGCGATAAACCTTCATTTTTTTCAGCATTTTTCGGCCGAGTTTGGTTTTTGGTAACATTCGCCTTACAGCCAGTTCAATGACCTTCTCCGGCTTTCTGGCCAGCATTTCCTTAAAGCTAACGAACTTGTGGCCGCCGGGAAAGTGGGTGTAGTAATCATATTGTTTTGTCTCTGCCTTTTTGCCGGTAACTTTTATTTTCTCGGCATTCACAACCACAACGCAATCGCCGGTATCCACGTGCGGCGTATAGATCGGCTTGGTTTTGCCCATTAAAAACATTGCTACTTTCGCGGCTAATCGGCCCAGAACGGCACCATCGGCATCGACCAGAAGCCATTTGCGTTCGACTTGCTCTTTTTTCGCCATAAAACTTTTCATAAGTAATTTTTCCTGTCGGCGTCGAAAACACAACAGTATATGAGCTTTGCCGGAGCTGTCAAATCCTTTTTCTCGGTAAAAAGCCCGCCTAAGATACCAATCACTTTTCGCCGTCCCCGGACGGAATTAGCGAGGTCTCAACGTACGGCTGCCCGGCTTTGTATAATTCGAGCCGCCGGCCGAGCAATTCGACCTCTTTTTCCTCTCCTGAGGATAAGGCCTGCTGCAATGCCTTTTCTGCGGTCTCGACGGCCTCATCGAACCGGCCGGCTGAGGCGTAAGCGGCCGCCAGGGCGTCCAACTGCAGGGACTTTTCGTAGCCGGTCAGCTCGCAGGCACGCCGGGCCAGCCGGATTGCCTCGGTGGGATTACGAATCTCGGTATTGGGGTGGGTGGCAAAGAGCCAGCCGAGGTTGTGAAGTATCTGGTAATCGTCCGGCCTTATTTCCAGCAGCTTTTTCCAATGGTCGATAGCCTCGGCGAACCTGCCTTGCTTATAAAATGCTATCGCCAGATTATTATACAGCGCCGGGTCATTCGGTTCACTTTTCAACAACTCTTTCCACTGTTCAATTGCTTCATCAAGTTTGCCGTATTGAGCCAACTGCCGGGCCACAAGATACCTTAGATTCCTCCTGACCTCGGGCTGGTCAGCGGTTAGCTGTATTGCTTTATTCCAGTTTGTGATAGCTGGGTCGATATCACCTTTATCATACAGCAGGTTACCCAAGTCCAGATACAACTGATACTGATTGGGCTCTATGCGAACGGCCTCGCTAAAGTATGCGAGCGCATCATCTATATTCCTTTCTTCGTATGACACTCTGCCGAGTTTTCTCAGCAAACCAACTTGACCGGGCTTCAGCCGCAGCGACTCGGCCCAATGCACAGCAGCTTCCTTGAAGTTACCTTGAAGGCTCAGGGCATTTCCGAGATTGTGGTGTGCCTCATCATAATCAGCCTTGAGCTGTATCGCTCGGCGATAATGATTGATTGCCTCGTCGAGCCTGCCTTGTGATTGAAGGGCAATGGCAAAATTGTAGTGTATGAGGGCGTTATCGTCATCCACATTTAGTGCCTGTTGATACTGCTGTATCGCTTCATCAAGCCTACCCTGTAATTGAAATACAGCGGCCAGATTATTACGAACCAGGGCATCGTCGCCTTTGAACCGCAGCGCCTGATAATAATGCTGGATTGCTTCCTCGCTCTTTCCCAGCGATTGAAGAGCGATACCCATATTGTAATGGGCGTCTCCCGAGGTCGGCTGGATGCGAAGTGCCTTGGAGAGCCAAACGACCGCCTCAGCAAAATCCTGTTGCTCCAGTGCAATACTGGCCAGGATAAAGTGGACTCTGTAAGACTCCGGGCGCTGCTGAAGCATCTGTTCACACAGGCTTCGGGCCTCAGCATACTTCTTAACAAATATAAAATCCCGTGCCTTTACGTCGGAGGAATGAAAACCTATTAAGTCTTTGGGGTCCTCTTTGCTCTGGTCAACCTCGAATTCCTCCTTGACCCTGCCGGCAACATAACCGAGCGATTCAAGGCGCCTTCGTGCCTGCCCGTCCATCAACAGCCTGCTCTCAGAATCACCCCTGCGAAGATACTTCTGGAGAATCTGCTTCAAGCTGTTCTGCAGGCTGCGGGCCTGGCCGGATTGCTGATTTATCAGATTGTTCTCTTCTTTGGGGTCCTTGCTTAAATCATACAGCTCCGGGCGCGTGGTATGGATGTACTTAAACCGCTTGGTGACAATCCCGAGTAAAGGATTAGCATCATATTTTGTGGGATAGAGACTCTCGCAGTACAATCGTCTGTCACGGCCGGGCAGGAGGTTCTTCCGGAAGTATGGCGAGAGGTCTTCACCCTGCATCTGGACAGGCACCTCAAGGCCGACAAGAGCGCAAACCGTCGGGACTATATCAATCAGTCCTACAATCTCATTGATTTTTCTCGGCCTGCTTTGGTCAGGCAGCTTGAAAAGCAAGGGAACTTTAAGAGCACTTTGATAAATGAAATAGCCGTGTGTCCTCTCACCGCGTTCATTACGCATCTCACCATGGTCGCTGGTAATTATAATCAGGCTTGAATCGTACAGACCCAGTTTTTTCAGCTGGTCAATGACCTGGCCGACACAGTAATCGGAGTAGGCGATTTCCCCGATGTAAAAATTCGGCTTAAAAATAGAGGCGAAAGGCTCAGGGGGTACATATTCTGCGTGTGGGTCATAGTAATGCAGGAAAAGAAAAAACGGTTCGTGCTGGTGTTGTTCAAGCCATTTCAACGCGTAGCGGCTTACCTCCTCACCTCTCCGCTCAACAATTCCTACCGTATTTAGCTCCTCATCAAACTTGTCGTTATATGTATCGAAGCCCTGTGCCAGGCCGAACTGGGAGTCCATTACGAAAGAGCTGATGATGGCACCGGTGGCGTAGCCGTTGCGGTGCAGTATCTCGGCCAGACTCTCAGCAGACTCACTCATCTTGTAGTCCTCATTGTCGTGCACACCGTGAAAGGGCGGGATGGTGCCGGTTAACATAGAGATGTGAGCCGGCAAGGTCAACGGCACGGGCGAGACGGCGTTTTGAAACAAAAAAGCTTCGTCCGCAACGGCATCGATACTCGGTGTAGTGATGCGCGGACAGCCGTAGCAACTTAAATGGTCAGCCCGGCAGGTGTCAATACTAATGAGGATGATATGGCGCGGCTGTGTTCGCGACAGACTCGGTCGGACTAAAAACCACACAGCAGCGATAGCAAAGACCAAAGCCACCCCCCCCAATATACGAAGCCCCCGCCCGCCTGCTGCTTGCCCGCCGGGGTGGGGCGAAACAGGACGCGAGGATTTTTTCTGCTCAGCCATTTTGAAATCCGATACGACTATGAAAATTCACGCGTTTTGTCTCCAGCGCTTGTCTTTGTGTTTTCACCCGGCGCGTTTAATCGTCTCTACTATCCCTTTCACACTGCTCACATCGAGCCTGTCCGGGATGACATTATCAAAATCCCCCCTTATCAACAAGAAAGCCGTCTCCTGCACGTGCTTTCCGGTAAAGATTGGCTTGTCAACCAGCTTATCCGACGTCAACTTTGCCTTTAGATTAAAGCCCTTCGTCGGGAGCAGAAGCAAATCCGGCGCATTTTCCATAAAAGGCCCTGAATAAATCTGCTCTTTTCTGTACGTCCCCACGATTACTTTTTTGCCGTCCACTTCGAGCGAGTCGAAAAGCTGTTCCAGGTCTCGCAGAATCTTTTCTCTATCACTTTTCTCAACGCTGCCTGCGGGATACTTTGTCCTGAAATTCAGGCAAATTCTGGCCGGGTCGAGGGCAAAAGCTCTTGTTGCCTGCTCGATGCCTTCCAGAGACGGTTCAGCGGCGGGCGTCAATCTCAGAAAACCCTCCTGTTGTAACAAATAGTTGATGTAAATATCCTTTTCAAGCAGTTCGAATCCATGGTCGGAAATCATAACCAGTAAGTCTTCGTCATTAATGCTTTCACTAATCTGGCCGATGGCTTCGTCAATTTTTCGAAAGTGCTCAAGGAAGCTGCCGTGATATCGGTGCTGTTTATCTTCATAAGCCTGCCATAGAAAGTGCATAAGTCTGTCCGTGCCGGTGAAGACAAGTACAAAAAGCTGCCAATCGCGGCTCTCCCACAGGTAACGATACGCCCTGATTCTTGCCTGAAGTGTTTTATCAAGGTCGGCGAGGAACAAATCCAGAGAGCGATGGCCCAGGAGTGAATCCACATCGAGCCGGTAATCAAATCCGTTCAATGTCCTGACCAAATCCCTCGGCCATACACTTTTTTCTATGTCTATTGAGACGAAGCCGGAGATATGCACGCCGTTCATTTCACGGACCGGATAAGTTGCGGGAACGTTGATAACAACCGCCTTTTCCCGCCATTCATCCCAAAAAGGCGGCGCCTTCAGGTCGGTATAATTCGGGAACCTTGTGCGGTAAGAATTTGCAACCAGGTCGGTAAAGCCGAAAATGCCGTGCGTACCGGGATTCTTTCCCGTAATCATTGACGACCACGCAACGGACGAGATTTCCGGGATGCTTGACTGCATTTGTCTGAAAGTCCCGTCGGAAATGAGCGCTTTGGTGTGTGGCATTACCCCTGTATCGGCCAGCTCCCTGAGCAACTCGAAGGGTACGCCATCCAGGCCTATTATTATTGTTCTTGATTTTGCCGTCATTTAATTAGTAGCGGTGATGATACCACCGGCGCAAATATTCTGGTCCTTTACCAACACAAACCTTCCCAATTCCGCCACATCATTGAATTCCTTGATTGCAAGGGGCTTTTTGGCCTTGACTACTACCTCACCCACCTCAAGGTTCTTCAACAACAAAGCATCCTCTTCGGTCACCTGCAGCGTTGACGAGTCGATTCTCTTTTTGATTTGCTCCATTTTACAAGCGGTTTCCTGCGTGGCACAGCGGATGGTGAGCTTTTCCTCCTTTTTAAAATCAGCCTTTGAAAGCCAGAAAATAGTTGCGTGAAATTTGTCGGTCAAGACAGGCTCCTTGCCCGGCAAACAGACTACATCTCCTCTGTTAAGGAAAAGAGGCTCTTCAGTAGTTATGCCGATGCTTTGGCCGGCACAGGCCCGAACCGGCTCGGCCAGAAACTGTTCAATGGAGCGTACTTTTGTTGTTTGGCCACTCGGTAGAATTTTTACCTCGTCCGCCTTTGCGATTACGCCGGACTCAACCCGTCCGACGAAAATCCTTTTGTCATCCACTTTATATGCATCCTGAATCGGGAAAAGAAGCGGCTTGTCCTCAGCGTGCTCCTTACTCCTGAGCGTATCAAGCGTCTCCAGGAAGCAAGGGCCGTCGTACCAGGCCATCTTATCAGACCTCTTCGCAATGTTTTCACCTTCCATCGCACAAATTGGTACATACAATTGCGGATGGATATTAATCGATTCCAGAAATTTTGCCACGTCGGTTTTTACCTGGTTAAACCTTTGTTCAGAGTACTCTGCAAGGTCCATTTTATTTAAAACCACCACGACCTGGTAAAGCCCAAGAAGTGAGAGGATATAGGCGTGGCGTCTGGTTTGCTCCTGGACGCCCTCTTTTACGTCAACGATGAGAACCGCCGCTTCGGCCTGTGAGGCGCCGGTGGCCATATTCTTGACAAATTCTACATGACCCGGAGCATCGATTATCACATATTCTCTTTTACCGGTCTTAAAGAAAACCTGCGTCGTATCGATGGTAACACCCTGCTGCCTTTCCTCTTCGAGATGGTCCAGCAGATAAGCAAACTCGGTCTGCCGACCAAGGTCCTTGGAAGTTCTCCTTATCTCCTCAATCTTGTCGGGAGGCAGGGAGTTTGTATCGTAAAGAAGCCTTCCAATAAGTGTGCTTTTTCCATGGTCAACGTGACCGACGATAACGAAATTAAGTGCTTCCATTTGTGGCTCTCAGATTAAGACCTTCCCCCAACAATTACATATAGCCGAGCGCCCGCAGTTTCTGCATCATATAAGCAGCTTCCTTGTCCTGGGCCCGGCCGCTTCTTTCGGAAACCGTTGTAGTTTTTAGTTCCTCAACTATTTTCTCTATAGTATCAGCATCGGAATCAACGGGGTTGCAGCAGGTATGACAGCCTATACTTCGATAGCGTTTCCCATTCTTGGCAAAGTAAAGGCTGGTGACGGGAATATTTTCTTTTTGTACATACTCCCAGACATCGACCTCCCGCCAGCCTAACAGCGGATGCACCCGCATATGTTCCTCTTCCGCGGCTTTGGTCTTATATTGTTCCCAAAGTTCAGGCGGCTGATTCTTGTAATCCCACTCGAAATCCTCATCTCTCGGACTGAAAATCCTCTCCTTAGCCCTGATGCCGTGCTCATCTCTTCTTATGGCCAGATACAAAGCCCTGAACTTATACTTGGCAATCGCCTGTTTCAATGCATTGGTCTTCAGCTCCGTACAGCATTGCAGCGCGCCTTTCTTGGGATTCATACCATGGTCGATTGCCTCATTGTTCCTGGCAACTATCAAATTCAGCCCCCATTCCTTCTCATATTTGTCCCGAAATTCATAAATCTCTTTGAATTTGAAGCTCGTGTCGATATGCATAATAGGAAAGGGGATTTGGCCGAAAAAGGCCTTCCGTATCAGCCATAACAAACACGTCGAGTCCTTCCCGATAGACCACATCATAGCTACTTTTCTGAACTCGCTGTAGGCCTCCCTGATAATAAAAATGCTCTGGCTCTCCAACTTATCAAGATGAGTTAAGGTAGAACTGTTTGTAGACATAATTATATTTATCCTCATAAATCACGGTTAAGAACATATCATTATATGTTTTTTTACCCCTCTGTCCACAAAAAATACGGACGCTGCCTTACCAAACTCACGGGCCGGCTGATATCAGGCTTATTTTCAACCGCTTCACGGTAATCACAGTGAAAAATGGTTTTTTCGGAACAATGAATCGTATATAATCATATAAATCACCCGAAAGGATGAATTTCTGGTTACTCAGCCGATATTAAGATACACAAAACTAATATAAAAGGGCATATAAATGTGTGGAATAATTGCTTACCTGGGTAAAAAGCCGGCCCAGCCAATCCTGTTGGAAGGGCTCAAACGGCTGGAATACCGGGGCTACGATTCGGCGGGTATCGGCCTTATCGACGACGGGATAGCAATAAGAAAAACGGGCGGCAGAATCAGCACCCTGATGGAAATGCTCGATGAGCCGTGCGGTAATCAGACGATGGGGATTGCCCATACCAGGTGGGCGACGCACGGCGAGCCAAGTACTCTCAACGCTCATCCTCATCTTGACTATACCGGAAAGATAGCCATTGTTCATAACGGCATCATCGAAAATTATAAAACCCTAAAGAAGTGGCTGCAAAGTGAGGGTTTTACCTGCAAGAGTCAAACTGACAGTGAGGTTATCGCCAACCTGATTGGATATTTTTACACGAATCAGAAGGAGCGCGACGGCCGCAAGCCATCCGAGGGGCAAAATGACTTCGAGTGGGCTGTGCAGCAGGCTTTAAACGAGCTGCACGGCACGTATGGTCTGGCAATTGTCTGCGCCGATTACCCCAATATACTCATTGGAGCCAAGAGGGGCAGCCCGCTGATTTTGGGTCTCGGTGAGGATGAATATATTCTTGCTTCCGATGCGGCCGCTATAGTCGAGCATACCACACAAGCTATTTATCTGTCCGACAATGAAATGGTAACCATTACACCGGAGCAGTTTCGTACCAAAACCATCGATAACGTCCTTGTCCGCAAGGACCTTCAAGAAATAGAATTCTGCCTTGAGCAGATTGAATTAGGCGGCTTTGAGCACTATATGCTCAAGGAGATTTTTGAGCAGGCCGAGGCACTTCAAAGGTGTATGGGTGGAAGGCTCGACCGTAAGAACAACCGTATAGTTCTTGGGGGTATCAGCTCTTATTCGCGTGAGCTGACCCGAACGAAGCGAATTATCCTGACCGGCTGCGGAACAGCGTGGCACGCCTGTCTCGTCGGTGAGTTCCTCTTCGAGCAGCTTGCCAGGATACCTGCAGAGACCGAATATGCCAGCGAATTTCGATATCGAAACCCAATCATTGAGGACGGCTCGGTGGTTATCGCCGTCAGTCAGTCCGGCGAGACCGCCGATACGCTCGCGGCAATAGAACAAGCCAAGGAAAGAGGTGCAATCGTACTGGGGGTAGTGAATGTGGTCGGCTCGGGAATTGCCAGGACCACCGATGCCGGCGTGTACCTGCACGTCGGACCGGAAATAGGCGTTGCAAGCACAAAGGCATTTACCGCCCAGGTTACCATTCTGGCAATGCTGGCGATTGAACTGGGCCGTAGAAGACATATCAGCAGTGAACTGGCCACATTGTATATCGCCGAACTTAAGGCCATACCTGATAAAATAAGCCGCGTGCTGGAGCAATCGGAAAACATAAAGCAGATTGCCGCGGCCAACATCAACAAGGAAAACTGGCTGTTTCTTGGCCGGGGCTTCAATTACCCGGTTGCTCTCGAAGGCGCTCTGAAGCTAAAAGAGATAAGCTATATTCACGCCGAGGGTCTGCCGGCCGCCGAGATGAAGCACGGCCCCATCGCGCTTATTACAAAGGATATGCCCTCCGTTTTTATTGCCACCAAGTGCTCACAGTACAGCAAAATTATCGGCAATATTGAGGAAGTTCGGGCTCGCGGCGGCAAGACCATAGTTGTGGCAACCGAAGGCGACGAAGAAATTAAGCAATACAGCGACCATCTGATTACTGTGCCCGACGCACCTGAACCGCTGCAGCCTATACTTACAGTTGTGCCGTTGCAGCTTTTGGCTTATCACGCCGCCGTCCTGCGGGGCCACGACGTCGACAAACCACGCAACCTTGCAAAAAGCGTTACAGTCGAATAAATATGAAGACGGTCTGTGTATATTGATTATTTTCTGGAAGCGGGCGAGCGCCTTACGGTCGGTCCGGATTTTCTCGACCTGTCCGTCTTTGCCTGCAGAATCTTTATTGCTTTCTCGACATCCGCCACCTTTAGAACTCCCGTGGTTCGCCCACCCTTGGCGCCGGCGGTGCAATAGGCATAGGCGATATTTATATGGTGCTTTGCCAGCCTCTCCGCCACTTCAGCAAGTTCGCCGGGCCGGTTTGATAAGTTTACGCACAGTACCTGTGTCTCGTTGAAGGGCATATTCAATCTTTTCATAACCTCTCTGGTCTGTTCCGGAGCAGTGGTAACAATTCGCATAACACCTTGTTCCACCGAGTCCATCAAAGTCATCGCTATAATGTTGATTTTCGCCTGTGCAAACTCGCCCAGAACCCGGGCCAGTACGCCGGGCTTGTTGACCATAAAGACTGAAAACTGTACCTGAGTGCGCATAATTACATCCCTCCCGCAAATTTATTTTTCACGTTGTACCTATGTTTTCCAGCGCGCTTCGCCTGTCCGGATAGAATTCAAAAATTTTGTCGAGATTCGTTATTTTGAAAACCCTGTGCAACTGTGGATTTATGCCGCTTATCACTACTCGTCCATTATAGTCCTTCAGCCTTCGCCATATATCCATAAGCAAACCAAGGGTCTGGGAGGTGAAGAACTTGACCTGCTGGAAGTCGATGACTATTTTCTTCGGGTAATTCTCAGATATGAACCGGGTCACTTTCTCAGATGCGGCCTGGACCTCTTCCACTCCACTTATACAGGCGGAAGTAAAAGCAACAACAGTCACATCTTCATTGACGGTTATTTCTACAGTTTGTTTCTCGTCCATTCAGAACCATACTCCGCCGGGAACGGTCTGCATTTTCTGCAAACCAGAATTATACCCCACAATTTGCATTTCCTAAGTTAAATTATATCAGCAATTACCCGGTCAGGCGATATAATTTTTGATTTTGTTTCATTCGGTAGCTTTCCAGCAGGCTACAAAATGCAGGTCTGTTTTGTCCTTTGGCTCCAGTTTTTGCGGTTGCTGCCTGCATCGGGCCTCTGCAAGAGGACACCGGGGATGAAAAGGGCAACCGGAAGGGGGCATAGCCGCATTGGGCATCTCGCCAGCGAGTCTGGTCCGGCCCCGGCGCAAGGTTGGCTCAACCTGCGGAATCGCCGAGATAAGAGCGCGACTGTAGGGATGGAGCGGATTTGTATATAGTTCCTGCCCGCCGGCGTACTCCACAATCCTGCCTAAATACATAACAGCCACGAAATCACTGACATACTGCACGACCGCCAGGTCGTGGGCGATAAATAAATACGTCAGCCCGAAATCCTGCTGCAAATCCTTCAGCAAATTGAGAATCTGCGATTGAATTGAAACATCGAGGGCACTTACCGGCTCATCACAAATGACAAGTTTCGGATTCAAAGCAAGCGCCCGTGCCATACCGATTCTTTGCCTCTGGCCGCCGGAGAACTCGTGAGGGTAACGGTTTATATGGTCGGCTGAAAGCCCGACTTTCTGTAGCAGCCACGCTACGCGGTCACTCAGTTTACTGCCTTTCGCAGCCTTGTGAACCTTCAAAGGCTCAGCCACAATATTGCCCACCGTCATACGCGGGTTCAACGAGCCGTACGGGTCCTGGAAGATTACGGAAATATCTCCACGAAGTTGCCGGAGTTCTTCGCCGCCGACCTGAAGAACATCGACGTCGTTAAAAGTGATTCTGCCGGCCGTTGCCGGAACCAGCCGTACAATGGTCCTGACGACGGTGGTCTTGCCACAGCCGCTTTCGCCTACAAGACCTAATGTTTGGCCTGACTGGATATTGAAGCTGACGCCGTCAACGGCCTTGACGTGGCCGACTGTGTGACGAAGCAGACCCTTCTTTATTGAGAAATAGGTCTTTAAATCCTCAACCTCAAGCAGATTATTGTTTGTCTCTGGCATAAGAAAACCGAAAATTTTCAGTTTTACGTTATAGCTTTGGGCTTTAAGTTTTAAGTTTTAAATTTTCTTCGTATCCCGGCGCATACCAGCACGCCACGCATCTGCCCTGCCGAACTTCTTTTAACTGCGGCTCGACTGTTTGACATCTCTGGTCGTTGGAGCCTATCGGGCAGCGGGGATGGAATTTGCAGCCAGCCGGAAAATGCAAAGGCTCAGGAACAGTCCCGGGAATTACCGGCAGCCGCTCGGCTTTGGGACCTAATTGCGGCAAAGATTTCAACAGTCCCTGCGTATAAGGATGCAGCGGCTGCGCAAAAAGCGAGCTGCAATCACTTTGCTCCACTATTCGCGAGGCATACATCACGGCAACGTCGTCCGCTCGCTCGGCGACCACGCCTAAATCGTGTGTAATCAGCAGAACGCTCATTTCGCTGTGCTTTTGCAGTTCACCGAGAAGGTCGAGAATCTGGGCCTGTATGGTTACGTCCAGGGCCGTTGTCGGCTCATCGGCAATCAATAACGCGGGCCTGCAACTAACCGCCATTGCAATCATAACACGCTGCCGCATTCCACCGGAGAGCTGGTGAGGGTAATCGCTGATTCGCTGCTCGGCGCCGGCAATGCCAACTTCTTTCAGTATCCGGACGACCTCGGCCTGCGCCTGAGTACTGCTTAAGTTCTGATGCAGCTTTATTGCCTCGGCGATTTGATTGCCGATGGTGAAAACCGGATTCAGGCTGGTCATCGGCTCCTGAAAAATCATAGCGATTTTATTGCCGCGGATTTTTCGCATCTGTTTCTCGCTCAGCTCAAGCAGGTTTTGTCCGTTGAAAATTACTTTTCCGCCGGTAATTCTGCCGGGTGGAGCCGGTATCAGACGCATAATCGAAAGTGCTGTTACGCTTTTTCCGCAGCCGCTTTCGCCGACCAGAGCAAAGGTCTTCTGACGCGGTATCTTAAAGCTGACATCCTGCACCGCCTTTGCCACCCCTTCTTCAGTGAAAAAGTGCGTCGAAAGATTCTCGAGCGACAATAATGTTCCGTTCTCAGCCATAAATCTACTCAGTCCTCAGCTTAGGGTCGAGCGAATCGCGAAGGGCATCGCCGAAGATATTCAGAGCCAGTGAAATGAAAAAAATGGCGATAGTGGCAGCGAGCATTTGCCACCAGACGCCGCGGGAAAGCTCAATCCTTGCGTCATTTATCATTGCGCCCCAACTGGGCCGATGCGCCTCACCAAAGCCGAGGAAGCTTAAAATAACCTCGGCGTGGATAAAGGCCACGAAACGCAGTGAAAAATCAATAATAACTAAGTGAAAGACATTCGGTATCAGATGTTTGAATATTATTCTGCCTTTACTACAGCCGTAACTTCTTGCCGCCAGGATGTATTCACGGTCCTTATGCTTGATGACCTCGCCGCGAATCAGTCGGCAAATTCCGACCCAGCTTGTAAGGCCGATGGCAAGGTAAACAGCGGCAATTCCGGTAAGCTTATGGCCGAAAAGAGTTTTATCACGCAGCACAACCGCAAAGGCCAGAATCAGCAGTATATACGGAATCGAACTTAAGGTCGAATATACCCAAACAATGATTTCATCTACAAAACCGCGGAAGTAACCAGCAATAGCGCCCAGCGGTACGCCGATGACCAGAGAAATAAACGAGGCGCACAGCGCGACCGTTAAGGATATTTTTGCGCCGTACAGGGTTTTTCTGAAGACCGACTGGCCGAAGATATCGGTGCCGAAGATGTTTTGTGCGCTAGGTTTTTGATAGGATTCACCGACCTGCTCGGACCATTTTATAGGCCCGACCTGCCAGTCAAAAAACTCCGCCAGATATAGAAACGCCGCCAGGGCAAAATACAGCAGGACTATGCAAAAACAGACCATCGCGAACTTGCGCTTACGCAGCCTTCTAAGCCCATCGGCCCACAGGCTTCGGCCCTTAGGCGGCTGCGCTTTGCCTGCACCTGTGGCACAAGCTGTAATTGTGCTTTCCTTTTCAGTCAAGAGAGACCCTCGGGTCAACCAGGGCGTAGCAAATATCCGTTATAAGATTGAATATCACAAAAAGTATGGCGCTTATATAAGTCATAGCATTGATGACGCGAAAGTCCCGTGAACCAATCGCCTCAATCATAAGATAACCCAGGCCCGGAATACCAAAGAACCGCTCCAGCAAAAGTGAGCCGAGGAACAGGAATGGTATTGCCAAAACTACCCGGGTTATAATAGGTATCATTGCATTCTTCAGGACATGCTTGAACAGGACACGACTCGTGGTCAGGCCCTTCGCAAAGGCGGTACGAACATAATCGCTGCGCATCTCATCAAGCATTACCGTGCGGTAAAACCTCAGATTCGAGCCAAGGCCCGAGACAATTCCAATAATTACGGGCAGTGCCACATACTGCACCGGTGATAAGTCGGGCGAAAAAAACACGGGGAAAAGGCCCCACTTGTAGGCAAGAAAATACTGGCCGAAAAGGATGTAGCTCAAATAAGGTATGCTCATCCCCGCCACACAAATCACAACCGCTGCCGTATCCCACTTCGAGCCGCGGACAAACGAGACAACCAGCGAAAGGCTGATGGAGATGATAAGCAGCCCAAAGAACATCGGCACAGTGAGTGATAATGACGGCAGTATGCCGCGTTTGATTTTGGCGGTAACCGGCTCACGGTCATAGGCCCTGCCGAAGTTGAAGGTAACAGCATTCTTCAGGTGGTCAATAAACTGGCTGTCCGAGGAAAAAAACAACGGCTTGTCGAAGCCGTATTCTCTTCGTATCTCTTCAATTGTTTCTTTCGACGCGGCTTTACCTGCAATTTCCGCTGAGACGTCGCCCCCGACCACATTAAACAGAAGGAAAGTAACCAATAAAACGCCGAATATGATTGGTATGGTGTATAAGAGCCTTCTTATAATGTATGTGGTCATTTACCCGTCTTCAAAAACTTTCGTAAGCGGCTCGCTTGGCCTGGTCTAATCTTCGATACTTTGACAGACCGTAGCCAAAGGCGTGCGGCTTATAATTGTGCACCCAGTCGTGGTACAGTACGTACGCAACCCCGTGAAGCATAAAGACGGCCGGGCAGTCCTCTATAACTATCCGCTCGGCCTTACGATACAGCTCGGTACGTTCAGGGCTATCCTGCATCACGGCTACCTGCTCGTAAATTCTGTCAACCTCCGGATTGGAGTAGTTGAAATTGTTCGGTCCGGGCGAGGCGTTCTTACTGTAGAAAAGCTGCAGGAAATTCTCAGCGTCCGGATAATCGGCGATCCAGCCGAGAGAAAAAATTTGCGCACTTTTGGATTTGACTTTGTCCTGAAAAGTCGGCCAGTCCATATATTCCACCTCGATCTTAAGACCTACTTCCTCAAGATTGTGACGGATAAACTGGCCTATCTGTCTGAACACGGTGTCGGTGCCGGGCATAGAAAGCTTAAGGACAGGCAGCTCGGCCCCATGAATCTGCCTGGCTTCTTCTACAAGCTCCCTGGCCCTTTCAGGATTGTAGCCTGTCTTCGCCATCTTCTTAATGGCGGGGTCGTAAGCCTTCATCAAAGGCGGTATAAAACCATAAGCAGGCTCGCCGCGGTTGTTCGTGAAAAGTTCTATATACTTCTCGCGGTTGACAGCACAACTTACGGCCTGCCGCAGGGGCTTGTTATCGCTGAGGACGGGGTCCTCCATATTAAAACCAAGCCAGTAAGTACTCGGGTCGCGAAATATTTCCAGATGGATATTGCGCCGTTTCATCACCGGTGTTAATTTTCGCTGCAGGTCAATCGCTTGGTTGAAATTGTCCTTCGGAATGCCCGAAGCATCGATTTTGCCGCGTAAGAACTGCAGCCAGCGTGGCTGGTCTTCCTGGATAATCATCCAGTTTATCTTATCGACCATAGGTATGTCTCTGCCGGCATCGGCCAGCAGGCCTTTTTTAAGGTCTCCATTTTCGCCCTCGGTCGGATACCTCTCACCCCGCCAATTCGGATTCCTGACCAGTTCGAGGTAACTGCCCCGGTGCCATAGTTTGAGCATAAATGGTCCCGTGCCGACCGGGTGATTGATGATGTCTTTGCCATAGTACTCAACGGCCTCTCTGGCCATCGGTGTAGTCGGCTGGTGGGCAAGCAGATAGGTTATCTGGGGCCAGGGCTTCTTGAGCTTTATAACGAGTGTGTAATCGTCGGGGCTTTGCAATCCTTCAACTTCGCGTGAATAATCGACGTCTTCTGCTTTCTTACAATTCTTTGTATATTCACGGAACTCGTCCAGGCCCACGATTCTGTTGTCAAATATCCACCAATTCTTACTGAGATATTTGATATTCGCGATTCTTTTCCAGGCATAAATAAAATCGGCGGCCTTAAGCTCTCTGCCTTTGCCGCCCTCGAAGCAGGCATCATCTGCGAAATAGACGCCCCGTTTTATTCTTATGGTATATTCCAATCCATCCTCACTCACCTTCGGCATATCCTCGGCAAGCTGCGAAATCAATTCATAAGGCCTCTTGAGATAATGGTATTGATAAAGACATTCAAAAATCTGGCTTGCCACCAGCGCTGATGTTGTATCGCCGATATCTCCGGGGTCAAGCCCCCTGATTTTAGCGCCCAGAGCGCTGTGAATAGTGATTTGATTCGGCTCGGTTTTTGAAGACGAGCTATCGCATCCTGCGAGTGTTAACAACGCCGCTATGAACGCGACCGGTGCGAGTTTCCGAGCAAAATCCATTTTGAAACGGCCTCTCTTACCTGGCTTCGCCTTCGGCGAGCCGTACAATAGCCGGACGAACCTTTGGTTTTTTTACTGTGTCTCCCCGGGCCGAGGCGGAAGAATGCGGGGAATTAGTCGCCTGCTTCCGTCAGTGTTCTGTCCATAATTGAAATCCAGGGCCCGAACAAGTCGGCCGATACTATCTTCACTACCGAAAAGAGAGTTGTACTCGGCGAGCAAAGTAGAGGACCTGCCCTTCTCGATAGCAGACTTGATTACTGACTGGCTAATACCCGTAAGCTTACCGATACACTTTTGCTCGACATCCACCAACACCGAGGCCGACTGCTGCTTCTGAGTACTATCCAACAGGTTCTGGTCGTCCATAGATTTAATATACCTTTGCATCACAAAGGAATACAACTGCGCAAACCGGTGAGAAACTTCGGCTTTTCCTTCGCGCTGTGAAAGAATAACATCGCTCAGCAGTACCAGGACCTTATTATCCAAAAGTTCGGCATCAATCGTCCAGTTCTCATACCTTCGTATTCGGATATCCGCTATCTCCAGAAGAAGCTCTCTGCCCTCAGGGGTCTTCAGGTTCCCGGCAAAGTCAATAATCAGCGAGAGAATTTCGGGACTGTTCTCCCCGGTCAGCCGGTCTTTGAGTTTTTGTACTATTTCTCTTGCCAGCCCCGGATTATCCGTAGAATCTGAATTCAGCTTTGCGACTACAACGGGATTACTCACAGCGTGAACCGCCCAATAGCGCACAGCGGTGTTTTTGTCGTCCATTATCTCAGCCGCCAGCTTCGCCAGTCGCAAATCCTCCAGATTATCCAGCAGAATCAACAGGTTCAGCCGTATCTGCTCCGCCCGCTGCTGAGAGGTTAATTCCCTGGTTTTCTCGAAAGCATCCTTCAGATACTTAGCGGCTGAGCTGAAAAATTGCTGGGCATATTGCTCCTCGGCGCTGATAGTGCCGGAGCTGCTGCGGGAGAGAATGGCGTTGCGGGCAATAGATATAGAGCTAAAGTCGGTAGTCTGGAGCAATTCCTGTATGGCTTCGTCGACAAAGTTATCGATAATCTCAAAATCCGCCGAATCGAGGACTTCTTTCTTGCGAACCTCATCAATTTGTGTAGCGTTAACGGCAAGGACATTTGAACCAATCAGCAGCAGTAATATTAAGAAAGAACAAATCGCGCATCTCAGTATGTTAATCATTTTACAGAAATTCCACAAAATAGTCCTATCCCGGCTTATCTCGGCAATTTACAGTACTTAGAATACATTTGAATGCCGTTTTTGTCAAGCTAATTTGAAGATTGCCTCGGAGAGCCGGAAAGGCTAAAATGATTGTTCCTGCTCTTGTGACGGCAGTTTATTTGCGAAAGGGACTTTACCGAAAGATTGAAGTACATCGAAAAAAATGGTAGAATCAAGTGTTTGTACTTTCTCTGAAATTCCGGTTTTTTAACGGTGCTATTATGGGAACTCGGTTTCTTACTTTTATCTCAATAGCTGCGGGATTATGTATTATATGCGGCTGTGATAACAAAGGCCCAATTACTGGCCGGCCGGTCCGGACAGAGCAACACCTGGAGCCTAATGAACCAGTAGAAGATACTTCGTTACCGGACGTTAACGACAAACCCCAAGACATACCGGCACCGGCGGTTACCTTTAATGAGAATTCGGCGGAGTTCTTAAGCCGTTATGTTGATGATGACGGGATGGTTGATTACAAAAAGCTCAGGCCGAAAAGAATGGAGCTGATACAGGTACTGAGGCATTTCGACCAACTCTCTACAAAAAAATATGACTCTTGGCCCGAGCCTGAAAAAATTGCGTTCTGGATAAACGCCTATAATCTTTGCACGATAAAAGTTGTTATAGATAACTATCCGATTCAGGCCTCGCGATATATGACCCTTTTCTATCCGGCAAACAGTATCAGGCAGATTTCGAAGCCGTGGACTACGTACGAGTTTAGTATAATGCAGGTCAAATATACACTCCGGGAGATTGAACGGCGAATTTTGTTAAGGCAGTTTGATGAGCCGAGGTCATGTTTCGCACTATCGCATGCAGGCGTGGACATCCCGCATCTGCGTAATGAACCCTACACCGGGCGCAAACTCGAGAAACAACTGGACGAGCAGGTAAGAAGCTGTATTGGAAATAAGCAGGGATTCAGCATCGACAGAGGTAAAGGAAAAGTCTATCTATCGGTAATATTCAAATGGTATGCGGATGTTTTGTCGAAAAAATACGGCACCGACAGGAAATTCATCGACCAGCAGCCGGATGTTCGGACAGCTTTGAATTTTATCAGCAACTATGTCTCAAGAGTAGACTGCGACTTTCTGGAAAGAAAAGCTTACTCGATAGAATATACAAAATATGACTGGACACTGAACGAGCAATAGTGCTGCCGGACCTGCTTTTACAAAAGCCGAAAGAGCGACGGCAGCCTCTTGGTAATATTTCATCAGATTAAGAGATTACAGGAGGTATAGAAGATGTCAAAAAACCGCACCACCGGTAAGAAAAAATTCAACCAGAGAAAAACTTTATTCACAAGTGAATCGGTCACAATGGGGCATCCTGACAAGGTTGCCGACCATATTTCCGATGCCATACTTGACGCCTGCCTGGCACAGGACCCGGCAAGCAGAGTAGCGTGCGAGACACTGGTTAAAAACGATATGGTTGTTGTGGCAGGTGAAATAACTACAAATGCCCAGGTGGACATACCATCAGTCGTTCGAGATACGATAAAAAAGATTGGATATAACGACCCTGAGCTTGGATTTCACTATGACAACTGCGCAGTTATAGTATCGCTGGGCAAACAAAGCCCGGATATTTCGCAGGGTATCACCGAAGGTACCGGTCTACACAAGGAGCAGGGGGCGGGCGACCAGGGCCTTATGTTTGGTTATGCGTGCAGGGAAACGCGGGAGCTTATGCCGATGGCTATTCAACTTGCTCATGCGATTACGACCCGGCTGGAAAAGATGCGACAGACCAAAAAGATGCCGTGGCTTCGGCCGGACGGCAAGAGCCAGGTGACAGTCGAATATCACAACGGAAAGCCCGCGCGCATTCACACGGTAGTGGTATCAGCACAACATTCACCTTCGATTGGATACAGGCAAGTACAAAAGGAGATAATCGAAAAAGTCGCAAAACCTGTTCTGCCGAAAAAGCTTGTCGACAAAAAAACAATTTTCCATATCAATCCGACCGGAAAATTTGTCACAGGCGGACCAAAGGGCGACTGCGGACTGACAGGCAGGAAAATCATCGTCGATACTTACGGCGGCAGGGGATGCCACGGCGGAGGCGCCTTCAGCGGAAAAGACCCCACAAAAGTCGACCGCACCGCCAGCTATATGGCACGATACATCGCAAAGAACATAGTCGCGGCAGGGCTGGCCGATTCAATTGAGCTGCAACTATCTTATGCGATAGGAGTTGCAGAGCCTATTTCGGTGTTGGTAAATACGAATGGTACGGCAAAGGTTAGCGAAAAGAAGTTGGAGGAAATCATCCCGAAGATTTTCCCGCTGACACCAAAAGGAATGATTAAGTATCTAAAACTTAACCGGCCGATATTTGCCCAGACCTCTTACGGCGGACACTTCGGGCGAAAAGGCCCTGCCTTCACGTGGGAAAAAACTGATGCGGCAGCCAAATTGCGCAAAGCGGTAGGCCTAAAAGCAAAAAGCAGATAAAACAACTTTGTCATTCCTGCGAAGGCAGAAAACCATTGTGTCGTCACTGCAAGTTCCGTTCACCGGAAACATTTAATGTTTAAATCAGGATGATATTACTTCCTTAAGGATGTAAGGCAATAATATATACAGGCAGTGCAACTCGGCAACTATCGAAGTGCGGAGATATCCATTTATCAACCCCATATTTCTGAAACCCTGAACCCGAGGAAACCATCGTGGTACCTCCAACATATATCTACGATATGACTGCCCATACCGACGCAAAAGCTGACTTTCTTCGCAGCGAACGACGATGAAATACACTAACGTACACCAAAGAATTGTGATAGGAATAAGCCACAGAAGTTCTGAGATGATAACTGCGGCAAGGCACATTAGTACATTGCCCACGTAGAGAGGATTTCTAACAAATGAATACGGCCCTGTGGTAACCAAATGTCTGGAAACCTTTAGATGACGTTGTATATGCTGCTGTGCCCAGACGCGAAATGCGAATCCCAGAAGAAAAATTGAGGTCCCAAGCGGCCATATTAGCTCGTCAAGCTCAGTCTCGTAAGAAAAACAAAAAACGCAAAGAACCAACGGTGGGCTGATTAGAACACCTCTAAGATGATGAATCCGCCGAAGAAATGACCGTCTCATTAATATCTCCTGTTCTCAATAGATTTCCTATGAATATTGATTTCCAATATTCCACTCTACTGCTGTATAATATAATAACCAAAATCGCAGTTCTAATCAAA
>CAYZTY010000003.1:49347-51316 GCA_964481525.1 uncultured Pirellulales bacterium
CGAATACAAATTATTTTTCGGTCTGATTCCATCAGCGGTGCGTTTAAAATTTTGTGTTTTGGTTATATAGATTTGTTACAAATCTCGATATTCGTATTTCGCATTTCTCTATAGTCCACGAGTTACGAACATCCGGTATCAAGTACCCGCCCCTTGCGTCTCAAGCCGGGAAATAGTGGGTGATTTCCCGTATACCTGATTCAGCTTAGCCGGTTTAGGGAATAAACCGGATTTCCGGGATGAAATGTTGCTGACGCTTTATTTGTTGAGTCCACACAATTAAACCAGCACATTTTAGTTTCGGTTCCGGTTTAATGGACTCTAAATGAAAATCCCTGGGATATTTTATAATAAGCCGGACGCGGCTATCCCCATTCAAAATATATTTTAATCGAAAAACATACAGGCCGGATTCGGCCTTTATTAATCCTTCCTGCCGTGCTATTACAGTCAGTCGGTTGGTTTCAGGGCTAAGCTGGTCATAATCTATCGTAATTAAATCGCTGTCCCCAATCGACCATTGGTCAAAAGGAATATCAGAGCCGTTTTCATCGATTACTGAGAGCACATTGCCATTGACCAGCATATTGAACGAATTTGCATCCGGCCTTTTTTCCGGGACAGACCGACTAAGATGGGCGATTACATCAAGCTCACCGTCGACAATTATAAACGACTCAGAAAGCGTATCGGCCTGTGGCGTCTCTCTATAGATTACATCCTCACGCAAAACATACAATTGCCCTAGTCCTGAATTATCTATTAGAAAATCTTCTGCGGTTTCCTCCAATATATTGCCACTTAAAACCGAACCATCCTTCAAATAGAGGATATCTGCAGCAGCAGTCTGCCCCAAAAACAGCGCAAGGCAAATTAACAGTAAAAATAAATGTACGAATCTACACTGAATTTTGTTGTAATATTTCCTGTTTTCCATAGCTCTGCTCCCGGTATATTTATACTAAACGCATTTACCACCATCATTCAAAGGTCATTGAATAAAACCGAAGCTTTCGATAATCTTGTCAAAATCTTTTTCCAGAACCTTAAAATCGTCCGGCTCAATACACTGACAAAGAATCAAATAATACACGCCGTCGCGGATAAGCGAAACCTCCTTAACATAAAATCGTCCTAATTCTTCGAGATAATACTTATGAACCGACTCGATTCCCGGTGTTCCACTAATTGTTACATCTTTTCGCGACGATTCGGAAAAATTCTGAACTATCTCCTTCACGACATTGAGTCTTTGTGTAAAGATGTCATTAATCTTCTCCGTGGATTTCAATCCGCTTGCCGCAATAAGCCTCGCGATGGACCTGCCCTTGGTGTACTGCATTTCCACCAAATGGGCGGGATTGGGGCTGGTGCGAACCTCCCATCCTGCGGGGGCCGCAATGAAGCAGTTATATTCCTTCGAAGAATAGACCCGGCCGGCCACAGAACCTTTGGCCTGCTCAGCGGCCACGGCTTCCTGACGCGTCAGCTCCTCATCGACAGGCAACATACCAAGGCTTTTCATAATCGCCTCGAACCGGGGGAGTAATGAGTCAAATTTTTCCGGGCCAATAGCATCACAAATAAAGAAATAAAGCATCGGACTATCCGAGAAATAGGCTCTCATACGCTTGCGTTTTGCAACATCTTTTTCCTTTGCCTTGAACTCCGTGATAAGCTTATAACCTTTTGTGCCGGCTAACGATACCGGGCCCTGTTCATAAACGACATATTCGAGCGACTCTCGCTTCTCCACAGCCGTATCCGCCTCCACCGCCTTTTGCGCCGTCGTGGCGTCATCAGGCCCGAGTTTAAGCGGCAGCTGGACAAGGCCCATCATAACCTTTGATTCGAGGTCAGGGGCCAGTATCGTAATAGATTCCGGCGTCAGACCCCGTAATAACCATACCCCTTTCAGCGGAGTCCATCCTTTAGGGATACTAAGAGAAAACTTGCCTTTATTGCTTTT
>CAYZTY010000004.1:0-45617 GCA_964481525.1 uncultured Pirellulales bacterium
GCACTGCACAGGAGCCAAGAAACGGCTGCATTTTATATAAATCGCGCCAAGAAAAAATTAGGCAAACTTCCTAATTCTGATTACAAGGAAAGTCTCGGTCGATTGGCTGATTACTTAATAGAGACGGGATATTAGAATTATAGGGCTTTACTCTGTAAATGTGCTTATGTCGAGGCCCGCTACGACCCCGATTACAAAATCACCAAAAAGCAGTTGGAATATCTCGCCGAAAGAGTGAAGGTGTTACAGCGATTGACTAAAAAGATATGCACAGCGAAAATAGAAAGTTTTACATCGGAGTACAAAGAAATTTAGATGAAGCAATGCTTTCGATTGTACACATGGCAAAATCCTCATTGGGATATTACCAAGGAAAAACGTGATTCTTCCAAGGGACTCCAAAGCTGGGGAACAGATACATGGAATAGGCTTCAACCACTCTATGCGAAATTAGAGAAAGAGATAGGCACTCTTAGTTTCGTTCATTGCTTTGCAGAATATACGTATTGGAAACAATCCGAGATAAGAAGATTGTGGGTGCTCGATGTGCCCAGTTCGAAGATATTCAGTTTCTTAAATTCTAGGATCTGGGAGGGAATAGTTCAAGATGTTCTCAATAATATTCAACCTAAACACATCAGTTGGGATAAGTTGATAGTAGAAAGAAGTGAACGAATGAAAAGACTATCTGCTGGGAATAATGCTGATATTACACCACTTGTACCTGTACCACTTTCCCCTTTGATACGGGTTATAGACAACAGTAAATTTAACAAAGGCCCTAGTTGTTCCAATGCGAAATACGAAGATTTGCCTACTTCTAAGTGTGAGGCAAAGAGATGTCGAGATGAGGGATGTAAAAGAGGGGCTTGGCGACAATGATAGAAAGGACGTAATCCGCTGAAACGCAAGAAATTAGGTGAGTATTGAAGAAGCAACGGGAACTTATTAAGCAGAATGTATATTTATTGTTGGGCACAAAGGGTAAATGTCATACGCAGTGATCCATAATGGTAATGCCTTTGATGATAGCGACAGACTCCTTGAATTTTATAATCGGAATATTGTCAAAGTAGCTGAATTACTTGAGACACCAACCGCAGATATTCCTAATAACACTACCATTATTCTACTAAAAAAAGGCAATACGACTAGTTATTGCAGAGAGAAGTCAAGGATCAAATACATAATTAAGAATGGAAGGATACTTGAGGATAAGGGGCGATTGATACACGAAGCAGCACATGTAGTTCAAGATTATCCGCACAAAATTCATCGTGGTCACCCTTGTTGGTGCTGGGCCGAAGGAATTGCTGATTATTGCAGAGCTGAGCTGGATGATACATTTTCTCTTGAGTATGGGGATCCACGAGAGGGTTATAGGTATGCCGCTTATTTTCTCGTTTGGCTTTCAAGAATATATCCCTCTGTCATCATTGAAATGAATAAATTATTTCGATTGGAAGCAGACCAACTAAAAACATGGGATCAGATTTTTCAAAAACTTGTCCAAAAAAATTACACTCAATTGTATCGAGACTACATCGATTGGAGAATCGAAGAGACCCGGCAAACTAACTAAGATATGTCTTTGATATGCTTAGTATAATAACTTAAGAAAGCACGAATTCTGTGTCTAAAGCACAAATAAAACGATATCATTCGGCATACTTTCACCGGAGGAATTTATTGCTTTGACACTGTATTCTAATTTGCAGCCGGGGAATTCGGTCCGGCAAACGGCACGACTCAGGTTGCGTAGCTGTGAAGGCCGGCAAAGAGTCTCGAGAGATTGACCCAAAGTATAGTAATTACAATTATTGCCATACCCGCGATAGCCCAGAGACAGTTAATGCGAGCATACTTTCTTCCGAACATAGCGCGAAAATGGAGATAGCCTGCGTAAAGAAGCCAGCATGCAAGCGACCACGACTCCTTCGGGTCCCAGCCCCAGTAATCGCCCCAGGCAAGTTTGCCCCAATAGCTGCCGAGAACGAGGCCGAGAGTCAGTAACGGAAAGCCCACGCAAATCATTCGATGGGCGGCCTGTTCAGGTGATAGAAGGTTTTCATCAAGCGGTTGTGTCTTACTCGCAATCCCCTTAGAGGCAAGCTGAGCAAGGGCCTGGCAGGCGGCCTTTGCCATAAAGACGTAAGCTAAGACATAAACAGCAACGTGAGGCCCAAAAAGCCAGCTTTGCAGGGCGGGCGGCAGGTGTTGCGGCTGGGCGCTAAAGACAAAGCCTGCTGGGAAAAGCACGACGGCGCCTATGAGCATATCGGGCAGTCGGCCCGGCGTGCGCAAGACATATCTGCAGAACAATCCCAGCGGATAAACCGCCGTACCCAAGGCAAGAAATACCTCAAAAAGATTCTGCAAAGGTATATGACCGACATTATACCAGCGATAAATAAAGGCAAACAGGGCCATTATAAAGCCAAGCAGTTGTAAGAACGGGCCTGCTTTTTTATCCGCCGCGGCGGATTTACCGCCGAGCAGGCTTACAAAGAATGCCAGCAGGTATCCGGCAATGGCGGCGTAGATTAACAGGCCTTGAATTGTATATTTAATTGTCATTAACTTGCCTTTTGTTTCTTTTTGAAAATGTCCTTTAGCCAGAAATGCTGGAACACACCGACCAAGAGCATTACGTATCCTGCATAAACGGGAAAAAGGCCGCTGTCCGATACGACCATAAGCACAATGTACTGCTCGTTGTCGCTGTCATAAGAATGCTGGTAAAAATGGTATCCTCCGAAATGAAGAGGATGGTTTACCTCGACACTTTTCTCGGCAAGAATTTTATCGTCCTTAGTAACCTGCAGGTCACTTATATAATCGCGCGGGGTTCTATAATAGCCAAGTACTAACTTGTCTTCCGGCCGGGCGTGCGCAGTAAAACGCTCGAAGACATACCTTGTGGTTGTGTTGCCGTTGGGGTCTTTGAGCTGCACTTCCAGGGCCGGGTTGGAACCAGAGCCGTCGTTATCAGTAGCGACTCTTTTATCTCCGTCAATTTTGATTTTGAAATTCTCGAAGCTTCTCAGTACCGTTATCGAGCCTAAATCAGGGGCCAGGAAGACTTCACGGCCGATTTCAACGGGCACCGTCCAGCTTCTGCCGCCGGAGCTCTGGATTTGCAGGTACTCCGATTTGTAATATTCTATTCGGAAATCCTTCAGTTTTATGGAGAAGGGCAGTTCAAAGGTTTTTTCGTTTTCGTATACAACGTGTTTTTCGGCCTGTTGCTCATAGACGACCATTTCGCCCGTCTGACATTTCCGGATTCCGAGAAGGCTGTCTCGCAGATTGTGAGCGCCGGCGGAGCCCCACATAGCGCCTGCGAGAACGGATATGAGACCCAGGTGTATCAGCAGCAGTCCCACATTGCGGAGTAGCCGGCGGGATACTGCGAGGGAAATTATAAGGCCCACCGTTAAGGTCAGCCAAATGACAATCAACGGCGGCGAATTGAAGAGAGTTTTCGCGCGGTACGAGCCGAGAAACGCCCCGTAGATAGACAAAAAGAATAAAGCCCCAATGAGCATCAGGGCGGCCCAGCAGGCCATCCGCTTATACCGGTTTTTATGAGTTCCGTTAGTGCTCATCGTCTTGCCATTATACCATAACATCTATTGCTGAGTCTGAGCTTGTGAAGCAGCACGCAAGGTTGTCAGCAGACCAGGGCACCAAGAATCAGAGCAATTATAAAAGCGACGCTGAATGCCAGGTGCAGTTGTGCGGTCTGAACATCTATCGAGATAATAGACTCGTGATTTTCGGGCCTGCTTTCTTTCACAGCCCGTATGTTTTGAATCGCAATCGGCACCGTAACAAAGACGAGCAAAAACCAGAGCGAAGCTATTTTTATCAGAAGCATAAGCGCAACACTCAGATAAGCACCAATTACCAGCGCTAAATATTCCGTCTTTGCACCCTGATGGCCAAGAATGCCCGCCAGCGTTTTGATACCGGCCGCGCGGTCGTGGTCGATATCCCGAAGATTGTTCGATGCCATAATCGCGGCGGCCAATAGTCCGAAGGGTAGAGAAGTATAGATTACTATGCTGTCGCAACTTCCGGTCAGCGCGAAATAAGAGCCGGTTACCATCACAGGACCCAGCAGGATAAGTACTATAATATCGCCGAGGGCAAAATACTTATAGGAGATGGGCCAGCCCGTGTAAAAGTAGCCTCCCGCCAGACCAATTAAACCAATGACCAGCATAGGCCAGCCGCGAACCCAGACAAGACCCAGGCCCAACAGCGCGCCCAGGCCGAAAAGAAACAGTCCGGCAACAAGTAGTTGGCCGGGCTTAAGAAGTCCTTCGGGCAGCACGCCGCTTGAGCCGAAAGTATTTATTTTATCGATTCCCTTTTTGAAATCAAAATAGTCGTTGATTAGATTAGTTGCTGTCTGGAAAAGCAGTGTGCAAACCAATACCAGCGGGAACAGTTCCCACATTACATCTCCGTGATAGGAAATTGCAAGGGCCGCACCGACAAAGATTGGTACCAGTGTAGCTGGGAATGCGAAAAGCCGTATAGCCCGAATCCATATAAGAACTTTATTAGTTTGTGGCTGCGTTGTGGTATTTAGCATATTAAGTAGTGATGATAATCGAGGGCGATGGTTTCGGCAAATCACTTTTCAGCTTGTCGAGAGGTCTTTTTCGTTTGCATATCCAGCTTCCAGATATATTTCTGTGTGCGATACACAACAATACACAAGACCACAATGGAGACCGGAAGCAAGTAGATTAAAATTTTCGCAAGCCATCCTGTGCCGAAGATCATTATAAGGAAGTTGAGTATGATAAAGTAGATTCTGATTTCAGTCGGGCCGGCCGCTAAATATGTTATTTTGAATTCACCTGTCGCGCCGAAGGACAGAAATGAACTTACCATAAAACAGCCGAAGACCGGAATCAATAGATAAACAAGCTGTTTGTTGATGCCTTCAAATAAGAATGAATATCCGATGAGAATCGAACTCATAAACACGAAGTCGAGTAAATGGTCCATAAAAAAGCCCCACTTAGGGATGCCTGTGTCTCTCAGTCTGCCCAGAGCGCCGTCAAAGGAGTCTGTAAACCATTGCAAAAATATCATAATTGATGAGGCCCACAACCAGGCGTAATTGCGGCCGGCAAGCCAGCCGAATGTGATTAGGCCTGCCGAAATCGGGATGGTCATTAGCGTTAAATGATAGCCCTGTATCCAAGCGGGGAACCTGGGGGCATTTTCGTCGATGAGTTTTCTTTCGTATTTAGCAAGCAATGTTTTCATCGGTGTTTTTTTGTCGCCCCGAAAATTGTCATCACTCATATTTTTGCCCCTTTCTCATTGACCTAAGGCGAATCGGCCGGGCGGGCCTGGCTCACACCGGTTCTTGATAGCTGTTCATCTCCGCAATATTCTACAGGAACTTCTTTTTGTCAAATCCTAATTTCAATAGAAAGAATTCCGATTTGCCGTGTTGCCTCAAGACTTAGTACAAAAGAAATCCGCCGCGGCGGAGGGTATGTCTTCCCGGCTGTGGAGAGGTTGTGGAAATTCTTGTTCGAAGTTTTTGTTTTTTATAAGGCTTCTGTATAAACCAGTGTAGAGGCGAGGGCCTGGTGTCCGAGCATTTCTTTTACCGTGTACAAGTCGCAGCCGGTATGGAGCTTGCGCGCTGCAAAACTATGCCGGAGACTTCGAGGGCTAAACGAGCGGTCAAGACCGGCCGTTGCAAGACACATATCCATTTTTCTTCGCACATCTCGTTTGCTCAGACGCCGTCCGAACTTGTTCAGGAAAAGGGCCCGCCCACCGTTATTATATTCGGCAACTTTTTCTCGCTGTCTAATGTAGGCGGCAAGGGCGCAGACAGCCGGTTCTTCGAGGCTGATTGCCCTTTCTCTTTTTCCTTTTGTCCTGACGTAAAGAATTCTGTTGGCAAGGTCAATATCATCAACATTCAGCGCCACCAGTTCGCTGACCCTGACTCCCGTGCTGTATAGCGTGTGCAGCAGGGCCTTGTTTCTTGCTCCCAGCCAGTTGTGTGTAAACGGTGCCTCGAGCAGTTTTCTCGCTTCCCGGTCTTCCAGCAGTTTCAGGGGGGGGCGTTCGGGCTGCGGAATGTGAACCGCCTTGGCCGGGTTTGAGTTCACACCGTTTTGCTTTTCCAGAAACTTGTAAAAAGTACGGAGTGAAGCCAGCTTCCTGGCAGTCGAGGACTGAGAGTAGTTTTTCTTTTTGAGGGACTTTATATATGCCTTGATTGTTTCAGCATCGACGGCTTCGAGTGTGTGTTCGCTATGGGTTTTAGTGTTTCTGTTGGTCTGCAGAAAACATATGAACTGCTTCAAATCCAGCTCATAGCATCTTGCCGTTTGTTGCGAAAGGTGCCGCTGTAACCTTAAATAATTAACGAAATCTTCACTTTTGCAAGAAGGTTTCATAACTCACCTGCCTCTCCGGTCCCGATTCTATCGGGATTTCGCGCGGCCGAGTTTCTACTGCAAAATTTGTGGGGCCGACCTAAGACCGAACAGTGATCTTTGGCCGGCCCCTAAAGCACGAGTGGTATTTCATCATTGCTACCGCCGGTTTGACCGGCCCACCCCCTACCGCCAGACCCGCGGCAAAATATGGCATCACTGTTCGGCCGCCAACCCAGCTTTTGGATGGGTTTCATAGTATTCACTCGTAAGCTTCTTTATGTTTATCACAGCATTTTCAGCCGTGCTGTTTTCCGCCGGGCCTGCCAACCAACATCACTGTTCGGTCATCAAGCCCAGCTCATAAGGAGGAGAGAGGTTCGTCACCTTATCACTTCTCACGGCCTCCTTGGCCGTGCTCGGTTTCTGCCGGGCCTGCTAACCTGGCGTGTTCACTGTTCGGTCATCAAGCCCAGCGTGGGGGAGAAAACTCTTCTTTCTTGAGCCGGCGTATTGCCATCACGACGCAGGGTCGTGCTTGCTCTCTGCCGGGTCTGGCTAACCGATATAAATGCTTTTTGCACTGTTCGGTCATCAAACCCAGCGTAGAGGAAAGAGAACTGCCGCGCTTTATTTTTAAGTTTTCTCGCGTTCAGTTGTCTCTTTGATTGCTTTTATGCCTCGTATCGAGGCAACATCCTTAAGACCAAGGACCTGTCGAACCGCTTCCCGGAAATGCTCATCACTGCTGTGGTCGGTCAGGACAGCCGAGACGCCAAGGCTTCTTGCCGAGACCTCCTGTGCGTAGTTGCCCGCCTTGACCACTGCTATTGTCGGGATGTCCGGCCTTATACTGCGTAGCCGTTTCAGGAAGGTCCCGTCCGGCATGTCAGTCAGGTCCCAGTTACTGATTACGCTGTCAATCGATTCATTTTTAAAAGAGCTTGCAGCCTCAACACCGGACTGCACACTTATCAGTCGAATCGGCAGTTCCTGCAAAACCTCGTGTTTGCCGTCAATGCCGACGGTTAATATCGTTGCCTGTACAAGGAGAATCATTTCGTTTCCAATCGCTTATTTACTTTTTCGCCGACCTGCTTGGGCAGGCCTGTGTTCTTAATTAATGTAGAGTAACAAACGCTGTGCCAGCCTTTAGTTTTGCGAATAAATTTTCATAAGTGCTTTTAGATAAGCCGGTTATGATGTGTCCGTCTGGTGCCCCCGGTCCCCGGCAAATTTTTATTTAGTGGCCGCTTTGGCTGCTGCCGCCGGTCCTATGCCGCCCAAGTTTATTTTGGTGATGGCTTTAACGAAGCGTGTCCACTTTGGCCGGGCGCGGCCAAATCGGCTGCATAAATCTGCTTGTGACTTTATTAGCGGATTGCACTTAACAGTTCGATTCTGGAAAAAAGGTGTTGAAGTGGATAAATATTCAAGCCCGTTATTGCTGGGGTGTGTGTTCGTAGTACTTTGGTTTGCAAGTTGTTATGTTTTTGCGCCGCAGCATTTTTTGTATTTTTTTCCGCTGCCACAGGGGCAAGGCTCGTTTCGTCCAACCTTGGGCTTCTCAAGCTTTATTTGCTTAACTTTCGTTTCACCCTGTGGTGCAGCCGCCGCGGCACGCTGCCTTTCGGCCATCGCGAACTGGTTGACTTCGTCGTGGCGGGCGCTGCTGACCTGCCAGACGCTTCTTGCCCTGGCGCCGGCCTCGAGGCGAACCTTGAAAATAATGTCCGTTACCCGCTCCTCAATAGTCTCCAGCATCTCGGTAAACATCCGATAGCCTTCGTGCTTGTATTCGACCTTGGGGTCCTTCTCGGCCCAGGCCCGCAGGAAGACGCCTTCCTTCAGGTGGTCCATCCCGTACAGATGCTCTTTCCAGGACACGTCATAGATTTGCACAAGCACGTACTTCTCCAGCTCGCTTAGCTCTCGTCGCAGAAACTCTGCTCCGGCTTCGGCCAGTTTGGTCCGGGCCTGGTCGGGCCCAGCCAGCTCGTCTTCTTTCAGGGTTGTCTCGAATCTTTCACTTGCCCAGCCGGCCAGCTTGCCAGGCTCCAGTTCGCTGACTTTCTCAGCTATCTCCTCGAGCAATTGACCATTGTTGAAACTCTCGCTTAACTCCAGCAATTGCTTATGCACCGCCCGAGGTGAAGAATGTTGAATTTGCTCGGCCGAGAGGCCGGCGTTGAATTTTCTGTTCGCCCATTTAGCCAGTGCTTCAAACCCGTAGACGTTGGGACCCTCCGGTCCATAGGCCATATTCATCGCAAACTCAACAGGATACTCAATCTCCCGCTGGCGGTACTCTGTCTTGATACTCTCGCTGAGCTGCTGGTAAATCTGCTCAGGCCTTTGGCCTTTCAAATCCTCCGGTCTCAGGGCAATACCGAATTTTGCCCTGGCCCACTCGGCGAAGCTCCGCAGGCCAAAATCGGGTTTGAGAAACTCAGCCAGTTGAGAACAATCCTTTTTATCGATTTGTTCCTCGGCAGCCGAGATGAGCTGCTGTTCAATCTCCTCGGGTTCTGCGTGCTTTAGCTTGCCCGGACTCAGGCTCACTTTGTATGAGCTCATAGCCCACTTGCAAAGGCCCTGAATGTCCCAGGTACTTCTATCCTGATAGTCTTCAAGATATTCGCCGAGCGAGAGTGATATATTATTGGCGGCGTTTTTTTTCGCTTCGGATTTTGCAAGCTCTTCAATCTCGTCCGCGGTGGCGTCGAGTATATTCGCGGTATTCAATTCGAGACTGAAGTTGCTTCGAAGCCACTCGGCCGCACACGAGTAAGGATAATCTTCGCGAAGTATTGTCCGGCAGTTTCTGTCAAGGACCGATTCAATCATTTGCTCGATAACGGCTTTGAGTCCTTTACCTTCCAGGATTTTTCGCCGGCGGGAGTAAAAGATTTTTCTCTGATAGTCCATTACCTCGTCGTATTCCAGCAGACTCTTGCGGGCCTCAAAGTTTCGCTGCTCGACCTTTTTCTGGGCCTTTTCGATGCCTTTGCTTATTCTCGGATGATATATGGATTGACCTTCCTCCCAACCAATCCAGGAAAGTGCCTTTACAGTCCATTCGGGAGCGAAGACACGCATCAAGTCGTCGTCAAAGCTCAGGAAGAAGCGGTTGGAGCCTGCATCACCTTGTCTTCCGGCACGGCCTCGGAGCTGATTATCAATTCGTCTTGCTTCGTGCCTTTCGGTTCCGACGATGTGCAGCCCGCCGATATCAGCCACGCCGGGGCCTAATTTGATGTCGGTGCCGCGTCCTGCCATATTTGTGGCAATGGTGACGTTTCCTCGCGGCTTGCCGTCTCTGCCGCGGTGCTGCTGGCCTGCCTTGGCGATAATTGCCGCTTCCCTTGCATGTTGTTTGGCGTTAAGCACCTCGTGCTCAATGCCGTATCTTTTCGAAAGCGCTTCTGAAAGCTCTTCATTTTTCTCGATGCTTGTTGTTCCCACCAGGACGGGCCGACCTGCGGCGCTGACCTGGTTTATCTCTTTGAGTGTTGCATCAAATTTTTCGGCCATACTTTTATAAATAACATCGTCCATATTTTCTCTGATGCACGGCTCGTTGGTCGGTATGACGACAACTTCGAGCTTATAGATATCCATAAACTCCTGCGCTTCAGTTACTGCGGTACCGGTCATACCTGCTATCTGTCCGTAAAGCTTGAAGAAGTTCTGCAGGGTAATCGTCGCAAGCGTCTGCGTTTCCTCCTTTATCGCCACCTCTTCTTTTGCCTCTACCGCCTGGTGCAAGCCGTCGGACCATTGCCGGCCGTGCATTAGCCGGCCTGTGAACTCGTCAACGATGATGACCTTGCCGTCCATAACCACGTAGTCTTTTTCTTTCTCAAAGACGGTGTGTGCTCGCAGGCTCTGCTCTAACATATGGGGCCATTCCATATTGGAGCCGGTGAAAAATGAACCCACGCCCGCGGCCTCCTGTGCGGCGGTTATTCCTTCGTGCGTCAGATGGACGGCCTTGCGGTCCGTCTCGATTTCGAAATACTCGGTCGCACCGGCTAATTTTGCCTCCTCTGCTTCAAGCTCGGCCTGTTTGCTTTCTATTGCCCTTTGTGCTTTTTCGACTCGCTGTTTGTCTTTCTGTTTTTTTGCGTCGGCTAATTCCCCCTCGGCACTTGCCAACTGTCGCTGGGCGGAGTCTATTTGTTTCTTGATGCGGCTGTAATGACTATGCAGATTTAATAACTGGCGGGCAACGGCATCGGCCTTTTTGTACCGGCCGGCCTCATCAAAGGCAGGACCGGAAATTATCAACGGCGTTCGCGCTTCATCAATCAGAATCGAATCAACCTCGTCAATTATCGCATAGTCCAGAGGGCCCTGAACCATCTGCTCCAGTGACAGTTTCATATTGTCGCGAAGATAGTCGAAGCCGAATTCGTTGTTTGTTCCGTAGGTAATATCACACTGGTATTGGGCTTTCCGCTCCGGGCCGGAGGTATCCATATCTGCTTGTATGGCCCCGACCGTAAGGCCCAGCGCCCTGTAAACCGGCCCCATCCACTCAGCGTCGCGCTTGGCCAGGTAATCATTGACGGTAACAATATGGACCTTTCTGCCGGTAAGATGGACCAGATATGCCGCCAGAGTGGCGACGAGCGTTTTTCCCTCGCCGGTTACCATCTCGGCAATCTTGCTTTCGAAGAGCACCTGCCCGCCAATCAATTGGACATCGAAATGTCGGAATCGGAAGGGCGGCTTGGACTGTGGAAAAAGCCCCCGAATCTCGGCGTTAAACTGCACCGGCACATCAAGCTCATGTATGTCAATGCCATCGGCAAGCTGACGTTTGAGGTTCTCAAATATTGCCCGGCCATCGTCGCTGAGCTGAGACGTGTCGAATTTATGTTCCTCGAGAAGGACGTTACGGATTCCGAGGTG
Organism: uncultured Pirellulales bacterium; assembly: GCA_964481525.1. Classification (GTDB taxonomy): domain Bacteria; phylum Planctomycetota; class Phycisphaerae; order Sedimentisphaerales; family CAYZTY01; genus CAYZTY01. The sequence goes on from CAYZTY010000004.1 coordinate 11,343, forward strand.
CCTGTCCGAGGTCTCCCGCACCGCGGCGAAGGCGTCCGGCAGAATCTCTTGCGCCGTTTGGCCATCGGCAAGACGCTGTTTAAGCCGGGCCGTTGTTGCCCTCAACTCGGCATCACTTGCCTGCTGGCAGGTGGGCTCCAGGGCGTTTATCCGGTCCACCACCCGCGAATAGTTCTTTATCAATCGCTCGTTGCGGGAGCCGAAAATTTTTACCAGAGTTTTGCCGATTTTATCCAGTGGCATTTTTCTATTTTGCCTGATTACTTAGGCTCGCGTTAGATATTCGCCGCTGCGTGTATCGACCCGGATTATATCGCCGTTTTTGACAAACGACGGCACCATCACGATCAGGCCGGTCTCCAGCGTGGCTGATTTATACTGGTTTGTAGCGGTGGCGCCTTTAATCTCCGGCGGCGTATCCGTTACCAGCAAATCTACGGTGTTAGGCAGTGTAACGACGACCGGTTTGCCGTTATACATACTGACCTGAAGTCGCGTGTTGGGCTTCAGGTATTTCGGGCCGTCGCCGAAGGCATCATCATCGAGGCTTATCTGGTCGTAAGTTTCGATGTTCATCAATACGTGCTCACTGCCCGATGAGTAAAGGTATTCGTACGTGCGCTTGTCCAGGTAGGCTTCTTCAATATTCTCCTCGGCCCGGAACCTTATGGTTTGAGTTGTTCCTTCAATGATGCCTTTAAGTTTCGTTTGATAGACAGCACCGCCTTTACCCAGTTTGACGTGTTGAAAATCCACAACTACATAAAGATTGCCGTCGACAATGATGGTCTGTCCCTTTTTCATCTCCGCCGCTCTCATTATTTACTCCAAATAAGACATAATTGTTTGAATTGCAACTGCTCCTTATGTTTAATATCGCAAAATTTCCAGCGAAAGTCAAGAAAGGTCGGCCGGCATAATATACAGCTATATATCCATTCAGCCTTGTTGGGTTCAGTTTTTGTGAAGCTTTGTTTTAAGGCGGTTCAATCAGTATTTTTGGCCGGATGCCAAAAAAATATTCTTTAGCGCCGCTTAGTTGCTGCTCCGGCTCTGCGGGCAGGATTTTTTCTTCTGCGCCTGTAAACGGTTTTTTTACTTAGCTGCTCACGGCTGTGGACCAGCGGCTCAGTGGGCGCAAGGTTCAACTGCCGGGCCGGAATATTTACCGAAACTATACGCACCCGCATCGGCTGGCCAAGGGATATGCCTTTGCCGGAATGACGGCCGAGGACCCGCTGGCTTTTTTCATCATATCTCCATTCATCGACGCCAAGGTCATTAGGCTGTATCAATCCTTCGATGCCGAACCGAAGGCACTGCACAAAGACGCCAAAATTTGTAAGGCCCGTAACGACGGTGTTCATCTCCTCGCCGATTCGCGTGCTCAGCATTTGTAGAATCAGAACGGTCTTGAGCTCTTTTTCCGCCTCCTCGGCCCGTTGCTCAGTGAAGGTGATGTGTTTGCCAATCTCGGCCAATTCAAATTCCGGCAGGACCTCTTCAAGGCCTATCATATTCAACTGATGTTCGAGATAGCAGCCCAGAAGTCTGTGCACCGTCAAATCCGCATACCGCCGAATAGGACTGGTGAAGTGGCAGTAATTACTCGATGCCAGGGCGAAGTGGCCGATGTGAAGCGGCGAATATTCTGCGCGGGCCAGACTCCGCAGGATGGCGAGGTTTATTGCAAAGCTGTTAGGTGCGCCTTTTACCGTTTTTAGTAAATCCTGTATCGCGGCCCTGTCGAGCCGGCGAGGGATTTTGATGCCACAGACTCTGATAAAACGCGACAGATTTTTGGTGCTCAGGGAGTCCGGGTCAGGGTGAATTCGCCGCATAAACGGAATGCCGAATCTGTCGAACAATGCCGCCACGGCCTCGTTGGCCTCGACCATAAACATCTCGATTATTGTATGCGGATAGCTATCGTCGGCCGGTCGCGCGTCAATTACCCGGCCCTGTTCGTCCATAATCAATTCCGTTTCAGGCAAGTCTAATTGTATCATTCCATTTTTTATTCGCCGCTGCTCTATGATTTTGGCCAAATGCTCCATATCCTTTAGCAGGCCGACTACTTCGCCGGGAAAGCCTTCGGCCTTGCCTCTCAGGATGCCGTCGGCTTGTTGATATGTTAGTCGGGCCTTGGAACAAATAACGCTGTTTGCGAAGTTTCGGTCAAGGATATTGCCCTGTTCGTCATAAGTTACATACACGCTTTTAGCGAATCGTTTCTGGCCCGGCTGAAGGCTGCAGATACCGTTACTCAAAGTCTCAGGGAGCATCGGCAGAACCCTGCCCGGCAGATATACGCTGTTGCCGCGCTTTTTCGCCTCAATATCCATAGGTGAATCCATCGACACAAAGGTGCTAACATCGGCGATGTGCACTCCTAAGACCCAGTTGCCATCGCGGTTTCTACTGAGGCTTATCGCGTCGTCAAAATCCTTGGCGTCGGGAGGGTCAATGGTGATAATAGTCTGGTCGGTAACATCGTCCCTTTTACCGGCGTCGGCCGGGTCGAATCCGGCAGCTATCCTGCTTGCCTGCTGCCGGCACTCGGCATCAAACTCGCCCGGCAACTGGAACTGATGGATAATTGAGTTAATCTCCGCTTTGTACTGGCCGGCCTTACCCAGCACTTCGATTATCACTCCGCGAGCCAGGTATCTGTCTGTAGGGTAGGCTATTATTTCCACCACAACCTTGTCATTTTCGGTGGCATTCTTTGCCGTGACATCGTCAACACTTATTGATTCAAAGAACTCTGTGCCATCGGGTCTGACAATCCATCCATCAGCCTGTTTCAGAAGGGTTCCGACTAATTTATTCTGCCCCCGTTCGAGGACCTCGATTATCTGGCCGTTATATCGCATCTGCCCGGCGCGCCTGCCCTTCTTGACCACGCGGGCTACAACCGTATCGCCGGTCATCGCATCATCGGTGGCGTGGGGGGGCACGAATAAGTCGCCGTGAGAGGTGCTGTGTAACGGCCTGACAAATCCGAAACCTTTCGGATTGGCCCGGAAAGTCCCGATTACTTTACCGGGCAGCGGCGGCAGACCAACCAGGTTCTTGGTCCCTATCACAGCTCGCCCGGCTCTTCTCAGCTCTTCGAAAGAGGCCTTGAATTCGCTGTAATCCTCGTCCGGGACCTCTAATGCCCGCGCTAAAGAACGCAGCTTCACCGGTGTGTAATCCGGGTGTGTAAGGAACTTCATTATCTTTTTTTTGAATAAATCGGTCATTTTATCGGTCTTTTGCAGGCGCTAAAAAACGTCCGGATGATTTGTTATATCGACCGGACGTTTTGTTTGCATAAAGATTAAATCAAGCGTTACAAGGTCTTAGCCTGAGGCTTTTTTTGCGATGAGCGCATTTAGCCGTTTGGCTAATTGTGATTTCCTCCGGGCTGCGGTGTTCTTATGCATTGTGCTCTTTGAAGCGGTCTTGTCCAGTTTCCTGGTGGCAAGTCTGAGAGTCTCCCGTGTCTTCTCAACGTCGCCGCTTTTAAGTGCATTTTCGAAATTCCTGACCTCGGCCTTGATGGAACTTTTACGGGCTCTGTTAATCGCCCTTTTTTTGGTGTTTTGCCTTATTCTTTTCTTAGCCGATAACGAATGCGCCACTTTTACCTCCTGAAATCAATGTTAACTTCTTTTCACCTTTCTTTTTTTACTTTTCTGTAGGGCCGTCTTGTGTGCCTGTTTTTCTCAGCCTGTCTACTCGCTCACGGACGTCCTTAAAGCCATAATCAACCTGGGCAAGTTTGCGATAGAGTTCCAGCGCCTCAGTTGTCTGGCCCTGCTGCTCGTACGCCCGAGCCAGATTATACCTCAAATCTTTGCCGACTTCATCATCTTTTATTTCATACGAATCGATCGCCTGTTTGAAAACGTCTATGGCGTCGGTGAACCACTCTTTCATATAAAAGCATACGCCCATATTGTTCATCGCCTCGACCTTATTATGCGGGTCCTTGTGGGCCTCCTGAAACATAGGTATCGCCTCGTCATATTGCTTGTTTTTCATAAGACACAGCCCGAGCTGGTATTTCATTCGCATGTCGGTGGGGTAGTTTTCGACGCAAAGTCTGTAATGTTCAAGCTCCGTCGTATTGAACAGTGCCTCTAAGGCCGAGAACTCGTTCCGGGCCTGGTCGTTATTAGGCTCGGCATTAAGACGGGCCTTTGCCTGGCGTATCTTTCGTCTCAGTTGTCGCAGCCGTATCTTACCTGAATGTTGCTTGAAGCTGAAATCTTTTCGCTCGGCATAGGTCTTTTCAAGAAGCTCTATGGCCTCGTTTTCGTACTGTTCTTCAGCCATATCCGCCAATGCGTCGACCAGCCTGAATATATTAACCACGACGTCCGGCTTTTCCGCCAATACCTCCCTAGCTTCCTGGACCGCCCGGATGCGGTAGTCCAGGCTTTTAACTGCTTTCTCCTGGTCCAGCAGCATTTCCTGCTTTTCGCGGTCCTTGATTGCTTTTCTAAAGTCGCCTTCCTCTCCGTATTTACCCTTCTGGACCGTCAGTTGAGCATAAAGGTCTCTAAGCTCGCTGTGCAGCAGGACGTCGTCCGGCTTGAGTTTTATCGCATACTGACAGGCTTTGACGGCCTTGTCGAATTGTTCCAGTTGACTGTAACTATCCTTCAGCAGCAGGTATGTTTCCAGTGCTCCTTTGTTTGTTACTTCTTCGGTTTGGAAAAGCAGGTCCGCAATCCAGCCGGCTACCTTCCTGTAGCCACCGTCTACGGCCGCCCTTAGGGTCATCGCTGCGTGTGGTAGATGCTCAGGGTCCTTGGCCAGTAAATACTCGGCTTTGAGCATCCGCTCGAGCGGGTCCTTAGCCCGGCTGTGCCTAAGCTTTTCGACCATAGAAGGCTTTTTGCCGCCCCGGCTCTGCCGAGTCAAGGCCATCTGGTGCAAGGGCTTGTGCCCATCTTCGACCGCCTCAGGAGCGCGTCTTAATCCTTCGAGGTACATATCGATGGCGTAGTCGTAGTTATTCGTTGCCGCGGCCTCTTCGGCGCGCTCAAAGAATGCCTTTGCCTCTCGTAATGTTACATCCATATTTTGGCTTTGTCCCGAGGTAGTCAAAAAGCCGACTCCTTTTTTCCGCCCTTCCAGAGCCGGCTATCCTAATCGATGGGTCTATATTGTCAACAAATAAATGTATTATCCGCCGCCGGCGCGGCCCGATGGCAAAACCGCCGATATACAACTTTCGAAAATTGACCAAGGAGGTGAAAATACTTGTACAAGGTTATGTCCTGTGTTATATAGTCTCCGTCAGTGTAAGGAGGTTATTCTAAAGGAGGTCTACCCTATGGAAAAGGCCGGTCCAACTTCGCCACTTCAGCAGTACGACCCGCAAATATATGAACTATTGAAGCAGGAAGAGACTCGACAAAGCGGCCGTCTTCGCCTGATACCCTCGGAAAATTACGTATCGAAGGCGGTGATGATTGCAAGTGGAAGCTGCCTGACCAATAAGTATTCGGAAGGATACCCCGGCAGGCGATATTATGAAGGCCAGCAGGTTACCGACCTTATCGAAATCTTAGCGGTCCAGAGAGCAAAGAAGATTTTCAAGGCTGAGCACGCAAACGTCCAGCCGTATTCAGGCTCTGTGGCCAACTGGGCGGCATATCTGGCGCTTGCCGAGCCGGGCGATACCATTATGGGCCTGTCGTTGCCGCACGGCGGACACCTGACACATGGCTGGAAGGTAAGTGTTACAAGCAGGATATTTAATTCCATCCAGTATACAGTTAGCTCAGAGACCGGCAGATTAGACTATAACCAGATTGAAGAGCTCGCTAAGAAACACAAGCCGAAAATCATTATTTCCGGCGCTACCGCCTATCCGCGTGAGATTGACTTCGAGATATTCGGCCAGATAGCGAAAAGCGTTGGTGCCTATCACGTCAGTGATATAGCCCATATTGCAGGTCTTGTAGTTGCCGGCATCCACAACAGCCCCGTCCCGTACGCCGATATCGTTTCAACCACCACCCACAAGACGCTGCGAGGTCCGCGGGGCGGAATGCTGCTTTGCAAAAAACAGCACGCAGACAATGTTGATAAGTCTGTTTTCCCCGGCCTGCAGGGCGGCCCACATATGCACACATTGACTGCTGTAGCCGTGGCGATGGCCGAGGCCGATACTCCTGAGTTTGTTGCATACGCAAAACAAATCGTAAAAAATGCGAAGGTTCTTGCCGAAGGATTGCTCGAGCACGGCTTTGACCTGTCGTCCGGCGGAACGGATAATCACTTAATCTTAATTGATTTGCGAGGTAAAAAGGTAGCCGGTAAAAAACTTGCAAAAGCGCTCGACAGGGCAAGAATCGTTACCAACTACAACACGACCCCATTAGACCCTGCTCACCCGGCCAATCCGAGCGGTCTGCGAATGGGTACGCCGGCCGTTACGACCCGGGGAATGAAAGAAGACGAGATGCGGCAGATAGCGGAGTTTATCAGTAAGGTCGCTGAGAACGTAGATAGTGAAACCGTCATTGAGCAAGTCGGCAAAGAAGCTCTGCTCTTATGCTCACAATTCCCCGTGCCGGACCATTTCATCCTGCCGAACAAAAACAGCCGACTTTCGCACCTGTTCGGAGGATAGAGATAAGGGGATTATCTCAAAAATCGGAATACTGAAAAAGGAGTGCCGCGTGGCCCGGGAAGAGCAGGTGCTGGTTATAGAGCGAAAGGTCCTTGAGGAGGTCGGGATGTTTACCGGCCTGGCATTTGACGTGGACCGCTACCTTGGTAAAATTTTCGTTCCTGGCGTTCCCCGGTTCATACCCAGGTCAAAAGCGGAAAAAGACCCCTCTTATAAACAGCTTATTCCTTATGTAGTAATAGCACACGACGGCAAATACCTCAGCTATGTCAGGGGAAAACGGGCGGGCGAAACGCGCCTGCTCGGCTTGAGGTCCATCGGTATAGGGGGTCATATAAATCCGATTGACGCTGATAATAGTACTTTATTTGCCTATCTGTATGAAAATTATCTTGCCGCCGTCGAGCGCGAGGTAGCGGAAGAGATATCCGTAGAAACCAATCACACCGACAGAGTTGTCGCACTTCTAAACGATGAATCCAACGAAGTTGGAAGCGTTCACCTTGGAATAGTCCACTGCTGGGACCTGGACTCTCCGGAAGTCAGCAAAAAAGAGCAGATGATTACGCAGATGGCCTTTATGACTCCTGCCGAGCTGCGGGATGTCCGGGACACGATGGAGACGTGGTCACAGTTGTGCCTGGAAGGCCTTGACGAAATAGCGGGCAAGGCCGAGGACTATAATAAAAACATAAAATAGCAGGTAGCATGAACATTAAATGTTTCTTTGGCTTGTTCGTCAGGATTATCATCTCTGTTATTTTCGCAGGTGTTTTTTATATCGGCTGGTTGGCCGTTGCTATTCCGGTACTTAAGTCAGGCCCCTTGTTTGCAAAGGCTCTTTGCTGGCTATCGGCACCTTTTGTTACCGGCGCGGGCTTTGCCGTCGGGACCGCGTTGTTTGAGCTGCTGCCCGGCACGAGGAAAAGCAAGCTTCGTGATATCGTGCTGTGGCCGATGGCCGGCTGCGCGATCGGGGCCGCCGTTGTTTTCTTTTTCGGCCCGATGCTAATTGTTTTTGCGATGTTTGGCCTGGGCACGACGAGTGTCCTGGCAAAAGAAATTGTCAGTATGAAAAAGCGTAAAATGGAAATTGAAAGTGCCTCGTCGGAAAATGTTTAATTAAATGGAGGTGTTTGATATGACTAATGATGAGCTTAATAATTTATTGGATGTGGTAGCGAGCGTTTTGCTTCGATGTTTATTGCTTGCTTTCTGTTTATTATTGTTCTGGTTTTTCTTTTATTTAGCTGCAAGTGATTGGATGTACGGCATGCATTCGAGATTGTTCACGATAGACAGGCACAATTTTGACATGATGATGTATTATGGGATTGGAATTACTAAAATAATTACCTTTATGTTCTTCTTATTCCCATACGTTTCCATCAAGTTAATTTTGAAAGAGAGAAAATAGTCGACAAGACAGAAGGCGGGAAGGCGACAGTTGTTAGTGAGCGGTATTTGGATGGTAGTTTTATTTGGAGGGAAAAATTATGAGTAGAAATGCAGCGCTTAAGATTTTGAATCCGATTCTGGCAGTATTTTTTGTCAATCAGGCGGTTACAGTATTATTCCGCGAGCATCTCTCATACAAGGCATTCGAGATTTTTCACAAAGGAGGCGGGGTAATCTTAATCGGCCTTATTGTTGTACACTTCATATTGAACTTTAACTGGGTGAAGGCAAATTACTTTCCTAAATAGTGGGATTGGAGAATGGTAACTGGTAAATGGTTAAATGGTAATTCCGCCGTCCAGCCTCCGGCGGACAAGCGGTGATTTAGGGAATCAGGTTATCAGTAGAACAGGAAATCAAGAGGGAATTTATTTTCTCTGTGTTTCTGTGGTTAATCTTTGAAATGTCAAAATGAGACGGGCTCCGCCTTCAGCGGAGCCCGTTGGTTTTCGTGGTGTTGTGCTCTGGATCAGGCAGGAATTACGTTTGTCGCACAGGGCCCCTTTTTGCCCTGTCCAACCTCGAATTCCACGCTTTGGCCGTCCTGGAGACTGGCGTAACCGGTCGTCTTGATTTCTGAGTGATGAACGAACAAATCATCACCGCCGTCATTGGGTGTAATGAATCCAAAACCTTTTTTCCCATCGAACCATTTTACTGTACCTTTGCTCACTCGTGTGCTCCTTTGGCCTACTAAATGGCCGTAAATTTGCCTCTCGGGTTTTTGAAGAGAATATTCTTGAGAGACGTGAGAATATACCCCTATCCATGTTTTTATCTATTATATCGGGAGAATTAACCGTGTCAATAAAAATTATTATAACAGGTAATGGTTAATTAGTTAAATAGCAGAACCCGCCTGCGGCGGGTAAAAGGCGGAATCAACTCCTGATTTCCCCCAGGAAATAAATGTTTCTTTTTGGCCAAAGAGGAGTAAAATTACGGCGGTAATGAGCGAAAATAAATTAAAAACTGCAGTGCTGGGGTTGAGCGAGAAGGGCCGGGGCCTGCTCGAAGCGGCCTGGCAAAGTGAGTATTATCAGGTACAGGCCGTGGCCGATGCGGATGCTGAACTTGCCCAGAAACTGGCCGGCAGATACGACTGCGAATACTACAGCGACTACCGGCAGTTGATTATCCAGAACCAGTTTGATGTCCTTTTAGTGGCTGCGCCGAGTCATACCTGTGCCGAACACATCCAGGCGGCGATGAGGAAGAAGTTCAATGTGCTGAAGCTTGCCCCGGCAGGGCCGAACTTCGAGAAGGCAGTGCAGCTCGTAAAGCTCGCGGAAAGTGAAGGAGTAAAATTCGGTGTGGTGAATCTGCGGCGCTTTGCCGAGAGCTTTCGCGCAGCACAGGATTATATAAAGCAAAATAGTCTGGAGCAGATTTACCTTGTGACGGCCTTTTGCGGGTTTTCGGAGCGCAGCGGCGAGAAGTGGCGGAGCGATCCTGAGCTTGCCGGCGGCGGGGTGCTGCTGTATCCCTGTTACGAAATGGTTGACCGGATTATTGCCAATTTCTCCATTCCTCAACAGGTTTATTCGTTGAGTCTTAATCAGGCTCCGGACAAGCTACAGCGGTCCTTACTGACCGAGGAATTGGCGGTTGTGACAATGAAATTCAGCGACCGGCTGATAGGTAATCTCATTGCAAGTGAGGTTTTCGGACCTGTTCGGCAGGAATTGAGGATTTACGGCAAGAACGGCAGCTTGGCCGTCACTAATGAAAGGCTGACTGTATATGACCGACTCGGGGAGGTGCTCGAAGAGTTCCGCTACGAGTACAATGAGCAGCAACTTATAATTCAATTGCTTGAGAATTTTGCCGGGAGCATACTTTCGCCTGACAGTGTTGGGCTTTGTTGCGGGGCCGCTGAGAACCTGCCAACGATGGCCCTTATCGAGGCGGCTTATCTTTCGGCCAGGACGGCAATGCCCGAAGAGCCCGAAAGAGTACTGCGGAGGGGATATCCGGCGCCGGTTGGTATTTGGCCGACATAAAAAAAAATAGGTTCTTGACAAAAACCGGAGCGGCCAATAGTTTGTTATTTGTGTTGTGAACAGTGCTGTTTTGTCTGGAGGCTAAATTATGCAGGAACAGCAGCTTAAAATCGCTTTATTCGTCAGTCTGGCATTGACGGTGCTTCTCGTTGCTGGGTTTGTAATCGAGTCATTAAGTAGTATGGGCGGCAGCGAAATTGCCGAGGCAGCTCAGGCCGGGGGTATTTGGATGCTGTGCGAGAACCCGGACTGCGAAGCCGCTTACGAGGTGACCGAGGAAGAGTTCTTGGAGCTGATGAGGTCAAAGGGCAGACCTGGCCTGAGAATGATTAGCCAATTGGCTTTTCGTTGTAAAAAGTGCGGCCAGGAGACGGCTTACCGTGGTATGAAATGCCCGAAATGCGGTGCGCTGTTTATTAAAGAAGATGTAATGGGGGACTATGCGGATAGATGCCCCGAATGTGGCTATAGCGCCATCGAAGAAATGTTGAAAAGCAAAAGAGCAAAAAAGCGTTAGCTGTATAAGGTGTTCAGCGTAACGTTTTTGAAAAAGGGATTTTTTATTTCCAGGTCATAATCTGAAGTTCTGGAGGGATGGATTCAATTCAGCTTTGCCAGGATGTACCTGCGATAATCTTCGAAGCCGATTTTCCCGCCTGAGATATTGGAATTTCTTTGCAAGCCCAACAAATATATATTATAGTCTGCGTTTTTCCTGGTGCGGCAAGAAATTATGGCAGAAGAGCAATTATGTCAAAGCTGTGGTCAGCGGCATGACTGCGAACAAATCTACCGGCAGATGGGCAATGTGAAGGGGCCCTGCATCGCTGTAAGCGTACTTTTGGTCTTTTTGCTGCCGATTGCCGTTTTCATTGGCGGTTTGGTAATCTCACAAAGTGCCATTGCCCGTCTGATACAGAAGCAGTCGGTTGCTATTTTAACTTCTTTTATTTTTGCCGCAGCTATGAGTTTTCTCGTTATCCTGGTTGTTCGAAGTGTGTTGAAAAAAAGGTAATGCAAAGGGATTATTAGAGACGGTGATAGCTGCTGCTAAAACGGGGCGTACTTTTCCAGGTGGGGTCCATCCGCCCGGGCGTAAGGGGCTGACCGAAGATAGTGCAATTCAATCGGTCCCGGTTCCCAAACAGCTTGCCGTGTTGCTCAGTCAACATATAGGAGCTGTTTGCAGGCCCTTAGTGGCAAAGAAGGATACTGTCAAAGCGGGCCAGAAAATCGGCGAGGCTGATGCCTTCGTTTCTGCCCCGGTGCATTCACCTCTAAACGGTACCATAAAAGAGATAGCGCTGCAGCCTCATCCGGTTCTTGGGCGAACTATGGGCATACTTATCGAGGTCGATACGGACAACGCAGCGGTCAAGGAACCCCGTGCCGAGCAGTTTGACGCTGAGTTTGATGAAAAAAAATTCTCGGACGAACAGATACTCCAGGCAGTTCGGGAGGCCGGCATTGTTGGCATGGGCGGGGCGGGATTTCCGACGCGGGTGAAGCTCGAGCCCAATAAAGCAAATCCCATAAAAACTATGGTCGTCAACGGCTGCGAATGCGAGCCTTTCATAACCTGTGATTATAGAGTAATGCTCGAATGGACCGAGCAGGTCATTGCCGGGATCAAACTTGTAAGAAAAGTTCTAAAGCCCGAGAGTCTATTCATCGGCATTGAAGATAACAAACCGCAGGCAATAGAAGTGATGAAGGGGGCGGTGAGCAAGTCTGACGGTATCCAGGTTGTCCCGCTGAGGACGAAATATCCGCAGGGTGGTGAACGGCAGCTAATAAAATCGATTCTCAACCAGGATGTACCAACGCTGGGTATTCCGCCTATGATAAATGTGCTGGTGTTGAATATTGCCACGGCCGCGGCGATTGCTGAGGCGGTGGTTTTCGACGAGCCGTTGACTCACCGTGTTGTTACAGTGACCGGCCCAGGAGTAGAGCGGCCGGGGAATTTCTATGTCCCCATAGGTATGACTGTCGGTGAGCTGATAGAGGCCTGTGGTGGCCTGAAGCCGGATGTCGTGAAGGTGATACTCGGCGGGCCGATGATGGGTATCTCCATCGCTGACTTATCGTGCCCAATAACCAAAACCACCGGAGCAATTACCGTCCTGACTGCAAAGGAAATCGGCAGGGCCAAACTCGATGTACGAGAAACCGCCTGCATCCGCTGCGGAAGATGTATCCAGGTCTGTCCGATTAATTTGAATCCGACGAAGATTGCCCATGCGGTTAAACACGGCCTTTTTGATGTTGCGCAGGCTTATTACCAGGCAGCGTGCATCGAGTGCGGCTGCTGTAGCTATGTTTGTCCGGCTAACATAGAGTTGACCGGATATATAAAGACCGGAAAGGTAGTGGTCGCCAGAATGAAAAAACAGGTTTCGAAATGAGTGTGAACGGGAAAGAGCCAATGCCTAAGAAAATAAGAATTTCACCTGCTCCCCATATATCACACCATTTTTCAACGCGCAGTGTGATGATTGACGTGATAATCGCCCTTGTTCCGGCGATGGCTGCCGCCGGTTACTATTTTAGATTTTATGCTCTTTTGTTAATTGCCACTTGTATTCTATCTGCCGTAACCACCGAGTGGATTTGTAATCTCATTCGCAGGAAGCCCAGCTCGCTTGACGACTTTAGTGCGGTAGTAACCGGATTAATCCTTGCTTTGTCATTGCCGCCGGCTATTCCGGTCTGGGCGGCGGTAATCGGCAGCTCATTTTCAATCGCCATTGGAAAGATGGTTTTTGGCGGCCTGGGCTCGAATATATTTAATCCTGCTATGGTAGGCAGGACCTTTTTAACCGCCTGCTTCGGTATGCTGATGACAACGTGGACCGTCCCGGCAAATATTGATTCCCGTATGCCGACAATTTCGGCTGCTATGCCCGATACAGTAACTCAGGCCACACCCCTGGCCTGGAGTAAGCAGGCCATAAAAACAAGAAACCTCGAAGATAAAGCAAAGCTGGTTCCTGCAAGTAGTGCAAACAGTCTGATGGCTGATATGTTCTGGGGCCGAGTTGGTGGGTGTCTTGGTGAGACAAGCGCTTTTGCTCTTTTAATCGGCGGAGCGTATCTACTTATCCGGCGAACTATACAGCCCCACATTCCATTGGCCGTGTTGGGTTCGGCCTTTCTCATCGCAACTATTGGTTATCTTGCCAACCCCGATGCCTTTATCAATCCGCTGGCACATCTGGCGAGCGGCGGGATGCTGCTTTGCGCCTTTTTCATTGCCACCGACCCCGTTACCGCTCCGCTGACCGCGAAGGGTATGTGGATATTCGGGATTGGCGTCGGCGGTATTACTATGTTGATTCGTCTGCTCGGCGAGTATCCAGAAGGTGTTATGTACGCGGTGCTTTTGATGAATGCAGTTACACCTTTGATTGACAGGTACTGCAAGCTAATCCCGGCTGGAGGTGTTCCCGATGCTTAAGAACATAAAACATTTTATCGAGCAAAGCTGGCTGCTGATTGTTAGCTCTTTTGTCTTTGGGCTGCTGCTGGCCGCTGCGAACGCCGCCTGGATGCCCAGAATCCAGCAGAATAAAATTGACAAGCTCAATCGGCTGATGAGCGGACTGCTTACCGGAGCGGAGAAGTTCGACCTTGTTGTTGCACAAATCGACGTCAGTCTGCCGAAGGGCAGGAAGACAAGAAGCGATATTTACAAAGCGCTATCGGACGACGGTGGATGCCTTGGCTGGGCCTTCGGCGCCGAGGGCAGCGGCTTTGCGGACAAAATCGAGCTGGTCATAGCGGTTGATGAAAATTTTGAAAGACTGGCCGGCTTTGATGTGCTGGCAAGCAATGAGACGCCCGGCTTTGGGGACCAGATAAAATTAGATTACTACCGCAACCAATTCAAGAATGCACCTGCAGCGAAGCTTGAGCTTCTAAAGACCGGCGATGCTCAAAAAATCGATTCAGAAATTGTGGCTATTACCGGCGCGACTGTGAGCAGTGAAGCGGTTGTTGCCATACTCAATAATTATATGGAGCAAGTAAAGAAGCAATTGTTGGAGAAGGGATTAATCGGAAATGGCGAGTGACGGTACAGTAGCAGTTGGTAAATATGGCGAGACCTTCCTGGCCGGTCTGTGGCGTGAGAACCCGGTTTTTCGGCTGCTTCTTGGAATGTGCCCGACCCTGGCTGTAACGGCGGCGGTGAAACCGGCGCTGACGATGGGTCTTAGCGTGATTTTCGTGCTGCTGTGCAGCAATATCGTCGTCAGTCTGATGCGTAAGGCGCTGAAACCGCATCTTAGAATCCTTATGTTTACTTTGACCATCTCGACGTTTGTTACTATTGCCGATTTGTTTCTGAAGGCTTTCACGCCGGAGATGAGCGCGACGCTGGGGCCTTATGTGCCTTTGATTATCGTCAACTGCATAATAATTTGTCGGGCCGAGGCGTGTGCCAGTAAGAACCCACTAATGGTAAGCGTTCTCGATGCTATTGGAATGGGAGTTGGCTTTACCGGCGCTTTATGCGTGCTTGCGGGTGTTAGAGAAATTCTTTCCACCGGCTGTATATGGGAAATAAAGATTATGCCCGATGCTTTTGTGCCCTGGACGGCAATGAGGATGCCCGTTGGTGCATTCCTGAGCCTGGGACTTTTGCTTGGATTGATAAATTTCATAACTAAAAAACGCGGCTGATTCAGAAAGCAGGTGATATGGATACTCTGAATGTTTTATTGATGGGTTTTATATCGATTGTTCTGATTAACAATCTGGTCTTCACCAAGTTTTTGGGGATATGCCCTTATCTTGGTGTCAGCGGCAGAATCGATATGGCCTTCGGTATGGGCTGTGCGGTAACCTTTGTTGTAACGCTTAGCGGCACTCTGACTTGGCTTATCGACCATTTGATTTTAATGCCGGCTAACCTTGAGGTAACACGTTACGTATGTTTCATATTGGTTATTGCCGGGGCGGTACAGCTTGTGGAGATGTATCTGAGGAAGTTCTTCCCGTCCCTGTACGAGAGCTTTGGTATATTCCTGCCTCTGATTACAACCAACTGCGCCATACTGGGTCTGTGTTTGTTTATCAACCTCTGGGGTATTGATAATCTGCTTGAAGCAGTTGTGCTTAGCTTCGGGGCGGGAATAGGTTTTACAATGGCGATATGTATTATGGCCGGTATACGTGAGAGTCTTAACCTGGCGGATGTGCCGGAGTGCCTGAAGGGAGCGCCAATTACGCTGATTACAGCGGGCATTCTCACTCTTGCGTTTATGGGTTTTGCGGGAATGATAAAATGATGTTTGCGTATCTCATATCTCGTATCTCTTATCTCGTGTTGTGCTTCACGCTTCACGCTTCACAGGTTACGCTTCACGAGATATGGCCGGCGGGTGCCACTATGGTTGTGGTTAGCTCGGGCTTTGCTTTGGTTTTGCTTATTGCGAGCAAGAAACTGAAGGTCGAGATTGACCCGAAGATACAGATGATACACGAGGCACTACCGGGGATTGATTGCGGAGCGTGCGGCTTTGCGGGTTGCGGCTCATACGCCAAGGCGGTAGCTGAAAAGCCGGAGCTTATAGGTAAATGTGCTCCCGGCGGAGCAGAGACCGCCGCAAAAATAGCCGGGATACTTAACCTGCAAATTAGCGACTCCGGTGCGGCCCGAAGGCCGATTGTACACTGCCGAGCCCACAGCGAGGATAAAACTTATTACGCCGAATATACGGGTATCCAAACCTGCACGGCCGCGGATGTCCAGCCGCCAGTGCAGGCCTGCAGATTCGGCTGTCTCGGTTTCAGTGATTGTGTGAGCGCCTGCAAATTCGATGCTATTAGTGTAGTCGATGGCCTGGCTACGGTTGATTATGAAAAATGTACCGGCTGCGGTGCCTGCTCGAAGGCCTGTCCACGAAATCTGATTGAAATGGTTCCGTTCAGTTATGAGAATATGTTGACCGTTGCGTGCAGCAGCAGGGAGAACGGCAAGACTACCCGCACGATGTGCAAAGTCGGATGTATCGCCTGCGGGCTGTGCGCGAAGCAAACCGATTTATTCACCGTTACCGATAATCTTGCCAGACTTGAGTACGAAAAATACCAGCCATCCGAACAAACCGAAACCGCTCTGAACAAATGTCCCACCGGCGTCATTATCTATTGTGGTAAAGAAGCGCCGCCTCCACGTCAGTCAGTGTCGAAAAAGCAGGAATAGCTAAGTGTGAATAAGCAGAATTGCGAGGCTGACGACGGCTAAACGTTTATTTTTGAGTCGCTTTTACTTTTTTATATATTGTTCTGCCCCGGTGGTTTTGGTTTGTTTGAACTCAGGTCCGGAAGAAATCAAAATAGCCTCTGTGTCAGCAAGCCTTTCAATCAGTGCCAGACCTTTTTCTGCTCCCATTACGCTGACGGCCGTTGCCAGGGCGTCGGCGTCGGTCGCTTTCTCGGCGATAATCGTTACGCTTGATAAGCCCTCGGCGCTGCTGCTTGTGGAGGGATTAATAATGTGGCTGTATTTTTGGCCGTCAATTAACGTAAATCGCCGGTAGTCGCCGCTTGTCGCCACCGCCTTATTAACCAGCTCCAGGACCAATTCAAGCTGCCGGCTGACAAGGCCCTTCGCATCTGTCTTTGGTTCCTGCAGTCCTATGGACCATTTTTGTTTTCCTCTCTGCGGCGCGCCAAAGCAGCGAATATCGCCCCCGACGTCAATCATTCCTCCAATCGCTCCTGCCTGCTGCATTGCGCGGGCAGCCGAATCTATCCCGTAACCCTTGGCGATACCGCCCAAATCCAGTTGCATACCATCGACTGCGAAACGGACGGTTCTCTTTTCGGTATCAAAAACGAGTTTTTCATAGCCGACTTTGGCTTTGGCCGATGCAATTTCATCCTCGGTCGGCTTTATATTCTTATTGCCCGCTTGTTGCCATAAATCCACCAATGGGCCGACCGTGATATCGAATGCGCCATCGGTCAGCTTGCTGTATTCCACGCTTCGCTGCAAAACTTCAAATACTGGTTCGGTTACCTTGACTGCTTGACTGTATGCTTCTCGATTTATCCTGCTTATTTGTGATTCAGCGTTGTGGACACTCATCAGGTTATCGACAAGCTTAAGCTGCTTAATACCTTCTTCAACGCAGGCCAGAGCTGTTTGCTTGTCCGTCGCCACCGCCATAACCCGCACAAAGGTTCCCATAATTTCGCGGTATCCACTTTCGGCTGTAAATCTTTTCTTCGGCCAGCTCTGCTGCCGCTCGACAGTGAGTATAAAATAAAGAACAGTAACCAGAATTGCGCCGATGATAATTGCCGGTTTTATGCACTTAGCCTTTTTATTCATAAACGGACCTTTGGGTGAATGCTTTGTTGATTTATTCTAATTTGCACTCGTTCTATGTTCAACAAATCTCTTGTTGCTGCTATAATGCGGTTATGAACGGCAAACAGATAGTAATGCTGGAAGAGCGGGTCAACAGGGAGTTTCTGCCCTTTGTACGAAGACCAAGCCGGTATATCGGAGGCGAGGTCAATCAGATAAGGAGGAACCTTGCCGAATGCGAGCTGACCGTTGCGCTGTGTTTCCCCGACCTTTACGAGGTTGGCTCAAGCCATACGGGCTTTGCGATTATTTATCACATACTTAACCAGATGGACTCTGTGGCCTGCGAGCGGGTTTTTTCGCCCTGGCTCGATGCAGAGAAAGTTCTAAGAGAAAAAAAGATTCCACTGTTTAGTCTTGAGTCGAAGGCATCATTGAAAAGTTTTGACGTTATAGGCTTTAGTCTGACAAATGAGCTGTGCTATACGAATATGCTTAATGTTCTCGATATAGCCGGCCTTGAGGTTAGAAGCAACAGCCGAGATGAAAATGACCCGCTGATAGTTGCCGGCGGCGGGATGGCAAATTGTTGTGAGCCTGTTGCTGAATTCGTGGACCTGCTCCTGCTTGGCGAGGGTGAAGAGGCGGTTGTGGAACTGGCTGAACTTATAAAAGCTGAGAAGCAGGCTGGGAACTCAAAAAAGAATTTACTGATAAAAGCTGCTAAAAAATTCGAGTGGGTCTATGTGCCCAGTCTTTACAGCTTCGAATATGAAGACAACAGGACAAGAGCACTTAAGCCTGTCTCGGTCGATTTGCCGAGGAGGTTTGAGAACGCCGTCGTAGGGGATTTTGAAAATGCTCCTGCCGCCCTTGAGCCGATTGTCCCTTTTGCCCAAGCCGTGCACGAACGCGTTACTGTGGAGATTATGCGCGGCTGTCCGGGCCGATGCCGATTCTGCCAGGCCAGCTTCTGCCGAAGGCCGGTCCGCTACCGAAGTGTGGGGAAAATCGTCGAAATAGCCAAGGCCATTTATCACGCGACGGGTTTCGAGACGGTGGGCTTGTTGAGTCTATCAACGGCAGATTATCCGGAGCTTGAAGAATTGATAGCCAAGCTGAACGAGAATTTTTCCGGCAGGCATGTTGGGCTTTCTGTGCCGAGCCTTCGGGTCGGCCGGCAGTTGAAGCTGCTTCCGGGACTGGTAACTTCGGTAAGGAAAGGCGGTCTAACGATTGCTGTTGAAGCGGCCAGTGAAAGATTAAGAGAAATTATTAATAAACCATTGAAAGATGAGGATTTGTTTGCCGCTGCGGAGTCGGCTTGGCGAGCAGGATGGCAGCGGCTGAAGTTATACTTTATGGTGGGCCTGCCGGGCGAGACCGAAGAGGACGTAAAGAACATCGTAGAGTTATCATTTCAATTGGCCAAACTTCGTAAACAAATCGATGGGAAAACAGGTCAAATTAATATCACCGTAAGCTGGCTTGTGCCAAAACCGCATACGCCGTTCGGGTGGCTGGCCCAAAAACCAAAATCTTACTTCGAGCAAGCAAGAAAAATGATTCTTGATGAAAAGAGAGACCGACGTGCAAAATTTTTGCACTTCAAGTTCCACGATACAGACCGCAGCATACTGGAATCGGCGATAGGCAGAGGTGATAGAAGATTGTGCGACGTCATTGAAGAGGCGTGGAGAAACGGAGCAAAATTTGATTTGTGGGGCGAATGTTTCCAGTATGAGCTGTGGGAAAAAGCCTTTGAAAAATTCGGAATGAATCTTCAACAAGCTGCCCAGAGAAGTTTCGAGCCTGACGAGATTCTGCCGTGGGAGCATTTAGGCGGACCGGAGAAAAAATACCTGCTTGGACATTTGGAGAAAGCGATGAAAACGATATTGAATACAGAACTTAGAATGTAGAATTAAAAGAAAAAGCACGAAATCCGAAATACGAAGAACGAAACAATGTTCAAAATTCGAAAATTCCAATGAGCGGAAACAGTTTTGAACATTTGGCCATTTGGTAATTCGAATTTGTTTAGGATTTCGAATTTCGATATTCGAGTTTGATAAGATAATGGCCAATCTGGAACATCTGAAAATCCTGAAACAAGGCGTTGAAGCCTACCATTTGGAGATAAGAGATGTATACGAAACAGCAAATAATCGAGGAAATCAGAAAAATCGCAAACAAACTAAATGTGAAATCGCTTAAACAAAAAGATTTTAAAAAACATTCAAAAATTTCCCTGAGTACGGTTAGATATAATTTTAGCACATGGAATGATGCAGTTAAAGAGGCGGGATTAATACCCATCGATTCTACAGAGGTGATTAGCAAGAGAGAACTGATTGATAATGACAAATTGTTGTCGGATTTAATTCGTATTTATAAAGAATATGGGAGAGAGCCTACCTATTCATTAGTTGATGCCAAAGGAAAGTATAGTACAACGCCTTATAGAAATCGTTGGAATAATATTCAGGAAGCATTTTTAATTGCAAAGCAAAAATTTCCAAAAGAGATTTCTACTGATATTCAGAAACCAGATTTTGAGCAACAGAAAACCGAAAATATAAAAGTTATACCTAAAACAGTAAAACCAAAAATTGCTAAGAAAAGGCGCATCATTTTTGGGGAGCCTATTGATTTTCGCGGTCTGCGGTTTGCACCAGTTAATGAGCAAGGTGTGGTTTACTTATTTGGTATGATAAGTCACGAGTTAGGATTTTTAATTGAATCCATAAGGACAGAATGTCCGGATTGTGAAGGCAAGAGGTGCTTCGACAAAGAAAATAATCGGTGGGAACATGTAAGAATTGAATTTGAGTATAGAAGCTCCAATTTCAAAGAGCACGGTCATGATGAAACTAAATGTGATATTATTGTGTGTTGGATCCATGACTGGGATGATTGTCCTATCGAGGTTTTAGAACTTAAATCAACAATACAGTACTTAAGCTGATGTGTTGGAAAACGGTAATATTTTTCGGAAATGGCAAAGAAAACGGCGCTGGATATTATTGGCGATGCGATAAAAGATATTGCAAAGGGGCAGCAAAACTAATTATCGAACTTGGTAAGGATTTAGGACCGATTATTGTAAAAACGGCCGCATACGGCTTTTTCAGAAATATTTGTGGATGAGCGTTACCTTGTCGAGGTGGGGCGGCCTTAGAATTTTTTTTGTTACGAGTAAATTTACTTTCTTAGACCCGGAGGTTCGGCCAGTCCGCTGGGGCCTTTCGACTTTTGATAGTCCGTGATTATTTTTACCGCCCTCTCAGGCTCGTCAACCACCGTGAAAATGTTCAGGTCTTCTGGCGAAATATTTTTGTGCTTAGTCAGCATTGTCTGGCGCATCCATTTAATCAGGCCGTCCCAGTATTCACTGCCCATCAAAATCACGGGAAAGTAAACCTGCTTTAAGGTCTGGATGAGCATCAGAGACTCAACAAATTCGTCCAGTGTGCCAAAGCCGCCCGGAAAAACTACAAATCCGTGAGCGTACTTTAAAAACATAACCTTACGGCAGAAAAAATAGCGGAAATCCAGTGATATATTTTGATATTTGTTCGGAGGCTGCTCTATGGGCAGCTCGATATTCAAACCAACGCTTTTACCTCCCGCTTCGTTGGCGCCTTTATTGGCCGCTTCCATAATTCCACCGCCTCCCCCGGTTATCACCGCGAAGCCGGCCTTTGCTATCTCTGCCGCGGTTATTTCCGCGAGCTTGTAATAAGGCTGATTGGGTTTGGTCCTCGATGAGCCGAAGATTGATACGGCAGGGCCCACCGAGGCGAGCTCTTCAAAGCCCTCGACAAACTCCGCCATTATCCGGAATATCCGCCACGGCTCTTCTACCGGCATATGGTTTTTACCCATTAAAATGCTCCTTGTAGTAATTTTTAATGCACTACATCATATAAATCGAATTATTCAGTCCTTAACTTTACTCGATTATGGCCGTTACCATAAATCAGGCTTGTTAGCTGCAGGGCAGTATTTGGCTATCGGACAGTCTTCACATTGTGGTCGACGGGCCTTGCAGATGTTTCTGCCGTGCCAGATGAGCAAATCACTGAAAAGCAACCAATTCTTTTTCGGCACGATTGCCATCAAATCGAACTCCAGTTTGACCGGGTCGCGGTTTTCGCTTAACTGCAACCGCCTGGACAATCTAATCACGTGCGTGTCGCAAACGACGCCTGGCACGCCGAAGGCGTTGCCAAGAATTACGTTTGCCGTTTTTCTGCCTACTCCCGGCAGCTCTAACAGCTTTTCCATCGTGTCAGGTACTTTGCCGCCGAGATTTTCTGTTATCATTTTGCAGGCGTTTTTGATACTTAGCGCCTTATTGTGGTAGAAACCTGTCGGCCTTATGTCTGCTTCGATTTGTTTCAGCTCTGCGTTTGCCCATTGCCGTGCACCGCGATACTTCCTGAATACATCCTTCGTAACTATATTTACTCGAGTGTCGGTGCATTGGGCGGAGAGAATCGTGGCTATCAAAAGCTCCAGTGGGTTGCCGAATTTAAGCGCGATACGAGCCTCGGGATAGGTCTTGTTAAGTATCGGCCAAATCTTTTTTACGCGCTCGGCAGCTTGTGCTTTGCTGACTGTTATAGTCTTTCTTTTACCCATTCCTTATTGCCTGAGCTTACACTTTCAGTCCACTTTACTACTCGTTTCTTTATCCGGTAATGTCTCCAGGAGTTCCTTCAGTTTTGCTCCTATCAAGATGCCGTGTAATTTTACCGGCTCGGTTCGGTCCGGAATGAGTAATAGGCTCACCGGTACGCCCGGCTCGTTGTAGATGTTTTTCAAGTCCTGTGTCGCAACGCTTTCAGCGAGTGTTGTATCTGCTTTAACGGTCAGAAGACCTTTTCGCTTCACGAGTTCGGCAATTTCCCTGCGAGAGTAAACAGTTTTTTCCACCACCACGCAGCTCGTACACCAATCGGCGGTAAACTTTATTAGAACCGGCCGACCCTGGGAAACAGAAGTCTCGATATTGGTCGGATTGTATTCCTGCCATGCAATAAGCTCTGCTCTCGGTGCGGGCAAAAACAAAAATGCGCTTCCCACCGCAATAATGACTGCCAGACAGCGGACGGACCATTTCTTCGCCGCCTTCGTGGCGAAACTTACCCATCCGCCCCACATCCAGACGCAAAAGCCCAGTATCACCGCGTAGTAAAGAACGTTTATATTTCGTTCTGTCGGGACCGAACTGAAAAGTTTTACCGCTATGATTAGCAATATAAATCCCATCCCCTGCTTGAACAGCTCCATCCATCTGCCCGGTTTCGGCAGACGGCTCAGGAGCTTCGGCATAGAGGTTAGTATCGCATAGGGCGCCGCCATCCCAACTCCGATAAGCATTATTGCTATTGTACTCAGGCCCAGAGGTTGCCCCTGTGCCCAGGCGAAGGCCGCCGCCAGGATTGCAAAGCTACACGGCGTACTCAGAAGCGCCGCCAAAAAGCCCATTCCTACAGAGCCTGAATAGCCCCGGCCGCCACCTGCCTTCTCGGTTAGTCCGGCCGGTACGCCAATGCTAAAAACTCCGAACAAAAACAGACTCAGAACAACCAGCAAAACTACCGTACCTATAATGAAGGTTGGATTGCGGAAATGGTCTCCCCATTGAAATACCGTTCCGTAACCCAGGCGCAGGATAATATTTAACGCGGCAAGCGCCGCAAAAAAGAGCAATATCCCAAGGCAAAACGACAGGCCCAGTCCGATTGCCCTTTTTTTATTTTCTTTGGCCTGGTTGAGAATGCGTATGATTATGATTGGCAGTATCGGCCAGACACAGGGCATAATATTCAGCGCCAACCCCGCCACAAATGCCAGCGGCAATGCTATTGGCGCCGAATACGAGGCTTTGGCTTTTACTGCCTTCTTTGCTTCGCTTACTTTCTGCTCTTTACGCTCCGGCAGGACAAAACGTGCTTCGCCCATTGGCGCGGCCGGGTCAATCTTGACTTTGGTCCCTAAGCTGAAATTCTCAAGCCGACACATTATGTCTGAGCAGACCGCTCCTTCGATATCAATCGCAATATCGTTCTGTAGTTTTTGCTGTTCGGCGGTGGGGGTCTTAAACGGCATATATACTGTGAAAGCGCCGCTAAAAACTTCAAGATTTTTTTTCGTTGCCTTATCGTAGTACTCTTCGCTGGCGGGGAATACCGGCTCCTGAAAATTAAGTCCCTCAGCTTTGGTTTTAATTTTCAGATTCATTTGGCCAGGGGCGGTTTCGGCCGAGGCGTAAAAATGCCAGTTTTCTTTGAGTGCGAAACGGATTGCCACTGCGGAGTTTTGGCCCGGCCTTAGAGTTTCATACTGCTGCTGCAAGGAGATAGAAACAATGTCGCTTTTAATGCTGTCCGGTCGTGGTTGCGACTGCTGGTCTGTTGCATTTACAATTGTGAAGAGAATGACAGCTAATAACAGAGCTGCAAATACCGGAGTAATTGTTGGTTTGTTCACAACTTTTTCCTGTCTGCTTGATGGTCCAGCCGGCGCCATCGGTTCAACTTCGCAACCCGGCTCGTAATAAATTAACAAACTCCCT
This sequence comes from uncultured Pirellulales bacterium, assembly GCA_964481525.1. GTDB lineage: Bacteria > Planctomycetota > Phycisphaerae > Sedimentisphaerales > CAYZTY01 > CAYZTY01. The sequence goes on from CAYZTY010000004.1 coordinate 35,351, forward strand.
CTTTTTAACTATTTCTTACGGGGGGGTAACCTTCAGCCCACCCAGATGGGCATAGGGCCAAAAGGCATTTTACTTTTTACTCGTTTTTTTCGGGTTTCTTTTCCGCCGGGGCTTTTTCCGACTGCTCGGACCGGGCCTGTTCAACAGCTAACAGCTCGGAGACGGTGGGTTTGTCCAGTTTGTGGCCCTCAAGCAGTCGTTTTACATCCTCGGCATCGAGAGTTTCGTATTTCAGAAGGGCCTGTGCAATTGCATCAAGCTTGTCTTTGTTTGCCTCTATCAGTTCCCTGCTTTTTTGGTATGCTTCTTCGGTCGTCTTTCTTACTTCGTTATCGATTGTTTCCGCGGTCCGCTCGGAATATTCTTTTTCCAGGCCAAAGCCATAACCCGAATTTTTGTATACCGGGTCTGTTTCGTAGCTGACTCTGCCCAGCTCGTCACTCATTCCCCACGTCAAAAACATCTTGCGTGCAATCTCCGTGGCCTGCTGGATGTCGTTCTGGGCGCCGCTGGATATATCATCGCAGAACAACTCTTCGGCTATTCGTCCGGCAAAACATACCTGAAGAATAGCCATACAGTATTTTTTAGTAAAAAGGGTTCTATCCTTTTCCGGCAGTGAGAACGTTGCTCCCCCCATCGGTCCGCGGGGGATTATACTAACCTTATGCAGGGGGTCGGCATCTTCGAGCAGAGACTGTACCAGGCTGTGGCCTGCCTCGTGATAAGCCGTGATTTCTTTTTCTTTTTGGTCGACCATTCGGCTTCGTTTAACCCGGCCCCAGCGAATTTTGTCCCTGGCTTCTTCCAAATCCGCCGTTTCGACGAAATCTTTATTTGCCATAGTAGCCGCAATCGCCGCCTCATTGATTATGGCCGCCAAGTCCGCTCCGCTGAACATCGGCGTTCCGCGCGCCACCCGCTGCAGGTCAATAGCCGGGGCGAGCTTAACCTTGGCAGCGTGGACCTTCAGTATCTCGGCCCTTCCTCTTAAATCAGGAAGCGGTACGTAAACCTGACGGTCAAACCGGCCGGGCCGCGTTAAGGCATGGTCCAGTATGTCCGCCCGGTTCGTTGCTGCAATTACTATGACCTGGTCGTTGGTGTCAAAACCATCCATCTCGACCAGAATAGCATTAAGCGTCTGCTCTCGTTCGTCGTGTCCGCCACTGACAAAGCCCGGCCCGCGCCTGCGGCCGATGGCATCAATCTCGTCCAGAAAGATAATGCAGGGCGAGTTGTCTTTTGCCTGCTTGAACAGGTCACGTACCCTCGAGGCGCCCACGCCGACAAACATCTCCACAAAGTCGCTGCCGGAGATGCTGAAGAAAGGAACGTCTGCTTCGCCCGCAATTGCTTTAGCTAAAAGTGTCTTGCCGCATCCGGGCGGACCCACCAGCAAAACTCCTCGCGGTATTCGGCCCCCAAGTCGCTGAAACTTCTTTGGATTTTTTAAAAACTCTATTGTCTCAGCCACTTCCTCCTTGGCCTCATCTATCCCCGCTACGTCCTTGTACGTGACCTTTACCTGTTCTTTGCTTCGAAGGCGGTGCCTGCTTCGGCCGAAGTTCATTAGCATTCCGCCGGCGCCGCCGCGAATGTTCCGCAGGAAAAGAAAGTAGAACAGCCCGACAATCAAGGCCAGCGGTAAAAACCAGTTCATAAGGAAGGGCAGCCATATCTGCTCATCGGCCCATGAGTATTCGATGTCGCTTTCCTGCAGCCTTTTCATCAGGTCCTGGCCGACCACTTCGGAGTCAAAGTTGGCACGAAATGACGCCGGTGCCTTTTCTTCTCGTGCCGCTACACCTTCGGCGTTGAACCTGCCGAAAATTTCGCTCCCTCTTATCTCTACCTTCTCAACGTGTCCAGATTCGAGATAGCTGATAAATTCTTTATAACTTATTCTCTCGGCGCTTCTCCACTTACTCACCAGTGCCATCACCGTCATTACCGCAAGTGCAATCAGCAGCCAGTTGAAGGGGCTCCTTTTGTACGTGGGCAGCGGGGGCTTTCTGCCTCCGCCTTGGCGACCGTCCACCAATCTTTTACCTTCTTTTTTTCTCTCAGGACTAATCATAAATAATCACTCTTGTCACTCAGGTCGGCGAATACAAGAAAGGCTACCAGTTTGTCTGCATCATTTCTACGATGCGCTCCGCCAGACGGTTTGCCGCCAACCTTAAAGCATACTCGTTTCCCTGGTTCTGGAACGTCGAGAAACTTGCCGATGCACTTGCCGATTCGCTGTCTATAAGTAACTCGCCTGTCTTCTGATTCTTCCAGCTTATCACTGCACTCATCTCAAACTGTTTCTCCAACGGCTGTCCTGTCTGCTGCTCACTTGCAAGAACCGCTTCCCCTGCTGTGCTGATTTGTCCACTTAGAACTGTGTCGGCGCGGTTCCGGTTCGATACTATCTTGTAAGGTGTCTGGGCCTCGATACGCTTGGCTACCGCATCGGTCAGAATGTATTCGTGACCCCTACGAAGGCTGGCAGAGTCGAACATTTCGACGTAAACGCTGGATAGCTGCTTGGGATAAAGCGATTCATCGCTATAACTACTCAGGTCAAACCCGCTGCAGCCTGTCACCCATAAACTGACAACCACTCCGCAGCCAATCGTCACTACAAGGACGAGGTAATAATCAATGTGCTTGAGTTTTTTCATTTTTCCTTGTCCTGTGTAGATTCCTTTTTAGTAGTTTTCTCAACAAACCTCGCAGCAGAGCTGTCCGGCCAATTTTCTGTGACGTGCTGATAGTATAAATTGGCGGCCAGCTTGCTGTTTGTCTTTTCATAGTACTCACCGATGGCATATTGTTTATAAGCTATCTGCTCTTCAATATGGGCGAGTATTTGTTCAACACCGATTTCCTCGGCATATTGTGGGTAACGCGACTGTAAATCCTGGAAATAACTCCTGGCGCTAATCAGGCTTGTGGCGTCATATGTAGGTCCTCTATAGGCCGCGTGCATATTGCGTGCCATACCGAGCAATGCCTCCCTGCCCATATCGCCGTCCGGCCAGCGTGACGAAATTTGCGACCAGGTTTCATACGCCTCGATAAATTTTTCTCTTTTCTCGTAGCTCATAGCGATTGATTTCATTGCCCGCTGTGCGATTGGTGCATCTCCCGCCCGTGCCGCTATTTTCTCCATTATTCTGACGCCCTCGCTATAACCCCTGATGCTGAAGAGCTTCAAAATTCGTCTCTTGTGTCCGGCAAGAAAGGCCGTCGCCACTTGGAACTGTCTGTCCATCGCCGTTTCGTAAAGTTCGCTCCTCGGATATTCGTCGAGGAATTTCTCATAGCTTCTAACTGCTTTATCGAATTGTCCCTTTGCCAGGAGCAGCTCAGCCTTAACAAACGCCTCAAACTCCCGCTCAATGACCTCTGGGAACGCCTCTTTGAGCTTTGCCAGTTTCTCTTTTGCTGCTTCAGGCTCCCCGCTGCTTACCATTTTTTTAATCTCAGCAACGGCCATAAGGTATTGGCCCTGATTATCTTCAGATACCTCTTGCCACTGCTCGTTTTCGTCCAGGCGCCAAGTCTTCGCCAGCACCGTGCTGCTCAGCATTATTACTGCTGTAAAGAACAGAATCCGGCTTACTTGCTTTAACATTCTTGTTCCCTTTCGCCTCCAAGCTTCCGAGAACCTTCTCATTATCTTTCTGGGGATAGTTAAGCACTCAGTTGTCTATCCTTCCCTTTTTATTATACTCCCTGTTGCCCGCCGTTGCAAACACCGTTATTCCACGTATTTTCCAGCCGAATTAGCTTCTTGAGAGCAGTGCTGAATACTATATCTGCGTCCATAAAAGAGTTCACCCGGTCAGGATGCCTAATAGGGCCGATGTCTATGGGATTTTCCGCCCCGGGCGGACAATTTATCCTTGTTATGAGAGGCTCGCAGACACGGATTCGCTACAATACTTGACTTTTGCTGTATAAGACTTAAAATAGTCAAGCCTAAATTTCAGTAAAATTACTCACTTTCCTTGGTGGAGGAATTATGACCGCCTTCTTGTTCTGGCTGAATATCGTGAAAATCAGCATCGGCTGGGCATTAATGGATGAGAAGGAGGGGTAAATCATTTAGTCTTAGAGGCTGGGTTTTTCCCTGACAGGGATAAGGGGCGAACGTATCGAGAGGAGGAAAGCAGTTTCATATATAGAACCGGAGCGATAGAGGGTTTGTCGGGCCATCAAGACGCTGTCCGGAGATGAGGTTTTGCCGATGGGGAAGGTTTGGTAGATATCTTAGTTGTAATAGCTGCAAAAAACCTTGTTTTCTGACCGCGGGATTGGTATTATTTTGGTGAGGTTTTCGGAGCGTAGGACGTTCAGGAAGAAGGCTGATTGCGCGGTTTTCGGCTTCGGTAATCCGTGGGGTTTTTCATAATTTCCTCAGGAGATTGAGGCTATGGAAGGTTCGAAAAATCATGCTTTAGATAACCAATCGGTGTCAACAAATAGACAGAGGAAATCCGTTTTGAAGAGGTAATAAACCTGATTAGCGATTTGTGAAATCTCTGGAAATGCAAGTATTTAATTTTGCTTGTTGGCCTGGTTCTTTTTGATTGGAACGATGGAACACAAGGACGAACTCATAAAACATGGAAGCTTAATGTTCCTGGCTGTTGCTGTGTTTAATATTTTCAACCTCTTATACCAGCTATATATGGTCAGGAATCTCAGCCCCGTAAATTACGGGGTCTTAAATTCTCTCTTTTCTATCTTGATGATAGTATCCATTCCCAGCGGGACCCTGCAGACAGTGGTTACCAAGTTTATCTCGACCTTCTGTGCAATTAATCACCATGAGAGAATAAATCTTTTACTTTACTCTTTTGCGAAGAAAACAATAGTGTTTAGTTTGGTTGCTCTCTTAGTGCTAATTTTTGGCAGTAGGAGTATTGCTTCGTTTCTTCAAATTACCTCTTCGCGATTGATAATGGTATTGGGTGTTGTAACATTTTTCTCAATACTTTTACCTCTTAGCCAAGGCGGGCTGCAAGGACTACAAAAGTTCGGATATTTAGGTTTAACTATGATTATTAATGGCGGCTTAAAATTACTTTTCGGTATTATATTTGTTAGTGTCGGCTTTGGAGTGATGGGGGCAATGAGTGCCCTGGGTATAGCGACATTTATCGCCCTTTTGCTATCCCTTGTCATGCTCGCTTCTGTGTTACCAAGACCTTTGGCTTCGATTCCGGGATTTTTGCGGTTTAAATCGAACAATCCTGAACCTGAAACGAATTTTTCGGAGGTCTATAAATATTTTTATCCGGTGGCTACGGTCTTTTTTTGTTTTATGATTCTAACTAGTATGGATGTAGTCGTCGTTAAGCATTTCTTCAAACCTTTAGAGGCCGGGTATTACTCAATAGCACAAATGGCAGGAAAGATAATTCTTTTTTTACCGATTGCCATTACCTTAGTAATGTTCCCTAAGACATCTAACCTTCATGCACAAGCCAAGGCCACCTTACATCTTCTGGAGAAAAGTCTTTTGTATGTAGGAGTACTATGTGGGATAGCTGCTCTCGTCTGCCTTCTTTTTCCAGGTTTGGTGATAAGGTTGCTGTCAGGCGAGGAACATTTACATTGTATCCGGCTGGTCAGGATTTTTTCTGTTACCATGGTCTTTTTTGCTCTGGTGTATGTCCTTCTGTTCTATCAGCTTTCCGTCCATCGCCTGAATTTCATTTATTCTCTGGTATTGCTTACGGTACTTCAGATTCTTGCGATTACCTTATTCCATCAAAGTCTATCACAAGTTCTCTATATTATCTGTGGTAATGCTATGTTGCTTTTTTTAATCAATATGTTTCTTGTTTTGAAACGGAAGGAATTCCATGTTGCCTCTGGTATCGGTAGTAATTCCTAATTGGAACGGGGAAAAGTATCTGAATGATTGCATAGCTTCTCTTAGAGAGCAGACCCATAATAATTTGGAGATAATTGTGGTGGATAATGCATCCAAGGATGATTCCGTGGAGTATTTACAAAAAAACTTCCCAAAGGTCAAAGTTGTAAGACACAGCGAGAACCTCGGATTCGGGGCAGCGAATAACACAGGTATAAAGGCAGCCCAAGGCGAATATATTATGATGTTGAACAATGATACGAGATTAGAGCCGAGATGTATCGAGGAACTTAGGAAAAGTATTGATAAAGACGAGAAATTTGGCGCATGTGCTTCCAAGATACTATTAGAATATGAAAGTAATTTACTCGATGTTGCAGGTATTGCAGTATGTTTGGATGGATTGTCCATAGGAAGAGGACGTCTTGAGAGTGGTGATAAATTCAATAAAGAAGAGGAGGTTTTTTTCGCAAGCGATTGCGCTTGTCTGTATAAAAAAGAAATGTTGGAAGATATTAGATTAACCAACGAAATTTACGATGAGGATTTTTTTGCCTATGCCGATGAAACGGATATGGGCTGGAGGGCACAACTGGCTGGTTGGAAATGTGTATATAATCCTGAAGCAGTCGTGTATCATCTTCATTCTGCCAGCTCCAGTAGTTATTCACCTCTTAAGGCATTTTTAGTTGAGCGAAATAGAATCTGGGTCGCAGTTAAAAGTTTCCCTATTTCTTTTTTGATTCTGGGGATATTTTACACGGTTTTAAGATATTTCTATCAAACTTTAGGTGCTTTAACCGGTAAGGGGGCTGCGGGAAGATTTACGAAAGAAGCGAGTAAATTTAAACTCGTGAGCATATTAATAAAAGCAAATATCTCGGCATTTTTAGGTTTGCCTAAAATGCTTAAAAAGAGAAGAGAGATTATGAAGAAAAAAAGGATATCCAACAAAGAAGTTTACACATTGTTAAAGAGATTTGGTATCAGTGCAAGAAAGATAGCTCTGAAAGAATAAGGAGGATATAAATGATACCTGTTTTTAAACCATCTTACGGCAAAGAAGAGTTAGAAGCCTTAAAAGAGCCTTTTAAAACAGGCTGGATAGGTTTGGGGCCAAAGACGAAAGAGTTTGAGAAGCAATTTGCTGAGTATATTGGAGTCAAATACTCGGTTGCTACAAATTCTTGCACGGCGGCACTACATCTTGCTATGAAAGTGATGGGCGTGGGAGGTTGTGAGGTAATTACAACACCACTAACTTTCGTATCTACTAATCATGCCATCATTTATAATAATGGATTCCCCGTCTTTGCTGATATATATCCGGACACATTAAATATTAATCCTGATGAGATAAAGAAATTGATTACTGATAAGACGAGGGCAATTGTTGCCGTCCATTACGGTGGTCATCCTTGCGATATGGACCTTATCAATGAGATAGCCAAGGAACATAATTTGGCTGTAATTGAGGATGCAGCCCATGGTTGTGGTGGTGAATATAAAGGCCGAAAGATAGGTTCTTTGGGTGATGTCGCCTGTTTCAGCTTTCATGCCGTCAAGAATTTGGCAACGGCGGATGGGGGTATGATTACCACAGATGACCCCGAAATTAATAGCAGATTATTGAAACTGAGATGGATGGGTATAACAAAGGACACTTGGGCGAGAGAAGATAAAGATAAAAAATATTCGTGGTATTATAATGTAGAGGAGGTTGGCTATAAATGTCATATGAATGATATAACCGCTGCTCTCGGGTTGGTACAACTTAAAAAACTCGATAGGATGAACGATAGGAGAAGGGAGATAACCGAGAAGTATAATAAAGGTTTTGCTAATTTAGGTTGGTTAGAAACGCCAGTGCTTAAGAGCTATGCCAAAAGCGCTTGTCATAATTATGTTATTAAGGCAAAGGACAGAGACAGGTTGAATGCCTACCTTCAGGAAAATGGGATTTCTACCGGTGTCCATTATATACCTAATAATCATTACCAGATGTATAAGAATTGCCGAGGTGAGACGCCCGTTTGCGAAAATGTATGGACGAAATTGCTAACATTGCCTTTATTTCCCGACTTAAAAGATTCTGAGGTAGATATGATTATAGAAAAGGTGAGGAGGTTTAAAGAATAGAGGTATGGAATATGTAAAATGTAATTTTTGCAATAACGACGATACGCAGCCATTGTTTTCCAAGAAGGAAAAATTCGGCTTATCTGACTGTGATTTTAGAGTTGTTCAATGCCAAAAGTGTGGATTGATTTATATTAATCCCAGACCTTTAGGAAGTGAAATCGTCAAATTTTATCCTGATACATATTCCTGGAAAGAAACTCTGACGGCAGAATCTGCAGTTACTAAATTAATAAGAAAATTAGAGAAGACATACAGACATCATTTACTAAATTATGAAACTTCAAAGGTTATTAAAGTAACTAATAAAAAGACAGGGAAGTTGCTTGATGTTGGCTGTGGTTCAGGTGACAGGCTGGATATTTTTAGACGAAAGGGCTTTGAGACCTATGGTGTAGAGATATCTTCGTCAGGAGAATATGCGAGAGAGCATCTCGGATTAAATGTGAAACAGGGAGATTTGTTTGAGGCGAGTTATCCTGATTCTTATTTCGATATCATCACACTTTTCAATGTGTTAGAACACACTCACGATCCACAAAAGGTTATTGGTGAAGCGCGCAGAATTTTGAAAAAAGACGGGATTATTACTATTCAAGTTCCCAATACAGAGTGTATCCAATTTAGACTTTTTAAGGAAAGATGGGCGGCAGTGGATGCTCCCAGGGATTTATATTATTTTAATCCTGATATCATATCCAGTCTTTTAGAAAAGCATGGTCTTCAAGTAATAAAAACTGACCACTTTACGAATTGGTGGCATCCGCCGACAATTGTTATAAGTCTATTTCCAAATCTCGACCCTCAAAAAGCATGGCAAGAAGAGAAAAAAAAGAATAATCCTATTTTTGAGAGATTATCATGGATATTTTGGACGTTGGTACTACCCCCCTTCGCATTTTTTGAAAGTATTATGAAAAAGGCGGCAATAGTTACGGTTTATGCTAAGAGGGTCGGTTAAATGTCAGGGAAGCTATTAAAGTTTTTATATTTTGGAATTGGCTTTAGGTTAAGGTATTTCTTCTGGAAGTTCGTTGTTGTTTCCTCGGGAGGGATGATTGGTAAAAATGTAAAGATTTACGAAGGTGTAAGAATACTTTGCAATCATCCCGGCGCAATAAGCATTGGAGACAATGCCCGTATATTGCGTAATGTTACTATAAGCACTTCTGAATCAGGAAATATCTCGATAGGAAATAATATCCATATTGGCGAGAGTTCAATAATTTTCAGTTATCAAGAAGTTACGATAAAAAATGACGTAACTATCGGCCCACAAAATATCATTGTTGATGTTGACCACGTCTATCGAGATATAGATGTCCCAATAAATAAACAAGGATATAATGCGAAAAGAGTCTTAATTGAGGATGATGTTTGGATTTCCTCAAATTGTTGCATAATAAAAGGAGTTGTTATAGGCAAAGGTTCCGTAATAGGCGCAGGTTCAGTTGTTAATAAGAGTGTACCTCCTTATAGCGTGGCCTGTGGTGTGCCTGCAAAGGTAATTAGAAAAAGGGGGGAAAGTGATTAATAAAAAATTATTTTTACTTGTTCTATGCTGTTCTTTTTTAGTATTAATTGCGGGTCTGACTTCTGTGCTCTGCCTGGGTGATGAGGTGTCGCACTTTCGTTTTGCAAAAGCTATCTGCAATACCGGCAACCGTGTAGCTTTTGACCCTTTATATGACAATAGAAGTCCGTTGGGTTATTTTTATAAAAGCGCCCCTCTCTGGCATGTACTATTGGCATTGCTTTGGAGATTATTTGGTACTATATCTTTTTCTATTGCGCAAGTTTATCATACTGTTTACTATATACTGTTGATATTATTTACATATTTCTTAGGAAAAGAACTCTATGGAGAAAGCCAAGGGTTGTATTCTGCTTTAATCGTTGCAACTATTCCCAGCATCGCTGCTTTTAGTGTGTTATTTTACTTGGATATTCCCGCCACCAGTTTAAGCATATTATGTTTGTTGTTAATTGTTAAAAGAAAATTTCTATGGTCGGGAGTAGTACTGGGATTAATGTATCTTACAAAAAGGAATACATGCTTTTTTGTCCCTTCTTTTTTCTTTTTGATACTTTATCAATCTGAAGCTGGCGTCAGGGAAAAGCTTAAGAATCTCTTCTACTTTTCTGTTCCTGCTTTTTTATTCATATTGCTCGATTTTTTGTGGCGAGAAAATAATCTTAAGTCATTTGCTGTAGTAGATGGTGGCGTTGTGCTGCGAAGCGGCGGCACTT
>CAYZTY010000005.1:0-45585 GCA_964481525.1 uncultured Pirellulales bacterium
ACCGGACTCGTGAGGGCTGCCCTGGCTATGCCCCTGGCCTGTAGTCCGGAGCACATGATAAGCGTGGAGGTCGCGTCGCCCGGGCTTGTGGAGTTCGAGCATCAGGAGGCTGCCAGAAAAATTATTGAAATGGAAGAGAAACTTAAACGGGAGCGTGAAGTCACGCGTTTCAAAACGGACTGAGCGCGATTTACGCGGGGCTTTGCGGGCAGTTCGGGGGCAGGAAGCTATCCGCTCTTACCCGCTGGAAAGGAAAAAGATTATGCTCGTGCGAAATTCAATCAATATACCGTCTGTGACTCTTGACGGGATGATTCTTGAGTTCGGGAAACGGCGGCATACAAAAGATGCAGTGTGCGAGATGGGGGTGTTTAGAAGAGAAGGAAGACAGGAGATTCTGCATCATTCCACCACGTATATCACGGATGATAAGGAGTTGGTCGGGTTTCTGCGTAAGGCCAGCCGCGCCGGTAGGTTCCCGCTGATTGTGTCATACGGCGTCTCTCGTCTAAACGACAGTGAATCGCAGAGGTATGCTTCCGCTGTGGACGAAGCGGGTATCTCTTGTGCCGGGCTATTACACCTGTACAGGGCAAAGGGGATGTTGATGGCTGAGGGCTGGTTGAGGGAAGGTGAACGGTTCGAGCCGGTTGACGTGCTGAAAACCCCGGGACCCGGAATGGGTGCGTTGTCGGTAGGCCCTCTGTGGCCGCTTCAAAATATGGAGGCCGGACCGGAGAATAAGTTGAAAGCAGATGATAACTACCATGATAACCCACAGGAGGTGGCAGACCTTAGCCGTCTCATAGTGCGTCTTGGTGAAGGGGATATGGCCAGAGGTCAGGCAATTCATAACAGGGCGGAGGAGCTGCGAGCTGCTCTGGTCGGTTGTGGACGTATGGGGTCCAAAGTGCTAATCGAACTGGTGAAAAGCGGCGTCGCCAGGAGAGGAGGGAAGTTTCTTATTGACGCTGACTTGGTTGATGATGCGAATCGTGACGTGATGCTTCTGCCGAAATCCTCTGTGGGGAAGCCAAAAGCCGAAGAGCTGGCGAAGCTGGCTCTGGCACTGGACCCGGGTGCTCTGGTGATTCCTATAGTTGGGACGATAAGTGACAGGATTGCGGCTGAGGCTGCGATGTCGAGCGATATCATTATCAATTCTACGGATAACGATCCGGCGGTCGTCGGTACCGAAGTGCTGGCCCGCAGGTGCAACCGTATCCACTTCGCCCTGACCGGTGGGACTGCTTATACGAAAAGCGGGGCCGTGGCCGTTGGCGGGGAGGTGAAGTTGAGCTTATGCGGTTGCAAGAGGTGCACGATATGTTTCGGCGACATCGACTGGCGACACGCCATGAAGGAATTGTCGCGGACGGCCGAGCAGGAGCAAAACGAAAGGCTGAATAACAACTGGATGGAAGAAAGGCCGGGATCAGACGGCGGCGTCCTGTGTTCGGTTACAGGAGGCTTTATGCATACGTTCTGGCGCTTGTTTCAAGGCAAGCAACGGCGGTCCCTGTGGATGCACTACGATGCTAACGGAGAAGTCCCGGGCTGGCACGACTGGACCACGAGGGCAAGACGCTACTGCCGGTTTTGTGGCCAGAACGGCATTGGAGGTCTTGGAGATTGGAAGAAGAGCGATGAATGGCGATTGTGACAGAGTGAACTGGGAAGATGCGGTAAGCATGGGCAGCGACCCCGGAAGTAATACGGACACCTACGACGGACCGGTTGAATGGGATGGCGCCGTAAAGGAAATCAGGGGAGTCAGCCATGCTGTCAAAGAATTCAGGCGGGCCATTTTCGGCGATTCGGCACGGAGAACATCCGGCAGGCGAGCATCTCGAAAGGGGGACCCTGAAATCGTTGTAGAACTGTGGTTGTTCCTTTTGGGATTGTTAGCGTATTTAGGCGTTTTCGTCTTGTTTGGCGTGTGGTTAGGTGCATTGATGCTGGTGGCGAGCCTTAAAGTGAATCTTCATCTTCGCATTTTAGTTATTGTACTGCTGATTCCTACCTATCCGTTAGCATTCGCGCCAGTGGTATGGCACCAACTGTATTCAGACAAATTTGGAACGTAGAAAGCCCGGGTACATAACTGTTAAGTTTTTATGAGCGACAGGCTTTTGCAGGCTTATGGAAAAACGTTCTTCAAGAGTGAATGAAATGAAAACGGAACGGAGGTAATCACGGCAGGATGGGGACTTGACGTCTGTCAGACACAATCTTGCAGCTTTTTCAAAAAAAGGAAAGTTTAGAAATGAACGAAGAACCTGAACAAAAGGATCAGAACAAACAAACAGAAAAAGACGAAAGTGAGTTCTCTGCAGCCGGGGTTTCGTGTCCTGTCTGTGAAGCGACAGGGAAAGTTGCGGTGCAGGATCAGAACGGACGAAGAATTATCCGGTGCCCTGCGTGCAAGGGCAGAGGGTATCTGCGTGCCTCCAGGGCAGGGCGAGCCTGGCTAAACCGGTTACTGCGAAAAAGGCTGAAACTTAAGGGTAACCGATGTAGTCGGCGGTTGCAAAAATTATTTGCTTCGCCGAGGGGTATATGGGGACATGGCTGGCCTGAAGACGGTATAGCCCCGGAATTAGAGCCTATTTCAGGAGCACCGTACTTCGATATAGATCAGAATGTTATAAAAAGTAAGTTCAAAGAGAAACTCTTCTCCGGCATCACTCTGGACCTTTCCGATGGTATAACTATTACTATAGAAAAGGAATTGCAACTTGCAGAGGTGGTCCTCGATGATATCCTTACCGAGATCAACTTTCCGGACGTTCCTCCATCCCCGGACGATCCTTCGTTATGGCCGAACCTTTTAGCCAGCTATGACAGGCAGAGTGAAGAGTACCGGGAAATGTTCAAACACCATATCTGGGGGCCTGTGCCTCCATTTATCGCCCAGCCGCCTGAGGGTTATTCATCATACGGAATTGATAGCCTGTCTGTAGAACTTGGTCAGGCAGAAACACTTCCTTCTGACCCAACCCTCATGTTGGACACCCCGGACGCCGATAGTGGCGCAGCTCCAGGATTAAACCTTCAGCCGCCCGATACTCAAGTTGCGGGACTTGGCTTTACGAGTATTCTGCCGCCTGGCATGCCTCCTGTACCAAACTCTCTGGACATTACAGGCGTCCCGGATCCTATCGGCTTTGACATCAACACCGACATAATTGGCATGCCCTGGTAATTGTTGCAAAGGAAAGAGGTAAAAAAATGGCAAAGGATAACGAGATCAACGACAGTATGGTCGATGACGGACCGACTCAGCAGGGAAACCACGACGGTGATATCATAGGTTATTCTGATAATGAGACGCTAGAAACCAGGACCATCATCTATGTGGATGGCCAGGTGAGAGCCGGGGAACCGCTGGTCGACAAGGTCGAATCTACAGACGCTAAGGAAGGGTTGAAAGAGACAACTGAGATCAGATACAAAACTGCAAGTGGATGCGGTCATGTGCTGCATACCGGGGCTGAGGCTGGTGTTGCCTGCCTGAGTTGCCAGCGGCTTGGTAGAGAACCTTTAATTATATGTGCGGAATGCAGCAAAGACCCCACAAACAACAACTGCTACTGCTATATCTGTCGAGCACCATGTTGTTATGATTGCAGGGACAACCGCTGGCTTGACGGTCAGATGCGGGTTGTTTGCAAGGCATGTATAAGAAGTACACTACGTCTTAGAATCCTCAAAGCAATTATTAAATGGCTTTTGATCGCTGCCGGAATTTATTACTTGATTATGTTTTGAAAGGATGCAGTTGTGTTAATAATAAAAGTGCTGATTGTTGTCATCATAGCGATTTTAGTTCGCAGACACCTGGCTTTTTTTAAACCACATTGGCCGGTGATTGTGGGAATTATTGTTGGGGCCGTCGCTGGGTGGTGGTGGGGCTGCTTTCTTATTAAGTCAGGCACGCACCTGGAGCTTTTAGACTATCTTGGCCGACCCCAGACCTTTGTAAAACCTCTTTTTGCTATTATTGGTGCGTTAGTCGCGGTCAAACCCGTCAGCGTTGCCATTCGTGAACTATTCCCACGTGATAAGGAGAAAGATGAAAATGTACGGGGACTACAGAGATAAGGAATTTTTTAAGGAATTAGCAGCTAAAGCAGGTGTAGAGGACCTGCCCTGGGTTAAAAAAGCAATTAGTTCTATTTTGTTTTTGCAGGACCCTAAAAGACGTCAGAAGCTGTACAAATTCCTGTCCATAAAGCTCCAGCAGAACGTCAAAGAAGATCACCCGCTTCTTCCTGCCCCAAAGCAAAAAGAGATTAGCCAGGGTGATTATGAGCTTTGCAGGGTTGTTACCGGCCGGGGGCCTCAATATCCAGCCAGGATAAGACGAATTGATGTTCCTCTCCACGGCATTATTACAGGCCCGACCGGTGCTGGCAAGACCACCGTCCTTGTAGCATTAGGCCAGCAAATCCACCGTAACGGTATTAATCCTGAGACTGGCAAAAGAGAAATATCAGTCTGGTTTTTCGATATGGAAGGCCAACTGGCGTCATTTTTAGCTGCATCCGGTGCCATAGGCTGTCAGGACATACTAGTCATCCATGTTAAGAAAATGTTTAAGCTGAACAGATGGCGGCCGTTTGGGGGTGTATCACAGAAAGACCATATAACTAATCTGACTGTCCAGGACAGAGAGACCCGTTACATGCGTGACTATATGATGTATTCGGAACGGGATGCGGCCTTTGAGTTGCTTGTTCGTCAGCGTGTTTTCAACGAACGCCAGTTGCTGGAACACATCAGGTCCAAGAAACATAAGCCTGGTTCACGCGATTATCAGGCCCAACAGTCACTAATCAATCGTCTGCGCGACCCGCTCCAGTACCTCGATTACGTCTATGATACAATCCGCAGCCACAATCTACCTGCCTTGACCTACAGGTCCATAGTCTGGGACGTGCACGATCTTGCGTCTGACCAGAAAGGCATGTTTGTTGGAGATATTACGCTACAGCTTCAAGAATTCATGCCGCTCTATTACGATCCAACCCTGCGGATTGTATTGATGTTCGATGAGTTCAACGACGTTTGTAACATCTCCCGACTTACCCGTGCCGATCTGAAAGAACCATACATCCTGGACGCATTTCGCAAATTCAGAAAAAGGGGATTGTCCTTCTTGGTTGGCACTCATAACCCATTCTCAGTTCCCCGTGTGGTGCTCTCCAACATTGACTGCTTCTGGATGGCATTCCGACCCACGGAAGGTTATTCGGCGAGACTTTTGTCAGAAAATCTGGCCCTTAACCGTGAGCAAACCGAGTACATGATGCACATGACCAAACGGAACGTGGTTTGCCGAACAAAAGATTATCCCAGGGCCTTCCTCGGTGACGTAGGAGAAATTAATCTGCCAATAGCGACAGATGAAGAAATAGCCACACGCATCGAACAGACCAGGCGTGTTCTTGATTCACTGTTGGAACCCGAACCTGACCAACTTCCATTGTTTTCACAACAACCAACCCCAGAACAAGCTGAGACTCTTTTTGGCTACTATGGCCTGACAAAAGCATGTCTGGACTATTTGGGTTTTCTGGCACAGCAGCCGCATTTGTTTTTACCTATAAATGAGCTTAACGAGCTTGATTCTTTCACAGATTACAAGGCAAACTCCATTCGGGAGCAGCTTAAGGATACCGGTCCTGGTCTTATTCGCATCCACCAGGTCAGAACCGGCAAAAAAGGCGGTCTATCGTCAGTAGTGCAAATCACAGAAGCCGGATACCACCTACTTTGGAAGCTTGGTGTAAGATGTGTACATCCTGCCGGTAACGGTAGCATCCCGCACAAATTCTGGCAGCACACCATATACCGTTGGGCAATTGGGATGGCTTTCCCCGCCAAGATAGAACAATGGCTTAATGGTAAGAGTGTTGATGTAGGGATTGAATGGGATGAGAGGAAAGTAGCGCTTGAAATTGCCTTGGAGGACATGGAAAAAGAAATAAGCAACCTTATTCGCGACCTCGAAACCGGGTGGGATAAGGTTGTGTTTGCTGCACTAACCGACAACGATATCAAGCAGTTGCAAAACGAGATGGCAAACAGATTTGGAACTAAGTTGTTGAAGGAAGACAAGGTTGGATTTATGAAGTTAAGCACTTTCTTAGAAGTCAAAAAGGCTTCGGAAAACGCGGACCCGCAATCAGAAGACTAGCAAAATATAAAGAAAACACCTGAAGATTACCCAAAGGGATAATAAAGTGACATGAAAAGTAGCCTGTTAAACAAAACATACGAAAACAAAACACACAATTTGCAAAATATGCACAGTGAGATATTGCAGCGTAGATATCTCAGGAAGGATGAGCAAGGTAATATTGTCGAAACTGAAGAGCAGATGTTTGGCCGTGTCGCAAATACAATCGCAGCAGTAGAAGTTAAATATGGTGCTACAGATTCGCAGATACAATCTCTTGCCGACGAATTTTACAAGCTCATGGCAAATGGCATTTTTCTACCGAACAGTCCAACTTTGATGAATTGTGGCCGGGAAAATGCCATGCTCAGTGCCTGTTTTGTTTTACCTATTGAGGACAGTATAGAAGGCATATTCGAGACTGTTAAGCGAACCGCTCTAATTCAAAAAACCAAAAACGGCACCGGATTTTCGTTTGATAGATTGAGACCAACAGGTGACCGCGTTGCATCCAGCGGCGGCACAACATCAGGGCCAATAAGTTTTTGGCGAGTTCTGTCTGAAACCACAAGTGCCATACAACAGGGCGCCTTTCGCCGGGGTGCGAATATGGGAATGATGTCCGTCGAGCACCCTGACATTTTAAAGTTCCTGAATGCGAAACAAGACACCACTGCTTTTACCAACTTCAACATCTCCGTAAAAGTCCCAGATGCGTTTATGAAAAAGCTTGTAGAAAGCCCTTATGTCCAGCACGTTGTGGTTAATCCCCGTACCAAAAAACGATATGTTATTCCTCACTCTGTAAACATAAGCTCCTACACCATTGACGATTTGCTGCCGGAAGATCAGGCAAAAGGCGACTGCTACACCGTCAAAGAAATCTGGGATATGATCGTTGTAAATGCCCACGCCACAGGTGAGCCGGGCATCTGCTTTATTGACAGAGTAAACCGTGACAATACGACTCCTTTACTTGGCCAGATAGAAGCCACTAATCCTTGTGGTGAGCAGCCGCTGCTACCTTACGAAGCCTGCACACTGGGCAGTATCAATCTTGCCAAATTCGTAACATCTCTTAACGGCAGAGCAAGGATGGATTGGTCTGCGTTGGCAGAAACGGTCAGATTAGCGGTGCGGTTTCTGGACAATACTGTCGATGTGTCCGATTACCCCGTTGAAGATACCCTCCGCCTGGCACAGGCAAATCGCAAGATTGGCCTGGGCGTGATGGGATTTGCCGACCTGCTGTACGAACTCGGTATCCCGTACGATTCTGAAGAAGCCGTTCAATTTGCAGGAAAACTGGCATCGTTCATCCAGCAAGAAGCCCACCGGGCAAGCGAAGAGCTTGCCAGAGAACGAGGCTGCTTTCCAAACTGGGAAGGCAGCACATGGGATACAAAGCATCACAGACGGATGCGAAACGCTGCCAGTATCACAATCGCCCCTACCGGAAGTATCAGTTTGATCGCAGGTTGCTCCAGCGGCATCGAACCGGACTTTTCACTCGTCTACGAACGAAAGGTAGAAGACGAAAGAACGATTATCGTTAATCCCGTATTCGAGCGGACAGCGCGAGAACAGGGCTTCTACCGACCAAGCTTAATCGAGGAGATTCTCAATTGCGGGAGTCTCAAAAACATTGAGGGAATCCCTGGGCAGGTAAAGCACGTTTTCGTTACAGCACTGGAGATTCAGCCGGAATGGCACATCTGGATGCAGGCAGCCTTTCAGCAGTTTACGGACAACGCAGTTTCAAAGACTGTCAATCTGCCAAAACATGCTTCGATAGCTGATGTGGATGGAATCTTCCGACTGGCATGGGAACTGGGCTGCAAGGGAATAACGGTTTATCGTAATGGAAGCAGGCCTGATCAGACGCTGAGAACACATGCAGAGGCACCGGCAGGTGGATTGCCGCGAGTACGTCCTGAAGCGACCACCGGCCGAACAAAGAAGGTAAAGGTCGGCTGCGGGAATTTATACATCACCGTGAACAGAGACACGGAGGGAGTCTGTGAAATTTTTACGAATGTTGGCAGAGGTGGCGGGTGTCCTTCTCAGGCAGAAGCTACGAGCCGCCTGGCCTCAATTGCCCTGCGGGCCGGTGTTGCCCCGGAAGCCATTGTTGAACAGTTGCGGGGAATACGATGCCTGTCCACGCTAACAGCGAAGAAGAAACAATCAGGAATCAAGGTTCTCTCCTGTCCTGATGCCATTGGCAGAACGATAGAGGAATTTCTTAATGGCCGTGAGTGCGGTTCGGAAACGCCTTTGCCTGACAGGTGTCCGGAGTGTGGCAGCAGACTTGAGCACGAGGGAGGTCGGTGCATGATTTGCAGGGTCTGTGGTTTCAGTAAATGCTATTGAGTGAACCGGTAAGATGATTCGGCAAACAAAAGGTGGCCAAGATCGATTGAATCGAGCCAATATATAATGCGTGCAGACAAGGAAAACAACTATAACTTTAACTCGACAGCGGTGTTACCAGACGGCAATGGAGGATTTACTCCCTGTCCTGCCCTGCTGACAGAAGACGAGCTGATACGATTGTTACGCATACCAGAGATAAGCAAGGCCCGGAATTATCACAATGTAATCGCCCACCTTAAACGATATCACGGCCTGCCGTGCATCCATGTATGCCGCCAGCCGTTGTATCCTCTGGAGGCGGTAGTTCAATGGGTAAGGGAAAGAATGCAACAGGAGATGCTGATATGATTTTTTGCTATGCAATTTCGACTGGCGGGATTAAATTATGTCCGGATCGGTCTTGCCAGTTAAGGTCAGCAGAAAGGAGGTGAATATTATGAAAGAACTGGTAAGACTAAGGACAAGGCCGTCACGCGACGGCAAAACATTCAGATACCTGCTCGACTACGTAGATGAGGACGGCAGGAGAAAACGGGTTTCTCTCAGCCATGCCGACAGGCGTAAAGCTGAGCGACAAAGGGCCCAGAAAGAACGGGAGCTGAGAATGGACATAGTGGCAGCAGAATCGATGATGCTCAGCGAGTTCTTGGCCGATAGCTTAGCTAGGACTGGAGACCAGGTTAGAGAGAGCACGCGGCATGAGAACGCATCGGCCATGAACCAGTTTATTGGAGTTGTTGGCAACATGGATTATCAGCGGATTACCTTCAGACACGGTGAGTTATTTCGGCAGACTTGCCTGGATCAAGGCAACAGTCCAGCGACGGTAGCTAAGAAACTGCGACACCTGAAAAGGTTATTTCAGTTGGCGGTCGACCGGAAGCAGTTGGATGAGAACCCCCTTAGGCGGGTCAAGGTACCCAGAGTACCGAAGGGCAAGGTCAGGATATATTCCATTGATGAATGTGAAAGGATCTTAAAGACTGCAAGAGGGTGTCAAGCGGAAAATCCCGTTAATTGGGAGCTTTTGATTCTTGTTGCCTTGACGACGGGAATGAGGCGAGGTGAGTTGCTTAATGCTGTCTGGAGTGATATCGACTTTGAAGCAAAGACCATTGATGTTGCTCCCAAAGACGACACAACTGAGACTTGGAGATGGCTCATCAAAGACACTGAGCGCAGAACTCTGCCATTGACTGAAGATATCGTCAGGTTGTTGGTGGACTATCAGAGTCAGCAGCCGGAACGTTACCCGTACGTATTTGTTCCCCCCGCTCGTTACGATCACATCCAGCAGTTACGGAGGCAAGGCAGATGGACTCTTTGCGATGCCCGATTGAAGGTAATTAACAACTTTCGCCGTAAATTTGGAAAGATATTAAAACGAGCAGGCGTTGAGAACGGTCGCTTCCACGACTTCCGAAACACGGCTCTGAGCAATTGGTTTGCTAACGGCCTGAGAGAGTTCGAGGTAATGAAACTTGCTGGTCACTCCGATTTCGAAACAACGCACAAGTTTTATCTTGCTGTTGCCGACGATTTGCTGGACCGTGCAAGGGAAGTAACTGTCAAAACCCTCAGTAAGAATTTGGCGCGCACTTGGCACGCACCCTCTTTAATTGATGAGAAAGATTGACAACGTGTGTGGGAAGTGGTTAAACTACAACAAGTTAGAACTCAAGCGCCCGTAGCTCAGCTGGATAGAGCAACGGATTTCTAATCCGTAGGTCGCAGGTTCGAGTCCTGCCGGGCGTGTTAAAATGGCATTCCTGATATCGTCAGAGGGGTTGGCTGTCCATTAGAAACCGTGATAATACGTGCTTGTCTGTGTTTCGGCGCCAAGCAGGGCGCCAAGTCGTTAGCTGTATTTACGATTTGACCTGAGCCGATTTGAGAAGTCTGGCAGACTTTCGACGGCCTGCGATTCCTGCCCCTGGAAAATGTGTGTATACCTGGACATGGTCAGATTTATGTCGCTATGTCTCATGATGGATTGAGCAATTTTGGGATGCACCCCGCTTGCAGCTAAAAGACTCCCGGTCGTATGTCTAAGACTGTGAAAGTCTATCTTGCCTCGGCCATCGTCTTCATAATTTATCCAGGCGGTTCTACAATCAGCCCTGAGCATATCCGCCATGTTATACTTAATTGGCAAATTAAAAGCTTTCGCGCCAGGCATTTTGCCTCTGAAAAATTCCCTCATGGCGATTACAGGATTCTCCACTCGCCCTCCCGTCCTTAAGCATCCAGTTGCAAAACTGCTTTACTGCCTGCAAATAATAGTTCGAGGTCTTCTGTGATATTTCCCCGCTTTCTCTTAAGTTGGCAATATAAAACTGTACAAAGCTTGCTGATATGTCATTCCAGTAAATAAACTTACAACCTTTGCATATTCGCTTAACCCGATAATAAACCTGACGGTAATGCTCAGGTGTATTGCCTTTTGCCTGTAAAAATCGATGAAAATCCTCCAAGTGTCCTTTCAATAATCTTCTTGCCGCTGCCCTTCCCCGATGCTGGTTTTGCCTCCATTTACCGTTTATCAAAGTCTGGTTGACAGCATAAAATAAGTCCCTACAATGTTATATTGCCTTGTTCGTAGAAGTAATAAGCAGTTTTACCGAGTCGGCTTGTTTGCTTTGTACTTTGGGAGTTCATATAACAGTAGAGGGTGGAGTGTCGCAATTATGGTTAACCTGGAAAAAATTAGTCGACTCAGTTATCTCTGGCTTCCTGCAGCTATAGTCCTGCTCCTGGCTGGATGTGCCGATCTCCTTGACCGAAAACCACAACTTTCGGACTTGGACAATCCCAATTCAATGATTAAGATTATGGCTGTCAAATGGGCCGGCGATAAAAGGATATCCTCAGCAGTACCTCAATTGGTTAGTCTTTTAGAGGATGAGGACAGGTGTGTCCGTTTATATTCAATTCAGGCGTTAAAGCGGATTACAGGCACCGATTGCGGCTACGATTACAAGGCCGCCGCGGATGTTCGTGCCGAAGCTGTAAAATGCTGGCGCAAGTACATCGAAACGGAGCAGGCGAAAGGAGTCGTAAAATGACTGATTCACAAAATCCTGGGAATTCGACAAACACTCAGATTGAGCTGCGTATGCAGGCAAATCCGGATTATTTGTGTATAGGGCGAACAGTCGTACGGCAGGCGGCCGGTATTTTTGGGCTCGATGAGGACGAGGCTGAGTCAATTACATTGGGAGTGGTTGAGGCCCTGACTAACATTATACGGCACAGCTATGACGGCCCCTGTGACAAACCCATTATCATAGACCTTAATAAGATATGCTGTGGTGACGATAGTAAATCGGCGATTGAGATAGTGATTCGAGATTTCGGTAAGCAGGTGGACGCGGAGGTTATAAAGAGCAGAAACCTGGGCGAAGTAAGACCTGGCGGAGTGGGTGTACATATCATCCATTCGGTTATGGATGAAGTGGAGTTCTCGAATACCGACGATTGTGGTATGCGGCTGAGAATGGTAAAATACATAAGTTAGAATTTCTAACAGAAACGGAGAGCTTAAAATTATGGCAGACAATAGTCCTCAGAGTGTAATCAGAGGTATAAGGCATCAAGGCCGGACCGTGGTGCTTGAACTGGGCGGTGAAATAGATATGAGAAGTTTCGGGGAGTTGAAGAACAAATTCAAGGAATTGTACTCTGAAAAGCCTGCAGTACTTCTCGTGGATATGACACACGTGGAATTTATGGATTCGAGCGGACTTGCTACTTTGGTCGGCGCTCTCAAGTGGTGCCGTCTGAATGGAAGTGAACTGAGACTGGCAGGATTGACCCAGCGTGTCCGCAGTATTTTTGAAATTTGCCGTTTGGATTCGGCATTCCAGATTTATAACAGCCTGGCAGAGGCATTGTCTTAATGAAAGATTCTGATTTTCCGGCAGCTAAAAAGATAATCTTCCGGGGCGACCTCTTGGCCGTCGCGGCCCTGGGGCGATTCGTACTCAAGACTGGAGAAAGGATTTTTTCCACGCTGGGTGCTATGACCCTGTTGTTGGGTCAGGTAAGCTGCGTAACTGCCAAAGGATTATTTCTTCCACAGCAGTCGCTGGGACGTGAAGCGCTCATTTTTCAGATGGTTCGCGTTGGCATAAGGGCCGTTCCGATTGTCATTCTGGTACAAATGGCCATTGGTATGATTCTACCTTTACAGATGTTTCCAAAGCTCGACGAATTCGGTCAGGGAAACGAAATCGCCACGATTAACGCCATAGCCGGGTTTCGAGAGCTTGCCCCGCTGATGACAGCGATAGTGTTGTGTGGATTTGCCGGTGCCAGCATCGCAGCGGAGCTGGGCACGATGGTTACAGCCGAGGAAATCGAGGCGTTAAGGGCATCGGCCCTGAACCCCGTCAACTTCCTGGTTGTGCCGCGTTTGCTCGCTACCGTTGTGATGATGGTGATACTGACGGTAATTGCCGATGTGGTCCTGGTTATCAGCGGGATGCTCACTGGTATGAAGCTTGGTGTTGACCCGCACACTTTTTATCAGTTGACCATTGAGGCGGTGAATGTAACAGGCTTCGCTACGGGTATTATCAAAGCAGGCGTATTCGGCCTGCTGATTGGCTTGATAGCGTGCTTCCTGGGGCTTTCGGTCAAGCCCTGGGAGGGCAGTGAAGGAGTCGGCCGGTCCACAACCAATACCGTCGTATATTGTATTATTGCGATTATTATAACCGATGCTATTTTCACTATGATATTTTATGCACACGGTTTGTTTGATTAGAGAGTGACTTCGCCTGTATAGGATTTGAGCTGAAGGCTTAAGAAGTATGTCAACAGAACTCGGTAAAGAGCCCATTATTGAAATTTGTCAAATGACAAAAAGTTTCGGTTCCCAGCGGGTCCTGGATGGGATTGACCTGAAGGTATATCCCGGCGAAATAATGGTGATTATGGGCGGCAGCGGATGTGGTAAAAGCACTTTACTGCGGCATCTCATCGGCTCGCTCACTCCCGATGAGGGTAGTATCAAGCTCTTCGGACGGGAAATAACAACGATGTCGGAGAAAGAACTTGACGATGTCCGCAAGCAGTTTGGCGTTTTGTTTCAGTCCGGGGCCTTGTTTAACTCGCTGAACATCGGTGAAAATGTGGCATTGCTCCTTAAAGAGCATACCGACATTGATGAGTCTACTATCGAGATTGTCGTAAAAATCAAACTGGAGCTGGTCGGCTTGCGAAAGCACGCGGACAAGATGCCCGCTCAGGTCAGCGGGGGGATGAAGAAACGTGCAGGACTGGCCCGGGCCATCGCCCTGGACCCGAAAATTTTATTTTACGATGAGCCCAGCGCGGGCCTTGACCCGGTCACCAGCGCTCAGATTGACCAGCTGATTATCGACCTTACAAAAAAGCTTCATGTAACCAGCGTGGTGGTAACGCATGAGATGGATTCAGCATTTACGATAGCCGACCGGATGTGCATACTGGATAAAGGCAGAATCTTGAAAACAGGGACACGTAGTGAATTCGAGACTTTGCGAGACAGCTGGCCGGAGGATTTACAAAGCGAGCAGGACAGGTTGATAAGGCAGTTTTTACGGGGTGATGCCGACGGGCCTATTACTGAACGCGCAATAACCAGTGATTACGAAGACGACCTTCTTATGATTAGCGTCAAGAGTGAAAAATAATCGATTAACATATTTATCAGCTATGGTATCGGAGCAAAGTTATGCCAAAAGAAAATCGTAATGAAGTTATGGTTGGCATAGTTACACTGGTTGCGCTGGTGCTGGCAATCTATATCGTGGTGATGCTTGCGGACTGGTCCAGTATATTCATGGCTCAGCAAAAAATTACCATCAGACTCCCTTATAAGGTCGGCCTTAAGGGGCTGACACAGGGCAGTCCGGTGAATATCGGGGGAGTCAGGGTAGGCTATATCACGAATACGAGAATCGAGAAATTGGACAAGGACGCAGTGGACACGAATGATATATACGTTTTCTTTACGATGAAAATACCGAAGCAATATCAATTGCGAACTGATTGCGTACTGCTGCCGCAAAACAACGTACTGGGCGCCGAAGCAAAGTTGTCCATAGAGGATTTGGGCGGCGAAGGCGAGGTTATCACCGGTCGTGAACCAGTGGATTTGGAACTTGCCGACAGTGTCTTTGAGGCAATCAAGCGTGAATTTGACCCGGACAATCCGGACAGCTTTTTCGCGTGTGTGTTAAAGCGGGACATCCCGGCGATAACCGAACAGGTCCAGAAAACGATTGCAAAAGCCGATGCTGCACTCGATGAGGCCGAAAAGGCGTTGAGCAATTTGAAGGAATTGGGCGAAGATGAACGTATCGACAGGATTATCAGCAACGTTTCCGAAATAAGTACCAATCTCAAGCTGACAAGCCAGGAAGTTCGCCGGGCTCCCTGGAAACTGCTTTACAAACCCAGCGAAAGAGAGGCCAAAGTCCAGGCTATTGTCGATTCAGCCGGTGCTTTTGCCGCGGGTGCGGAACGATTGGATAGCGCCTCCCTGCGGCTCCAGAAGCTTATGGCCGATTCCGATGAGGAACTTGACCCGGAAAAAATCGAGCGGATGGTCTCGGAACTGCAATCCAGCTTCGAGCAGTTCCAGGAAGCAGAGAAGAAATTCTGGGATGAGCTCAGATAGATTAACTATGATTAATTGCAATAAATCGACAAGCTTCTGTGATAGTTTCCTTGCCGCGAAGTCCTGGGTTTCCTGAGCTGGTTTTTTAAGAAAATATAAGATGCCAAAAGCAATGTTAACGGTAACAGACCAGGGTGGCAGCCGACAGGTCCAGCTGGAACCCAAAGGTACGCTCATAGGGCGTAGCCAGGAATGTCAGATAGTCCTCAACAGTCCGGATGTCTCACGTAAGCACGCCAGAATCTTCAGGGACCCGTTCGACCGCTGGATTATCGAAGACCTGGGGAGCAACAACGGCATATTTGTTAGCGATGAGCGCGTACAGGCGTACGCGCTGCTGCCGGGTGAAACAGTAAATATCGGCTCCTGCAGCCTTTCGATGGAACCGCCTTTGGCACAGCAGATTGAGCGTGATGATTCCGTGCATGTGACGAGCAACTTTATCAAAGATGATTACAAGGCGGAAATTATCTCCAGCGAGGTCGGTAAAGAACAGGTTTTATCCCGTCCTTACCTCAAGCAGCTAAATGAGATTAACAGCCGCCTTTCGGAATTGAACAGTCCGTCCGCCTTGTATCCCGAGGTCTGCAAGAGCCTGGCGCAGGCTCCGAAAACCGTTGCAGCCGTCCTGAGACTTCCCGGCAATAAACAGGAGCTGCCTGAATCACCGGAGATTCTTGCCTGCCACCTCGGCGGCAGCGCTACCGAGATTACAGCCGAGGATATGACAAACCTTTATTTGTCTCATCGTGTGCTCGAGGCGGTTCGGTATTCGGGAAATCCGGTAATGGCCAAGAGCGTCAGGACCCAGGATGCCGACATGGTCCTGACTATTTCAGACGAACAGACTCCAAGAGTCGTAATCTGTGTACCTCTGAGCGCTGTTACCGATGAAGTTGACCTGCTGTACCTCGATACACTGATTGAACAGACAACACCGGATACGTTTGAGTTTGTCCAGGCCGTTGCTCGACAGGTAGTCCATAAACGGAAAAATCTGGTATTCAACCAGGCCAGGGCTGAAAGACAGATGCTGGACCAGCAGTTGAAACTTGCTCACGAGATTCAGGCAAAACTGGCGCCGGGAGTACCTGAGTCCTGCTTTGTGGTTGATATCGCCGTTTGTTATAAACCCGCAATGTGGGTGGGCGGCGATTATTATGATGTATGGACGCTGGAAAACGGAAAGATAGCCTTTGCGGTAGGTGATGTATCGGGAAAGGGACTGCCGGCCGCTATGATAATGTCAAACCTGCAGGCCGCGCTTAGAACGACTATGACGTTTTGCTCAGACCTGGCTACGGTGGCCGAACATATTAATCGGCACCTGTGTCAAAATCTGCGTGATGATATGTTCGTGACTTTTTTCCTGGGTTTGTTCGATCCTTCGGAAAACAAATTGGCCTATGTAAATGCCGGCCATATCCCGCCTTTGATTATGAATCCTTCCGAACCGGCCCGAAAGTTAGCTGATGCGGCCAATATGCCGCTCGGTATCTTTGAGTCCCCGTTCGTGACTGCCGAAGAAACGATCGACCCACAAACGAGCCTGCTTGTGGTTACCGATGGCATAACCGAGGCGAATTCTCCGGACGGCCAGATGTACGAAATAGAACGTTTGACGGAATTAATGACGGATTCAAAGGCTCCTTCGGCAAAGACGCTTATACAGGTAATAATGGACTCTGTAGTTGATTTTCGCCAGACTATGCCTCAGCAGGATGATATTACGGTTTTTGCGTTTTTTAATCAGAAGACAACGAGCAGCGCTTAGTTATAGTTTCTGTCGGGTGAGTCATCTTACTGGTATAAGGATGCGGAAGCCTACATCACTGGCCTGGTTTTCAAGCTGATATGTTGCTTCCGGCCTGGCATATTCAGGGGGCGAAAGACAGGAACCGCCGCAAGCTACCATTTGAGAGTTGTTCTCGACGTCCGCGCACCATTCCCAGACGTTTCCCACCATATCATACAAGCCCCAGGAATTAGGTTTTTTGTCTTTGGTAAAACAAGGCCAGACGGTCTCGTCACTGCCGCCTTCATATACGATTTTAGCCGGGTCGAGTCCCTTGTCCGTCAAGAAATCTTTTACAGCACCTACAGGAGGATAAGCAATCTCGACAGGATTGTCCCTCTGGACGTTGTATTCTCTTGCCGCTTTTTGCCAGGCGGAGTTTCTGAGGTGTGCATAAGACGCGGCGGATGAAGGCTTGTCTCCCCAGGGGTATAACGTTCTGTTTCCTGCCCGGGCGGCATAAACGTGTTGCGAAAGTGTTGGTAATTGCCCGCTCATCCATCTGGCATAAGCCTGGCCGCCGTGGGACGTGACCCAGGTGACAGGGGCATATTCGAATTCTTCGTCTATCACAAAGACGCCGGCGGCTTTGTCCCAGGTAATTCTGGAGGGAGGAAACTGGCCCTGGGCCTGGCCGATTAATAAATTATTGCTTCGGTCACTGAAATATGCCCAGCCCTTCAGGTTGGTTGTTGATTTTGCGCCGGCCTTTTCCATAAACAGCTTGTATTGAGCATTGCTTGTTTCACGAGCAGCCATATAAAACGGCTCTGTACCGCTTGATTGTGTTCCGGGTATGAATGCCAGTATTACCGTCTGGTCTTTCTGGTGAGTGACATAACGCGGCCAGCCGAAGCTGGCTGAATCACTGGTGTCGGTGTGGAAGACCTTTGTGGGGTCCTCTGCAATTTCAGTTAAGTCGAGATAATCTCCTTTTTCGCTTGCAGGCATTAAAAGGTCCGATGAGATTAGCCGCACACCTCCGTTCGAGAAAACAATATGGTGAAGCTCAAGAAATGAGTCCCATTGTCTCCATTGTGTATGGTCGGGGTATAACGCCCATAGCGCACGTATTAATTTGTCGGAAGTATCAGTCTGGCGAGAACGCTTTATCAGATTTGCCAGCTCTTTCACTCCCTCGGTAACACTTTCTTTGCAGCTCTTCTCAAGGTTTGGAATGCTGAGTTTATCGACGTCTTTTCTGACAGTTTCGACCCGGCCGAGCAATTTCTCACGTTTTTTGTTGAAACCTTTGGCTTCTTTAAGGTTATTGATTTGCAGTGAT
Source organism: uncultured Pirellulales bacterium (assembly GCA_964481525.1). Taxonomy (GTDB): domain Bacteria; phylum Planctomycetota; class Phycisphaerae; order Sedimentisphaerales; family CAYZTY01; genus CAYZTY01. Next base: position 18,308 of record CAYZTY010000005.1, read on the forward strand.
TTTAGTTCCCCCAACTCAACTCCAACGGCGGCGACAGAGGCCTTCAAATCCGTCAGGTTTGGCAGGGCATCACTGCCCATCCGCTCAAGGAACAGGCACATTCCGGCCGCAACTCTGTCGGTCTCCACAGCTTCTATCCTGCCGCTTAGACCTGAGTGGTCGATTAGGCCGAGCGTATAATCTCGCAGGCCGAGATAATAATTCTTTTCCATTGACGACTGCCGGGTCAGCATTTGTCGGGCCTGTTGAAAAGTCGGGAGAACATTTTCCGCGGCCTTTAGCTGTGAAATGCGGTTGTTAAACAGGTCGTTTTTCGCGTTGAATTTTTCTATCCATATATCGACTTCAAAACCGCCGGCCAGTTCGGTTGTAATTCTGCCCGGGACCTCTTCGCCTGATAAAACAATGTCGGAGATTGTGTTCTTAGAAGTCTCAAGCGTAACCGGGAGTTGTCTGAATTCGACCAGCTTGTCACTTCTGTCATTTGTCGCAATGTTGTCGAGTGTGCGGATATCTTCATCGTCCAATATTTCATTTACCCTTGTCTTGTATGATTCCAGGCTTTCAACAAGTCCGGATTTTTCATCAATGATGGCGTCTGCAATAATGGTAACAGCCTTACTTTGATTATCGAGAACCCGGGCAAGCTTCTTGCAGCTGTCCTGCATTTTCTCGTTAAAACTTTCGACAGTCCATTTGTCGACATCTTCCTTAACACTTTCGAGATAGTCTCGCGTATCTCTGAAATTAGGCTTTACGAGTGACAAATCCAGTTGGCCGACGAGTTCCGCCCAGAGTCGACTGCATTCGCCCAGATAGTCCGCGGTTTCTTCAAGGGAGCGCGTTTTGTTTATCATTTCGATTACGCGTGTGCGATGGAAGGGCAGCTGGGCGCGGATTTCCATAAAAGGCGAATATATCTTTTCATATTCCGAATCATAAATTTCGTCGCTCAGGTCTATCAGGTACGTTCCGTTCCACCGTGCTGTCAGCTCGGCCCTTAGCTGTGTCAATTCCGATTCAAACTTTTTGTATTTCTTCCTCTCCGTGTCGGAAGTGCCCTTGAACTTCTGGCAGAAATTAATTCCCCTGTCGATGTCCTTTGAAAGCCGGTCCAGCTGGTCTTTGCGGGCTAACATTTTGTCAAGGTATGAATCTATATTTTCCATCTGGTTTACAATCGCCGAGATGCGCGGCAGGTTGTCGACGTATTTCCAGTTTTCGATGCTCGTATCGATGTCGTTCTCGTTGTAGTTCTGCGCAACGGCTGCGTATCTGTCAATTTGCTGAGAGTTCCAGAAATAATCCTGCTGCTGAATTTTGGCGCTCGATTCGAGAATTTCTTTTTTAAGCTTGCGGGCTTTTTGTATCAGGTTTGTTCGAATGGAATCTTTTTCTTTGGTTATTTCTTCTGCATAGCCGTTGAACTGTTCCGCGAAATCCTCCTGAGGCCAGGCCTGCCCGTCGATAGAGCTCGAAAGGTTTTCGAGCCCCTTTTGGCAGTCTTTCATATTTTGAACGGCTACGGAAGAAAATGTCAGCAGAAAATCACAATCACTTATCGAACCGTCAATCCTTTGACGCATAAACTTTTTATATTTCTCGACAGCGTCTGCAAGCTTATCATTGGCAGCGATGAAATTGCTCTGTTTATACTGGTCTATCGCCGAAGAAGTAAGCTCATAAACATCCAAAGAAACGTCTTCGGGACTGCCGGACAGAAGTATCTGGAGCAGCTTACACCTGGCGAGGACGTCTTTTTTCTCGTAAACCTGTTCGAGCTTTTCTTTCCAGGACGGATAATCTTCAAATGTATCGATGTCTTCGTAACAAAGCTGCATAAGTCTTGAGCCGATAAGCCCTATATCCGAGCGCTTGAAATCAATCTCGTCCCGGACGTGCATCATTGTCCGGCATATCTGGTTCATCAAGCCGAAGTACTTTCCGGCACTGCCAAGCTCGAAGCTTCGGTAAGACCTGTTGGCTTTTCCGAAGCATTTCTCGCTGCGTTCGTAGAAATCACTTTCTTTGAGCTGTGTTATCTTATCGAGAGAATCTCGTGTAAACAGAAAATCAGTTCGCAGCTTTTCAACATCTTTAAGCTTGTCATTTATCTGCTCAGCCGTATCGGGTGCGTCCGAACCGTCGGCCAGATTGTCGATATTTTTGTAAACCCTGGCACCCAAATCATACGAATCGGCACAGGTATCCAGGATATCCGGTGCGATAGGTCTGGTTCCCAAAAGCGATTCGGCCTTTTCGGCGTTTTCTGTTACCTCTGATACTATTTCAGAGCTTGGCTCAAGCTTCATTAGGTGTTCTGCAACCGCCAGGTTTTTGCGGGCTTTATACTCTCGCTGGTCCTCTGCGATATGCTCAATTTTCTCGACAGCCGGTTCTATCTCGACCCAAAGCTCTTCCTGGTCTTTCCAGGGAGAGAAACTGTCCTTGTTAAACCTGTCATTACCGGCCATCCTGACTACCTTCAGGTTATCAAGAGCGGTTTTTCTGAATTTGTCATAAGAGTTGAACCCGGCGATGTCGGAATATTTTACAGGAATCTCGTCGGCCAATTCGGCAATCTTTTTTTCAGGTTCCCTGGTTTCAAGAATTTCTATACTTTGCTCGACAGAACCGTAATTCGGCTCCGGCAAAAGATAATTCACGCCGGCGGCAATACAGGCTCCGAACACAAGAACGGCCGCTGCTTTTGCTGTTTTTCGCAGCCAGTTGAATTTGCTGACTGCTTTGTCAATTTCTTTGGAGAAATCCGAAATGCTTTTGAATCGTTTTGCTCTGTCGGCGGTTATGGCCTTATCGATGACTTTACCCAGCGCTGCCGGCACTTTTTTATTTACCTTGTGAGCAGGGGGGGAGCCTTTACGAGGTATAGTGTTGGTCAGCATCTGGTACATAATGACGCCGGCGCTGTAAATGTCCGCTCTGGCATCCACCGCGGTTCTCGAATCGCCCAGTTCGGGAGCCCCGTAATGTGCGGACCTGAAACCTTTGCCGGTGACATCGATATGTTTTTGGCTGAGCACCTTCGCAATCCCGAAATCTATCAGCCTGATATCGAACTTCGTGAGGTCCCCGATAGAATCGGGGTCGATTTCGGTTTGTTCACCCCGGGGGACGAGCATGATATTGCCAGGCTTTATGTCCCTGTGGATTGTATATTCGTGGGCATAGCTCAGGGCGTCCAGCAGCTGGCGAATTATATGCAGTGTCTCATCGAGCCGAACCTTCTGTCCCGATGCAAAACGCTTCTCAATGATATCACCGAGCTCCAACCGGCTTTTAATCAGCTCCATGCATATAAAAACATATCCACCGGGACTGTCGGCATCGATTCGTTGTTCAACGCTGTAGGTCTTTATGATATATCGATGGGTCAGACTCCTTGCTATCATCGCCCCTTGTTTAAGGCGGTTAATCGCGTCCCTGTCTGCTCTGTGGTGAGACCATATTGTCTTGATTGCGACTTCCTCATTGGTAAGATGGTCGTAGGCTTTATAAACGACGGCCTGGCCGCCTTCGCCGATTTTCTCTATGATTTCGTAATGATTGTTCCATATCTCGTGCGAAGGGTCTAAAGGCACTATGGCATCGCTTGGAGCGGGAGTTTTTTTTGCGGGCATGGACGGCCTTGGGGCGGCAGTGGGCTGAACTGATAAGGTCTTAGATTGTTCCGCCGGTTTTGTAACCGCGACTGTCGGGGCCTCACGGACTGATGCCGGACCGCGGGCGGATTCGACCTGTAGAGATTTCTTGAGAGCGCCGGCAAAGGCTTCCGCGCTTGGCCAGCGTTTTTCAGGCGCGGGGTCCGCCGCCTTTAGGATTACTTCCGCGGCGTCGGCCGTGATAATTTCCTGCATTACCTGCTCTTTTAAGCCTCTGCACAGCACTTCATGTATCTGGCCAGCATTGTCTTTAGGCAGTGAGGTTGCGGAAAGGATTTCAAATACCAACAGCCCCGCGGAAAAAATGTCACAACTGAAATCACAACTGAACGTCTTGGCGTCCCTTACCTCTGGGGGCAGGTAGCCGATAGTAGTAACCGAGATGGTCTCCGGCCGAATGGTCGGCCGGTCGGAGAGATAACCGGCAAAACCAAAATCTCCTATATATATCTGTCCCTCAGAGCTCAAAAAGAGAGCATCGCCGGAAAGATTGCGGTGCACCACACGACGGCTGTGAATCCGCTGGAGATTGGCCAGAAAATGCTGAATAAGTGTTTGCCGGAACTTAAAGGGCCTGGATGCGAGAAGGCCGAAGCACTCTGAGAGTTTATCTACCTCGGCAGGTTGGGTCGCAACCCATAACAGGTCTTTCCTGTCGCTGTAATCAAGGACGCGCATGATACCCGGCACCTCAAGCTCTTCCATAAAGGTGATATCGCATCGCAGGTATTCTCTTAAATGCCTTCGAGTAGTGGCGCCGGAGGTCCGGCTAAAGTTGAATATCTTGAGCCTGACGGGGGTGTCATCGGCTGTCCGGCGCGCAATATACTCGCTTGTCGAACCGGTCTCGACAACCGTCCTGATTATCTCATAACCTTCAGGTATAAACGAAGGAATGTCCGACATAACCACTCCACGAACTTAAAGCCGATTATATCCCGCTGGAAGAAGCCAACAGGTAAAGCATACTCAATTACTTATACAGCAGATTATACATTTACCTGCCTGATAAACCAATAGATAGCCTGTTTGTTCAGGCGTTATTTTTTTGCTGTGAATTGTAGCCAAAATAAGCTAAAATAATCGAAAAGGACGATGCATTTATTTGAGGGAGAGTTGATTCGATACGATATCACGGTTTTAGATGAGGTTATGTAATGCCACTGCCAAGTGAATATGTGATGTCTGATGCGGTCAGAAGTATTAACGAGGTGATCGTATATCGAGCGAATCATCCTATTCACGATACAGTCAATGTTTATCTGCCTGACGATACTTTACCACCGGAACTTGACAGAGAAGTAAGGAGACGGCTTTATCAAATCGGCCTGCAGATGCGAAATATCGCGCTGCTCAATATTCCCCTTGCTGTAAAAGCTTTGGAGGTTTCACAGAATCCGAACGAGCCTTATGTAGTGACTGAATATACGAAACACGACCTCGAGGAGTTTGTCAGCAATGGCGTAATAATAAAACCCAAGAGAATGTTCGCGATACTTTCGCAGATTTTAGAAGCTGTAATAGACCTGGCCGAAAATGGCTGGTCGATAGGCCGTATCCATCCACGCCAGATAAAACTATCCGAACAATCCAGCTCCAGAATAAGCTTCTCTGTTATTGAGGCCCCGACCCAGCTGATTGACCAGGCCGGTCCGGCTGCTGCCGTGGAAAGCGACGAGGTTAGTGATACAGTTGAAGTTCAGGCGGGGGCCCAGGATGATGCCACTCTTCCTGTAATGGACAAACCTACACAACCAACAGGTAAGCCTCAGAAGCCGGTGAAGAAAATTCCCGTTCCTCAAACAAAAACCGATACTGAGCGTACCGCTACACTCGGTACCGATGCCATCAGTGCCCAAAAAAGAAGGACGATACAAAGAAATATTCACATTCTTGGAAGCGTTGCTTACCAGCTGCTTTTCGGCAGAAAATATCAGGCGGGCGATAAGGCTGCCGAGACAAATATCGGAAAGCTGGCGGGAAAATGGCGAAAAATTCTGGAAAAAGCGCTCACCCAGAGCACCAAAGACAGCTATGAAGAATATGAAACTATGCTACAGGATGTGGGGAAAGCCTTAAACAGAAACAAACGTATTGCGGTCTCTTCGATACCGTTCTGGCTTGTGCTGGTTGTTATTGGAAGTTATTTCGCCTATAGTGAGTATCATCAGTACAGAATAATGAATTCCGAGGCGGGACAGGCTATTGAAAGTTTTCTGGAAATCGTCAATAAAACAAATGATGAGGTCCCGGAGCTAAAGAAACCCAAGCCGCCTGACCCTGTACCGGACGAGCAGTCCATTCTACGTCCATTTGAGAAAATCACCCCTGTCGATGAAGACTAAGAGCTTTTCGAGGCCCGCAGGGAAAACCCTCAGCAGAATTAAACTATCATCGCCGGGAAAGCTGCTTTACCCGGTTTCTAACCGTTTTCCTTCTGAATATAACAGTGCATCAGCTTGCCGAAATTAGCCGCTTGTACCTTCGAGACGCATCTGAATATATGCCGTTACGTTAATATCGCCGGCTTCTGTTACAGCGGTGCCGTATTTGCCCATAACGAACGCTACAGACTCATCTGTTGACCAGCCTATATCACTATTGAGGATACCGGCGTATTCCACGAGGGCGTCCAGCCATTGTCCCGCCGCTGCATAATGAGTCCCGTCATTTATGTGACTTGCAAACACGCCGGCAATTGAAGCCATCTGCTCATCGGTAGGCGGCGCATCCGGCGAGACAAACTCATTGACCACCCTGGTCAGGGCGGCGGTTCGTGTCCCCTCGCTATCGTGAAGAATTGCAACGAGGTTTCTCAGTTGAGTGGCCGCCTGGTGTGGACGTAGATCTGTGGCCTGCAAAAAGGCATTTGCCAGATATGCCTGAGTGATTTCCTGACATCTGTTTTCATCATCGCCGGACTGGTCACCCTGGCAAAGCCCAAGTTCTTCGGCCAGCCACTGAAGGTCACTCGAATAATCGCCTTCAATTCGGCCTATATCTGAAAGTTCAGACGGTCTCAAGTCCTCACTGAAAGATGCCTCTTCTGGTACTATTATTATTGTTGGTGGTTCTGGTTCAGGTTTAGGTTCAGGTTCTGGTTCAGGTTCTGGTGGACGTGAGTAGTCTTTGACGGTAATTGTAACTATTGCCGGCTCTGTAGAAACCTTTCCTTCAGAGTCCTGAACGTAATATTGGAAATTATCACTAAACACCGAGTAAGGACCTTTTTCGTCTGAGTCACCCTTGTCTATGAATACGGCGGTTGTCGGCGGCATGTATTCGAATGCCACAATGTAGCCGTCCTCATCAATTGCAATAAGAATGCCGTCGCCCGAATACGTGTAAGAAAATACCGAGCCTTCCGTCAGTGGCCCTCCCTCTTCGTCCTCGTCGTTTATAAGCACGTCTATAACAATGGTTTCGTCAATTTCGATAGTTGTCGAATCATCTATCGCCCTCGGCAGACAGCCAACGCAGGTGCCGTCCTTTGTATCGTCAATATCAACTTCTGCGTAATGAAGATAAGTTTCGTTGTCTGTTTGCTCGTCTGAATCCTGGCCATCGGTCTGAACCTCGGCATAATCGGCCCTTGCAAGCGGGTCAGCATTGCCATTCAGTTCTATATTGTTTGCATATACCTTTATAGTTGCCTCTGCATAGTCGAGTCTTCCTTCTCCACCGTATGCCTCTGCTCTTAAGTTGCCGTTTATTGTGACTGTGCCGTCGTGGCTGTCCGTACCGGCACCTATCCGGAGACCCGCTGTTGCCGCTTCCCAGCTTACAGCAGTAACAATAACGTCACCGTTAATTGTTACGTTTTTTCTGGCCGTCAGACATGCTAAGGCAGTAGAATCCGGGCTCTCATAGGGAACGATATCTAATAATACAGCCTGGCCGGAATAAGAGACATCACCTGTGAGAGAGTTGATTGTAAGGTTGCCGGCGGAAGCGACATCGATGGAACCGTAACCATATCCATAAACTATCAGAGTTCCAGTTGTTATGTCGTACCCGTCGGTATCTCCGCCCGGATTAAAGGTTCTGAGATGAATTTCACCCGGATTATATGTACCATAACCATAATAACTATGACCGGTTCGCAGCCTGCCTACATCAATTCCGCCGCTGCCGGCCTCCATAATAATATCACCCCCTTCGGTCAATATGTTAAAGACACCCTTGTCTTCGGCGGTAATGCCACCATCAGGTCCGGTGTACAGCCTTACATCACCGTCGCCGTAAAATTCAATTATACTGCCTGACATAAACTGGATATCGTCTGCCGCTATGACGGTTAAGGAATGACCTGAATAATAATCGTTTTGAAGGGCATAGTAATCACCGCCGGGTTCGTAGAAGTCGAAGATTACATCACCTTCCTGAGTGCCTTCACCGTCTCCTTCGGTCGATATTATTACATCTCCCGTATAAAGGTAGCCCGTTAAAATACCTACATCCAGGCTTGAATTGTCGCTGTCAGGATCCCATTGACCGTCTGTTAAGCCGCCGTTTTCATTACCTGAAGAATCAACAATTATATTATACGGGTCGATTAAGAAGGTTCCGCTTTCCCCGTCTGCCGCCGCCAAGTCGATTTGCCCCTTTAGCTCGATGTGTTTTTTGCCGGATACTTCTATAAAACCTCCATCGCCCGATTCGCTGCCGCCCTTGGCCTCGATTTGTGCTCCACTGCGAAAGAGCGCCGTATCGGGTGAGAACACGATTACCTCGCCGCCGTCACCGTTAAGGCCGGCGTTTGCAGTAGTAACGCTGTCCGGGCCGAGGGCAACTACTTCACCCGCCCAAATGTCAATATCACCGCCGTTGCCTGTTGTGCCGTCGGCGTTAATTGTTCCGAACTGTCCTACTTTGCTGCCTTCGAGACTGATTGAGCCGCCGTCTGTTCCTGAAGCGTCTATGGTTCCGGAGTTGACAACTTCCGCGGCATCGGCCGTTATTGTACCGCCGGTGCCAAGGTCACTCGTTGCAATTATTGTGCCGGTGTTTTCAATCCGGCCGTTAGCGGCCTGAAGGTCGATAGTCCCGGCGTCTCCTTCTATGTTCGCGGCCGACAAGATGCCCGAATTTGCCATAGCGGGTATGGCAAGGGCGTCACCGGCGACGGCAAGAATTATTTTTCCATCGCCGACCTCGACCAGGCCGTCGTTTATGATTTGACTGTCTAACTGGATTCCTGACAACTCCGGCTGCTCGATATTGCCGACCTCTACAATGATGTGGCTGTCGGGCTCACCGATAAATACCCTGTCTCCGGACGCCATTACTACATTCCCGCTCGGGCATATTATATTACCTGCATTTATGACTTGTTTTCCGACAAGATAGACACTTTCTGCGATAATTTCGCCATTGTTGACTAATATTCCGTTGCCGCCCACGAATTCCAGTCGGTCCTCTAAAAAATTCTCGTTGGTCATATCAAGTCCGGAAGCGACAAGCTGAGTGACATTGATTCTGGCCGAGCTGCCAATCAACACGCCGGCTGGATTAAGGAAGTAAACCCTGCCATTGGCCAATAGTGTGCCGTTAATTGTTGTGGGATTTGCAGAGTTTATCCTGTTTAACACGGAAGCATTGCTGCTTGGCTGGATGAACTGGACAACTTCGGGCCTGGCAATATCAAAGCTGGTGTAGTTGATAATTGACTGGTCGGAAGCGGTTATAACGGTATTATTGCCGCTTTGCTGAAACGTAACCTGCCCGTTTTCAACCTGCGCACCCTCCGGTCCGGCCAATACGACCGGCAGAGAGGAGTTGAAAAACATACAACATACTAAAAAATATACAATGACCTGCTTAAAAGAGTTAGTCTCCATGGTTTTTTCTCCGAATCTTGTCCCGATTCATCGGGGTCCTCTTCACCTAATGCAACCCTGCTCCTCATCCCGATTCATCGGGATCATTTAACTAAATGAATTACTGCTATCAAATCCAGGACCTACCATCGCATTAAAAAGCTGAAACTCCATCTGCCGTGGCCCGACTTTGTATCAGCGGTTGACCTGAGCGGGAAGCCATAATATATACCTGCGTCGAGGTTCTTCCCGAAGGTCATAGAAGTACCAAGGCCTAATGAACAAAGCTCGTTGATCTTTTTTTCACCCGCTACCGGGTCTTTTACCTTGGCCCGTGCGAAATCAAAAAAGCTCAGCAAAGCTAATTTAGTAAAACCGGGTTCTTCATTTTGCGTTTCGTTTGACTCAGTTTCTTTCGACTTGTTATGTTTGACCAAATCAAATTCATATTGGGCGGAGAAAAGCAGGCCACCGTCGGCTACAATCTCATCTTCCTCGTAGCCCCTGACGGAGTATAGTCCGCCGAAAGTAGTCATCTTGGATGGGGCCAGTCTTTCAGTAGAGGTTATCCAGCGGGAAGAAGCGCTGAGCCGGTTAATCTTATGCTGGTCCAGGTACTGCGAGTGAGCGGCTGTGACGGTGTAAATATCAAAGTCTGGGTCGGTTTCCTGGCGCGCATCTTGAAAGTCGGCCTTACTGGAACCATCATAACTCTGGACCCGGTTGAATGTAAACGAAGTAGTTGACATATCCTGTGTGCGATAAAGCTCGGCACCCAGCGTCCAGAGGTCCATATCGATATCTGTTTCAAGAATAGTGAACAGCGAAGGGGTAACCTTGCTTTTTTCATGGCTGAGGGAGTTTGTAATGTCAAAGTACCAGCCGTCCGACTGTAAAACGTTAAAGCGCAGCAAACCTCCATAAAAGGAACCTATGCCGAGAAAATCAACGCCGCCTCCGCCGCTTATATCAAACTCGTTGCGACCGCCGTAAAGGTTAAGGCGCAGCCGGGGTGTGAAAAGTGGAAACTCGTAACTGGCGTAAGACAGGTAATTCTCGTCTGCTGAATCGAGTGCGCCCTGTGCTACGCCGGTCAGTCTGTCATCTATACCCGTAAGATTGGTGTTAATAAAACCAAGACGCGGCGCCCATTGTCTTTCATCGGTACCGGCGTTGTCCAACTGGATATAAAAATGCCAGGGGTCCGCTTCATAAATGTCGTATGTCACTGCAATCGTGTTTGGTTCGGCGCCTCTCGATATTACAGCGTCGAGATACCTGTCGGGATTGAGGTTAAGCAGGTTGACAAAATCATCGAGTTTTTTCTTGTCCACCATTTCCCCGGGTTGTACCGGTGACCACTCCTCGATAATGGAACTACGAAGGATGCTTTCTTCTCTTTTGTTGCGCTGGGGGTCGTACGCAGTGACCTTGATTTCAGAAACTTTGGTCTCTACAACCTCAATAGGTAAAATGCCATCCCAGAGCTCTACTCCCTGGTCGAATGCCTGCGCGGATATGTAGATATATATACCCGCGTAATCTTGAGCCCGGTAAACCGAGAGAATATATTGAGTAAGGCCCTGCATGGTTCTTCTCGAAACTTGACGCGGCCGACCGGGTTGTGCGATTATCTCGTGAAGGATTCTAAAGTCATAAAGGTCGCCTGGCTCGGCCTGGTACAGCGGATTGTTGGAAGCGTTATATACCAGGGGCAAGTCACTCAATAAATTCTCAGTGGAAATGAGTGTATTGCCGCTGATACGCAGCTCTTTGACGGCAAAAGTAGTGCTGGTATCTTCCGGCAAGTTCAACAGTCCGAAATCAATTTCCTGCTCTGTCCCGGTTTGTCGCTTCTCTTTTTGGGCGGCTTCCCGCCTAGCCTTGATTCCTTCGTCCGACTTTTCCTGCTCCTGGAGTTTCATTTGTATTTTGGTTTTGGAGGCCATCGGGTCTTGGGCCTTAGCTGTATTGAAAACGCCACAAACAGCTATCCCAAGACACAGCAAAATAAAACCAGGAAGCGTCCTTTTCATTGTTCTTTTCATATGGTCCTTCCTATAAATTGACCACGTCATATATATACTGCCTAATCCTGTTAGGCAAAAAGAAAGTTTGAAGCAGAACGGGCCGTCGCTGCTATAAAGTTACACAAACACCCCTCCTCCGATGGCGAAAGCTCTGTAATATCACCTGCTGTAAGGTTCTATAGATGTAGATTAAGTGCTTATTATCCCAGAAAAGGGCATAATAGTAAAGGAAAAAACACTAAAAAGACAGTCTATATACCATTGCTTTTTAGGCGATATCTGTGCTTTTATCGGAATGAATAAAAAAACGCGTTTATTAATACTGATAATTGAACTTAACACAGAAAACGTAAAAAATTGTCTGTTCCGTTGCTTTATTGTATTTAATATGCAAATATGCAAAAATCCTGATTATCCGGAAGCTTGTTTGTTGCACTGAACGTCACTTCACTTAATTCCTCTATCCAGTACTTTAGCTCCAACTCTAAATAATGCCTGTAGACAAATCCTATAGGTCGGAGAAAAACCTCATACCAACTATACTTTTCCCCTTTGATTATGAAGTCAACCAGTTCATCGCCTGCTTCTTTAAATGCAATGACGTTCGCCTCATCACCCCCCAAAAACTGTCGCAATAATTCAGTGTGTAGCGGTTTCATCTTGTTGAGTGCTCCTTACCGCCAATATTAAGCCGGGATCCCCATTTATCATCAACTTGAGTCCATTTTTCTATGTTTACTGTCCTGTAATACCAACCTTTCCTAAAAACGCAAACTCTCTGGTTACACTCTCCAATTTTCATATCCAGTCGCTGACTGTTCGGTCAACATGGTTGAAAATGTTCATTAGGAGGTAAGATTAAACAATTACAAATGAAGGGAAAAGTCAACTTTAGCGCCAAGCGGGGCGCCAAGTCGTTTGTGGAAGTGTTATAAATTTCTATCAAAATGTGGGCTTACGATATCTTAAAGGCCATTTTGCGTGCATTTCAGCCGAGCAAATCAAAAGGTTTCTAATCCGTAGGTTGCAGGTTCCGCCATAAGGCGTCCTGTGGAGAGTCCTGCCGGGCGTGATTTGACAAAATGTGCACAAGGCGGTCAACCACGTGAATATCGCTTGGCCAGGCAAACGATGAATAGAGACATTAGCGCCACGCCGCAGAGGGCCTCGGCCATCGCAACATAGCGGATGAAATGATGTTTGTCGGGATGCAAATCTCCAAATCCAAGTGTTGTAAACGTTACGGTGCTAAAATACAGTCCATCCATAAATGTTGCATCCGTAAAAGCCTCACCTCTATAAGTGATACCCCCCGAATTCATATATATAAGAGCACAGAAAAAGATAATTAACAGGCTGGCAACCAAGACCCTGACGGGCCGTTCGCCATAACCGAAGAGCAATTTTCCGAAGACGAGCTCCGGCAGCAATCGGACACCCAAAATGAACCTGGCAATTTTTCTCAGGGCAGAAATGGAATCATAGTTTATGCCGCGAAATTTTTTCCAGAGGTGGGCACACCTTTCATTATAAAAGCTCTCACCAGCCAACTGGTAGTGTCCAGCCTCCTGAGCTGCCTGTTTAATGAATCGCCAGAAGTTTTCACCATCGCCGAAGCTATGTCGGGCAAAGTGAACGGACTCGAAGATAGGCACGGACCTGCTTATGGAATATACGCCTGCAAAATCCGTTTTGCCCATGAATCTTACGTTTGAAAAGTTAGCACTTTTGGCGAAATAGGTATTGGTAAAGCGCGCGTCTTTGGAGAAAATCGCATCGTTCAGTAAACCATATCCGTTAAATAAGGTGGTTCGAAACATAGCATTCGATTGAAAGGAAGTCTTCCTAAAAGAAGTAATCATCTCAAAACGGCAGCCATCAAACCCGGCATGCCCGTGAAAGCAAGCGTTGCTGAAAAGGCACTGGCCGGAAAAGACCGAGGAGTTAAAGCTAACATCCTTTTTAAAAACCACAACAAGTCTGTCCGGGTCCGACCAGGGTGATGAGAAGACCAGATTTTCTTCAAACGTACAAGAGTGAAACACAATTGATTGCGAGAGATTTACCATAGTTTGTTCGTCGCTTTGCTTGATTGCCAGCCTGCCGGTGTCAAAGCTTTCTCGTTTTTCTAAAAGCCGGTTTATGTCGAGCTGGCCGGAGATGGTACAACGGTACAGTTTAATATCTTCTTCATTGGCGATGGCTTGCAGGATTTCACCTGCTGCTATACGTTGTTTTTCTCTTTGAAAGACCATTTTTCAAGACTTATATCAATCGGACTGCTGCAGCAGCTCAATAATTTCTTCCTTTTTAGGCAGTGAGTCCTGGGCGCCGAACCTGGTGCAGGCCAATGCTCCTGCAGCGGAGGCAAATTTGACCGCCCGTTCTATATCATCGCCTACCGCGACCGAGGCGGCCAATGCCCCTGCAAAAGCGTCTCCGGAGCAGGTCTGGTCGACAAGCTCTATGGAAAAAGCAGGGATATGTTTTGCACCTTTTCTATCAATAACGAGGCAGCCTTTCCTGCCCATTTTCATTACAACGCATTCAATTCCACGAGCCACGAGGTCGGAGCCAATCATTTTTGCTTCGTGGATATTTTCGGCCCCGACATCAGCAATTTCAGCGGCCTCGCGGAGGTCTGGAATTAGGATATTGACGGAAAAAAATTCTATAGGCACTTCGGTGGTGGGGGCAACGGTTGCGGGGTCGAGAATGACCTTTTTGCGGTGTAGATTCGCCATTTTGATGGCGGCATTGACGGCATCAGGGGGCAGTTGACCGTGAATCAGGACGACGTCGGCGGAGGAGATGGTCTGCTCAGAGGAATCGCATTCGATATCCTGGGGTCTGAGGGCGCGATTGGCACCCTCGGCGATGCAGGAACTGTTTTCCCCCTCGGAATTTACGAGAGTAACGATTATCCCCGTATTCTTGGCCTCGGCGGTATAAAGCAGGTCGGTATTTATCCTGAAGGCAGCCAGGTTTTCCTTTACAACCTGCCCGAAGATGTCGTTGCAGACCTTGCTGATAAGGTGAACCTGACAGCCGCAAAGAGCCGCCTGGATAGCCTGGTTGAGCCCCGCCCCTGTAGCTGCGCACGAAAATCCTGAACCCGTAACAGTCTGGCCGGCCTCCGGAATCCTGCCACACCGGACTGTCATATCCACATAAGTTGCACCGACGACGACAACTCTCGGAATCCTTACCGCCATAGCTTTTGCCTCGAAACCTACTCTACAATCAGTATAATTAACAAGCCGTGAGTTGCAAACTTTTTTTGCAAAGGCCAAACAAATTGTAAAAGCGGAATTGACTTGATTTTAATAATCCGCTAAACTGCCCTAATCCCGCCGTGTAGAAGAAATAATGGCTGGAGAGTCTTGGCATGCTTTACCCAGAAAGGAAATAAATGAATTTTGATAAGAAAGAAAATTGCGGCCTTTTTGGAATATACGGCGATGCTGATGCGATCCAGAAGACACACTTTGGTTTATACAGCCTTCAGCATCGCGGGCAGGAATCTGCGGGAATTGCCTCGAGCAACGGCCGTTTTATTCAATGTTATACAGGTATGGGGACGGTGGCCAGGGTCTTTCGCAAGGGCTCAGGTCTTCTGGAGAAGCTGTCTAATCCGATAGCCATCGGGCATGTGCGCTACTCGACAACGGGCAGCACGAAACCTGCCAATTCGCAGCCGCTCCTAAGCGAGTACTCACGGGGACAGGTCGCAGTAGCCCACAACGGCAATATCATTAATGCCTCGGTGCTTCGAGACGAATACGAGGCATACGGGCATATATTCAAGTCTACCAGCGATACTGAAATTATCATTCATTTACTGGCGAAACCCGCTCACGCAACGAGGGAAGACCCTATTGCGCACACACTTACACACCTGCAGGGCGCTTACTGCCTTTTGTTTTTGTTCCCGGACCGGATTGAGGCGGTCAGAGACCCGCACGGGATAAGACCATTGAGTATTGGGCAAACCGACTCCGGAGCATACGTCGTTGCCAGTGAGACTTGCTCATTTGACACAATAGGCGCAAAGTATATTCGCGATGTCGAGCCCGGTGAAATTGTCCGTCTGGACAAAGACGGCCTGCACAGCAGGTTTTTCAGCAGTCCGGGCGAAGTTACGCCCGCCCATTGCATCTTCGAGCATATTTACTTCGCCAAACAAAACAGCAATATCTTCGGCGAAAACGTACACGCCATTCGAAAACGTCTCGGCCGGCAACTGGCTCGAGAACATCCCGTCGAAGCCGACGTTGTCATTCCAGTTCCGGACTCCGGAACCTCAGCGGCAATAGGTTACTCCGAACAAAGCGGAATAGCGTTTGATATGGGTTTTGTCAGGAGCCATTACATAGGCAGAACCTTCATCTCTCCAACCCAGGAACTGCGTGATTTGCAGGTCAAACTTAAACTGGCGATAGTTAAGGAGATTGTAGCGGGCAAACGTGTTGTGGTTGTGGACGACTCGATTGTCAGAGGTACAACGACGCGTGGCAAGATAAGGTCACTTAGAAAAGCGGGAGCCAAACAGATACATATGCGCGTCAGTTGTCCACCGATAAGGTACCCGTGTTTCTACGGTGTTGATTTCCCAACAAAGGAGGAGCTGCTGGCCAACAATCGTGATATGGAACAAATCAGGGACTTTCTCGAGGTTGATAGTGTTGGTTACTGCTCGCTGGAGGGGCTGCTGTCATGCGCATCTCTGCCAGCGGACCATTACTGCACAGCCTGCTGGACAGGACAGTACAAGATACCTATAAACTCGGTGGTCAACAAGTTTGTAATGGAACGCTATCAGATGAAGATGTTCGAGGACGGGCTTGAGGAAAATGCCTGAGAATCTTACATACGCACAAAGCGGTGTAAGCATCGAGGCCGGGGACGAGGTGGTACGCCGAATACGCTCAAGCGTCACCAGAACGTTCGGCCCCCGGGTTGTTGATTTGAAAAACGGCTTTGCGGGGCTCTTTCGGCTCGACTACGACGAAAAACTCTTCAAGAAAAACTACAAACGTCCCGTCCTCGTGGCCTGTACCGACAGCGTAGGCAGCAAGGTCAAGCTCGCAGAAGCGAACAAGAAATTTAACACCGTTGGCATTGATGTCGTAGCGATGTGTTTGAATGATATGCTTGTTCTCGGGGCGGAACCGCTTTTCTTCCTTGACTATCTTGCGGTGCACAGTGTCGAGCCGGCAAAGGTCGCAGATATGGTAGACGGTATTGCTGACGGCTGCAGGCAGGCCGACTGCGCTTTGATAGGTGGAGAGACCGCTGAGATGCCCGACATCTACCGAAAAGGCGATTTCGATATGGCGGGTTTTGCTGTGGGGGTGGTCGAGCGAGGCAGAATCATCGACGGACGAGGCGTCAGTAAAGGTGATGTTATTCTGGGACTGGCTTCGAGCGGGTTGCACAGTAACGGATATTCTTTGGTTCGTCATATTTGTTTCAAGAAGCTGGGGCTGAAAGTAACGGACCGAATCGACGAACTCGATGGTGCTGTGCTTGGTGAGGTTTTGCTTGAGCCGACTCGAATCTATGTCAGGCCTATCGTTAAGCTACTCGGAGGTTACAAAGTCAAAAGAATCGTGCACGGGATGGCGCACATAACCGGCGGCGGGCTTGTGGGCAATATTCCACGTGTCCTGCCGAACGATTGCAACGCGGTAATAAAAAAATCGAGCTGGCCCGTGCCGGCCATATTTGGATTCCTTCAAAAGGCCGGCCCCGTCGAGGAAAGTGAGATGTTCAGAGTTTTCAATATGGGCATCGGCTTCGTATTGATAGTAGCACCCGACTTTGCCCAATCAATAAAAAAGAAACTGGTTCGCTGGGGCGAGAAGGTTTACAGGATAGGAACAATCGTCGCCGGTACGGGTAAAGTGGTTTTCAAATAGCCATGTAGTTTGTTGCTTGTGGTCACAGGGAAGAGAGATATGGCCACAAAAGTAGGCCAAGCCGGTAGTGAGCTCAGTCGAACCGATGGCTTTCTTCGCAGGCTCGGCGGTTTTACCATAGCTGCCGTGATATATAGCGCCTTCGCCATTTATCTGTATCAGCCATACTTGAAAAACCTTGCCTTGGAACGACTCGCACTTCTGCTGAATGCTTCTTTGGCTTCGCTGGGTTGTTATGTGCTTTCGAGACGCTGGGTCGCTTCGTTCCCCGCTGCTTTTTTCGCGGGCTGCATCTATGGCTTCGGCCCTTTTGCACTGGGCCTGGGTGCATATCAAGCAACAGCAGGGATGGTCTTTGCCGCGGTTCCTTGGCTCTTCTATCCGGCGGCTTTCTGGCAGCGGTTTTTTCACCACCACAACCAAAGACAACTTGTGTATCTTCTGGTAACTGTCGCACTTTCGTTTCTGCCTTTTTTGATAATAGTCCTGCTCTTTTCCATAATGGGCTCAGCCAGTTTTCGCATTTTTCCTGTTCCCATCCACACCAGATTGCACCCGGCCGATATGATTGGACTGCTGAGTCTTTATAGAGTTACGAGCAACGGCTCTATCTTTTTCAACTTTTATCATCTACCTCTTAGTGCGCTCGTGATGGGGCTTTTCGTCTTCTTTGCAGCCCACCGCCCCGGCCCAATAATAATTTTCACCGTCGGCCTTGCTTTGGCCTTTTCGGGTAGTACCTTTCAGGTAAGCCCGCTTATATGGACTGCTGTTCCGCTACTTTGCTGTTCGATACTGATTGGATTGGGGACACAATCGCTGGTCTGGTCCACAGCAACCGACAAAAGCTGGTTGCTGATATGTGCTTTCGTTGCCGGCCTTTGCACTGTGGGGACGGCTTTACTCGGCTCAAAAGTCGAAAGCGTATTTTTTGTGGACGCCACGATGTATGCGCTGGCAACAGTACTGGTCCTGATTATGTTTTTCATAGCGCGCGGCGGATTTCGCCTTCACTGGCTACGCTGGGTGGTTTTGTCCGCCGCCTTTCTACTGGACATCTTCATTGGCGCGCAAAGCGTAGTCCAGACAATATTATGAGCTAAACAAAAAAGCAAAATGGAAAAGTTGCCTGAGGTTATCACCAGGCATTCCGCATTATCGGCCGACCGGCGGCACGGGCAGGCCAAGCTCAGCTAAAACCTGTTTCATATCTTCCCAGACCCGTTTGCGGTTCTCCTGGGAATAGTTTCGTAAAAGATAGGCAGTGTGATATGTCGCCATAAGTTTTATTGGCGGCCTGCCGAGACCTGAGTAGTATTCGTGGAATTTTCCTCTTAACTGACCAATCGGTTTGTTTGTGTCTAATAACGTCCTGGCTGCGTGAGCGCCCAGAGCCACAATAATCTCAGGATTTATCAACTCAATCTGCCTCTGCAGGTAGGGCAGACAGCTTATTATCTCATCGGGGCGAGGGTCACGATTCTCAGGAGGTCTGCACTTCAAAATATTGGCTATAAAAACATCGCTGCGTTGCAGTCCCATAGCATTGATTACCTTATCCAACAGCTGCCCGGCCCTTCCGACAAAAGGCCGTCCCTGAGCATCTTCGTCAGCCCCGGGTCCCTCGCCGACAAAAAGTATGCGAGCGTTTGGTTTGCCCTCGCCCGGCACCGCATTAGTGCGCAGCGAGCCTAAGTTACATTTACGGCATTGGCGAACTTCATCGGCGATTTTCTCAAGCTCCGCGGCTGCCTCTACTGCAACTTCATTATCAGCTTTCTGCTGTGATTCGGTTGACGAGGTCTTCGGCTTGATTGTAAATCCTCCAGTGAAAAACTGTTCCATCTCAAGGTGCTGCCGGACTACCCTATTAATGTCCGCATTCTCTTTCATTGCTGCAAATTTTAATCACAGCCCCCAGTTCGTGCAATGAAAAAGGCTGTCTTACAGATGCGTTATTTTTCTTCGGAATGGCCCGCCAAAAGCGTTCCCACGTCTTTAATCACCTCTGCATAACAACTTCCAAGGTCTTTGACCATTTTGTGAGGAACAATTTTGATTCTGGATTCCAAAGATTCAGACTGCTGGTCGAAATACGCCTTCAGCACGTCAAATTTTTCTCTCGGAAGCTGGGGTCTTTCTTTAATGGGTTGAGCCCCTACAGCTATATATACTCGTGTGTTTTTCGGTTCAAGTTTCCGCATCAGCATACCGACTTCACAGGTCTGATTACATCCGTTACACCTCATCAGGCCCACCAGTTCATCGAGGTTTACCAAAGTGCCGCATTTTCTACACCTAAGGTCAAAATGAAATGAGGCGTCACTTTCCATAAAATTCCAGAAATGCTCCCCGTCATGACAGGCTTCCAGAGGGGGCTTATCATGAAAGACAAAGCAGGTCGATACCTTACGACAATGAAAGCATTTTTTCATTACAATTAGACCGGGGGCAAGATTAACCATTTCCCAGAAATGCGCACATTTCCCCTGCTTCATAATATCACCGAACTAAATTAAGAAAGGGCGCTTACAATTAATGAGCGTTTAGCGAGACTCAGTGCAGTCGTCCGGTTTCTTTATTATACAAGGCCCTGGTCCAGCATCGCGTCGGCCACCTTCACGAAGCCTGCGATATTTGCCCCGGTTATGAAATTACCCGGGCAGTCGTATTCTTCCGCGGCCCTGCTGATATTACTGTAGATTGTCAGCATAATAATTTTCAACTCGGAATCAGCTTTCTCGAATGTCCAGGGCTGCCGTTGACTATTTTGGGCCATTTCCAGACCTGAGACGGCCACTCCACCGGCATTGGCGGCCTTTCCGGGCAGAAAGATAACCTTGTTGTCCATAAGAATCTTCGCAGCCTCAGGGGTAGTCGGCATATTGGCACCTTCACCCACCGCGATGCAGCCGTTCTTGATAAGTACCTTAGCACCTGCCTCATCAAGCTCGTTCTGGGTTGCGCAGGGCAGGGCCACATTACATTTGACATTCCAGATTCCGCCGCAACCTTCTGTGTATTTAGCGTTTTTGTGAGTTGAAAGGTATTCCTTAATACGTTTCCTCTCTACAAGCTTGAGCTTCTTAATCGTATCGAGCTTAATACCATCGGCGTCGTAGATAAAGCCATTCGAGTCGCTGAGTGTTACTACCTTACCGCCGAGCTGCTGCACTTTTTCCGTTGCAAAAATGGCAACGTTCCCGGAGCCGGATATGCTTACGGTCATATCACCAATACTTTTCCCTTTTTCTTTGAGTACCTCTTCCACTATGTAAACGAGTCCATAGCCCGTGGCCTCGGTGCGGACAAGAGAGCCGCCCCAATTAAGTCCTTTGCCGGTGAGAACACCCTCAAAAGCATTACGTATTCGTTTGTATTGCCCGAACATATAGCCAATTTCACGTCCGCCCACGCCGATATCGCCTGCAGGAACATCGGTATCAGGCCCGATATGCCTGTATAGCTCATTAATGAAACTCTGACAGAAGCGCATCACTTCGTCGTTGCTCTTGCCCTTTGGGTCAAAATCCGAGCCGCCCTTGCCGCCGCCCATCATTAGGCCGGTCAGCGAGTTCTTCAGAATCTGCTCAAAGCCCAGGAACTTAATAATGCCGAGATACACGCTTGGGTGAAACCGTAGGCCACCTTTATACGGGCCAAGAGCACTATTGAACTCGACTCGAAAACCGCGGTTGACGCGATAGCTGCCTCGGTCATCCTGCCAGGGGACGCGGAAAATTATCTGTCTTTCAGGCTCGACAAGTCGTTGAAGAACCATGCCGTCGAGATACTCCTGATGACTTTCCAGTACCGGCCTAAGACAGTCGAGGACCTCTTTAACTGCCTGGTGAAATTCGACCTCACCGGGGTTGCGTCTCAATACTTCCTCATAAACGGCCTGAACGGCAGTAGTTGCGTTTGCGGGCATTAGAGTCTTCCTTAAAAGTTATTCTTGTTTTATATTGATTTTACCATAAAATACACTAATGGATGCCGAGCTTAGATTCACGTTTGCCATAGCACCAACCTCCTAAAGATACAGGATTTAAAGGTGCGAGGCAAGGTCAAAAAAGTAATACAAAGGATAAGAACAGCTGATAATGAACATAGAAACGCTAAGAATATTTTGTGACCTCGTTGAGCTGCGCAGTTTCTCGAAGACGGCGGAAAAACACTTTATCAGCCAGTCCGCTGTCTCACAACAGATTGCCCAATTAGAGATGACCCATAAGTGCCAGCTACTCGACAGAAAGAAAAGACCTTTTGAACCGACCAAAGCCGGGGAGCTATTTTACAATGCCAGCAAGGATATTCTGGAGAGATATGAAGCGCTTAGGAGTGAGTTAAGCTCACTTGAGAAACACGCAACCAAGAGAATAAACGTAGCGGCTATTTTCAGTATCGGGATGCACAGCCTGCCCCCATACGTGAAGAAGTTTATGGCCAAATATCCTGATGTAAACGTTCACATCGAATATCTCGGCTCAAGACGGATTTACGAACTTGTCCTGCAGGGCGGTGTGGATATCGGGCTGGTGGCAGTACCAAAGAAAGATAAAAACATTGAAATTTACGACTTCGAGGACGAGCCACTGGTTTTTGTATGCAGCCCGGAGCATCCGATGGCTGAGCAGTCACAAATTGACATACACCAGCTACGATTCGAGAAATTCATCGTCTTTGAAGAGGGAATTCCAACCAGGGGCCTGATAGACAGTATTCTGGTGAACTATAACGTTACGGTGCGGCCGGTGATGGAATTCGATAATATAGAAACCGTGAAGCGAGCGGTTGAGCTAAACTCCGGCGTAAGCATACTGCCGGAGACGGCTATAAGGCAGGAGCTTGCCAGCGGCACGCTAAAGGCAATAAGCTTCTCAAACAGGAAATTCGAGCGTCCCACGGGTATAATCATCCGCAAGGACAAGATACTCACCCAGCCCGGACGATATTTCATAGAACTGCTTCGAAAAGCAAAGAAGCAAAGAAATGGCGATTAAGGCTGTCATTTTTGACCTGGACGGTACCATCACCAGGCCGTTCTTTGACTTTGACGCCATCCGCCGGCAGATGGGCCTTTCCGAGGAGGCCGGACCCATCCTCGAAGCTATGCAGAAAATGGCCCCGGAACAGCGGCGTCAAGCGGAGGAGATACTCCACTTTCACGAACAGCAGGCCGTTCAGCAATCAAGCCTGAACAACAGGGCCAAAGCAACCCTCGAAGCACTCCGTGCCGCGGATATTCGCATCGGCATCCTGACGCGGAACACGCGTGATAATGCCCTGGCCATAGCCCGAAAACACGGCCTTGAATTCGACGCCACCGTTGACAGGGAAGACGGTCCTGTAAAGCCCGACGCCTTTGGCGTAATGCGGATATGTCAGCAGTTCGGCATCAGTCCGCAGCAAATACTGCTGGTAGGAGATTATCTGTTTGACTTACTTTGCGCCAAAGCGGCAGGTGCGATAGCCGTCCTTCTGAAAAATCACAAAGACGCCGAAAAGTTCGAGCGACACGCAGATTTCACGATTGATTCTCTTGAGCAGCTTCTGCCAATCATTCAGGAAAAGAACAAGAATGAAGCAAACTCCTAAGACGACTAATAGAATATCAACAAAAATGTTTGTTTTTCTGGTAACGATAAGTTTATGCTGCTCGATTGCCTGTACAGGCGGTATGACCGTCAAAGAGAAAGAAAAACCGAAGGCAAACCCGGTTGATTCCATATTGGAGCGGCTGGGGGAAACGGTCGCAGAGCTCAAATCCTACCAGGCCAAAATCAAACATACCTTCAGGCAGCCATTGCTCGAATCGGAAACGGTCAGAAAGGGCCGATTATATTACAAAAAGGAGGCAGCAAGGTCGAAGCTGCGTCTTGATTTCGATACACTTAAGCAGGACGATAATAAAGAACAGGCATACCGTGAGCAGGTTTTTTTCGACGGCGTCTGGCTCGTGCGGATTGACTATCAGCTTAAAAGAGTTGAATATCGCCAATTGGCCGAACCAAATGCACCGCTGGAGGTTTTGGACCTGGCCGGCGGCTATCTGCCTATGGTCGGCTTCGCTAAAACTGAGGATTTGAAAAAACAGTTTGATATAACTCTCGTCGAACAGGCCCGGAGTAAGTCTAATGAGCCCATACACCTGCGACTGCAAGTGAAAAACAACTCAATATACAAAAATGACTACAGCGCGATTGACCTTTGGCTGGATGCGAAGCTGTTTTTGCCCGTTAAAATTGTAACCATCTCGAGTCAGGATGAAACCCAGATGCTGGAATTCTACAACCAGAGTGTCAATGTCGGAAGGCATCCTGCGGAGAAAAAGTTGAGCGACGGCATTTTTCAGGTTGAAATCCCCGATGGTTTCAGTAAGAATGTAATTGAGCTTAAGCATAAAGTCACTGGTGAGTCTCGCCAATAGAAAGGGCTAAAGATGGCAAAAGGTATTGTTATTTATTATTCGCGGAGCGGCAATACCCGAAAGATGGCCGAGGTAACAGCCAAAGCAATGAATGACGCCGGACTGGCCACCGAGTGCAAGCCCGTCGATGAAGTGGGTATTGAAGAGCTCCTGGCTGCGGATGCGATTGTGGTCGGTTCGCCGACATATTATGGACATATGGCTTCGCCAATTAAGAAGATGTTCGATGACGCCGTCAGCCATCACGGCCAGCTCGACGGCAAGGTCGGCGGTGCCTTCAGCAGTGCCGCGAACATCGGCGGAGGCAATGAGACAACGGTTATGGGCATTATCGAAGCGATGCTCATCAGCGGGATGGTGGTCCAGGGCGACCCGCAGGGAGACCATTACGGCCCGGTTTCAATCGGCAAGCCGGACGAAAGGGTCATCAGTCAATGCAAACGCCGGGGCCAAAGAATAGCTGAGCTGACTAAGAAGCTGTTCGGATAGGGGCCGGGAGCAGGCCAAATCGCGAGGAGGGCGTGCTGAGGTACTTTGAGAAAATAAACATTTTGTTTTGACAAAGCCGTTAAAGGCCGCTAAACTTTCGGCCAAAAGCCAAAAACCACTTAGTGGAGGAATGTTTCATGCAAGAGTATGAAGACCTGAAGGGATTGGTGGCGGAAATCGAAACTGACATCAACAAGGCAGAAGGGGGAAATAAGGCTGCGGGAACACGTGTGCGTAAACAAATGCAAAAAATTAAGCAGGCCGCTCAGCTTGTTAGAAATCGTGTTCTTGAGATAAGGGTCGTTGAATAAACCTTCACGAACGAGCAGCAATCATTCACATTTTAGGCCCATAAGCTATCCTGTCCGAACAGACTGCAGAAAGGATAGGAGCAAGACAGCCGAACCGGCCTGTTTAGGGCAGCAATACGTTTACCCGCCGCGGCGGGTTTATCCGCCGTAAGGACTAATATCGAGGATTGTAATGCCGCCGCCTTTATTGTTCGACCTCGCGGAAATTGACTTGTCGAAGGTGCTCTTCAACAAAGAAGATATTTGTGCCGTCAATCCCCAGAGTTTCGAGATGCAGCAATTAGACGGCATTATCTGGTACGACAAAGAAAAATTCCTAATCCTCGGTTACAAGGATGTAACGGAAAATGAGTTCTGGGTCCGGGGGCATATACCCGGCCGACCTATAATGCCGGGCGTGATTATGGTTGAGGCCGGTGCTCAGCTTTCCAGTTTCTTCGTCAAAAAGATTTACGGGCTGGAAGGCTTTATAGGTTTTGCCGGCATCGAATCCGCGAAATTCCGCAGGCCGGTTGAGTCCGGCAAAAGGCTACACCTGCTCGGGCACCTCACTAAATTCAAGCGAAGAAAGTATACGACAGTCATTCAAGGCATCGTTGATGGCACTATGGTTTTCGACACAGTGGTTTCCGGACTGGAAGTTTAGCAGATTATTTGAACGACGAAAAAGTATTCGTTTTGAATTTTTGGCAGCGCAGAGGGTGTTATTAAAGCTTGCGAAACAGTAGAATCACGCCACTTAAAAAATACGAGTGTAAGCTTTTGTTAGCTTTTTGAACTCAGAAAAACTTAGCATTTATTAACTACTACTTCCCCTCTTCTCCCGGTTACTCATAATACCAAGTTATCCAACGGGTATAAGTGTCGTCTGGGTCCGGCATAGCAGGTTCACCAACTTGCCAGGTGAATTTGATACCTTGCTGCCCATAAGGTGCTCGACACAAGGGGAAAAAACGGCTGGCAGCAACATTGTAGTTGGTGCTGTTCTTGAGAACTAAACATTCGTCCATCCGGTCAAACAAGCCTTCCTGAAAATACCAGCTCGAATGATAGAAATCTTCACTGCCGCTACTGCGATAAGAGGGTGTGCCACTTCCATTATAATAAATCCGATGGTCACCTTCCAAGTAGTAAAAATTACCACCGCCACCCGATGCAATGCTGTTATCAAAAAACTGAAAGACGCCCGCTAAAACAGTAGGCTCATTTGTATCCAGCAGTACAACTTCACTATAGCTTGTTTTATTGCCAGCCTGACCGTAACCGTAAGTTTTAAGGTGCATACCCGGCTGTAAACCAATGCAGTAAAGCCGGTTCGGGTCCATAGGCAATTTCTCAAGCATCATCCAACACATACCGTTGCTGGCCGAGGTGTTTTGTATGTCAACTCTGATAGAGTTGTAGTAAGGCATCGGTACTCTAAGATAGCCCGAAAAACCGTTATAGCCCGAACCTTCACCGGACTCCTTCGAGTTAGTAACTCCCAGAAATTGCCCTCTGAAGTTGGCCGGCTCATTGAATCCGCAGCCGAAAATCTCACCCGTCCAACCTTCAATATCCGGTGTGTTATGGTCGTCAAAATAAATCCTTACAGGCGTCTGGCGTCTTTTATCGGGAAAGTCGCAGGCCATCCAGAAGTTGGTTACTATAGCAGGCCCATCGTCAAGGTCGAAAATGGTTTCCCACTCGCCTGCTAAGACCGTATTGCGCTGCGTATACGCACAATTCAGTTCTGCGGGGCCGGGAAAGGGCTTTGTAACAGGAGCGTAGGGCAGCCCCTGCATAAGCCATTCGTTGGCCAGATTTGCCAGGTCGAAAAGATTAACAACACCGTCGAAGGTTGTATCCGATTTAAGCAGATTTTCTGCAGCCTGTACGTGTGGAACAAACAAACAAATTGAAATAAACACTGCTAAGAGCACATTTTTCATAACCCATCTCCGGATGATTTTCGTAAAGTGGGCTTTGAAACTCACCACTTAAAAGCCCAACTAACTAAGTAAAAAAACTTGGCATTCACTGACTACTCCTGATTCTCTCGATTATTTATAATACCAGGTTATCCAACGGATATAAGGGTCGTTTGGGTCCGGCATACCAGGCTCACCAACCTGCCAGGTGAATTTGATACCTTCTTGTCCATAAGGCGCTCGATATAAGGGGAAAAACCGGCTGGTAGCGATGTTGTAATTGGTGCTGTTCTTGAGAACCAGGCATTCGTCCATTCGGTCAAACGGGCCTTCCTGAAAGTACCAGCTTGAATGACGGAAATCTTCAGTGCTGGTACTGCGATAAGAGGGTGTGCCGCTTCCGTTATAGTAAATCCGAAGGTCACCCTGTAAGTAATGGAAATTGCCGCCTCCGCCCGATGCAATGCTGTTATCAAAGAACTGAAATATACCCGCTAAAATAGTAGGCTCATTTGTATCCAGCAGTACAACTTCGCTAAAGTGTGTTTTATTGCCGTCCAGACCGTAACCGTAAGTTTTAAGGTGCATACCCGGCTGCAGACCAATGCAGTAAAGCCGATTCGGGTCCATAGGCAGTCTCTCAAGCATCATCCAGCACAGGCCGTTACTGGCCGAGGTGTTTTGT
>CAYZTY010000006.1:0-42651 GCA_964481525.1 uncultured Pirellulales bacterium
AATGCTATGGATAAAGGTCTAATTAGCGAAAAACTCTTTGGCCAGATTGGGCAAAGCTCTTATAAACCGCGAAACTTTGAAGCAGTGGCCCATTTAGAAAGAGAAACGTTTGACAAATATGTAAGGCAAGCGTCCGCGATAATTGGCCACGCGGGAATAGGCACGATAATGCTCGCGTTGAATAACCAAAAGCCATTATTGGTTATGCCACGACTGAAAAAGTTTAGTGAGGTTGTTAACAATCACCAATTTGACATTGCCAAGAAATTTGCGCAACTTGGTTATCTATTGGTCGCATATGATATTGAAGATTTGGCCGATATTATTCCCAAATTGAAAAACTTCACTCCACGCAAAAGAGAAACTAATTCAGCCGCAGTAGCTGATAGAGTTAGCTGTTTTCTAAACAGTTTAATTTTTAAAAATTCATCTACAGACTAATATTGTGTAAATACAATGGGTAGCAAACAAAATATTAAAGCTATCATACTGGCAGGAAGTTGCGACTTCGGGCGGTGTCCGTTAGCAACTCACCTTCCAACAGCACTATGGCCGATAGCAGGGAAGTCTGTGCTTGAACGGCTACTTATCCATTTAGTCAAACAAGGTGTAAAGCAAGCAACAATTTGTTCTAACGGTAATGATAAGTTGCTGGAAGAATCGATTAACGCTGATAATCATTTGGAGCTGAAGTTCTTAAACAAGCAATTGCCTGTCGGCAGCGCGGGGGCTATTCGAGATGCTGCGAGTGATGATAAAGATACATTACTTTTGGTACTGCCAACTAATATGGTATGTCCCCCGAAAATAGATACACTGATAAAGGTTCATTACAGAGGTCAGTCTGATTTAACTGTGATGTTCAATCCTGGCCAGAATGGCAAATCACCAGGCGAGCCAGCAGGGATTTATGTGTGTAAAACCAGCATTCTGGAACATATCCCAGAGGAAGGTTACTTTGATATCAAGGAAGGATTAATTCCGGAAATGCTTCGCGTCGGGAAAACTATTCATACAGCAATATTACCACATAACGTCGGAAATTTCCGAGATAGACAGGGATATTTGTGTGCCATAACCAATTACCTTGAAAACGCCCCTAAATTAAACACAGATTTGAAACCCCACAAGCAAACCAATTCGCAAATCTTATGGAAAGCAGCCGACGCTTATATCGACTCAAATGCCAGAATTTACGGCCCGGTTGTGATTATGGATGGCGCCCGAATTCCACAAGGCGCAATTATTTTCGGGCCAGTTATAATTGGAAAGAATGTTAGTATCGGTAAAGATAGTATTGTAGTAAACAGCGTACTTTGGGACGACGTGCAGATAGGAGCAAATTGCCAAATTCAACGATGTCTAATCGGCGACAACGTGACTGTGCGAGCCAATACCTCTATAGAAGACAAGTCCATACCTTACAAGCCAGAGAGATTCTTCCGAAGGTCTGTCAGTAGTGCATTAAAAACCGCTAAAAATAAGATAAACAGATTACAACATCTATTACAACCAAGCCTGGATAAAATTAATAAGAAATTGCCGAACCGGGTTAAATCATCCAAGACAAGGATTATTCCCTGGATTACAGGCAGCCTTTTGCTCGTCGCTTTTCTCTGGTCTTATTGGCCCGGTATTATAGACCTTTGGAAAATGTGGCAGCGAAGTGACGAGTACTCTTCTGGGCTTTTAGTTCCTTTCCTGGCTATCTACATTTTATGGTCGAGACGCCACGATATTGCTCAATGCCGTATAAGGCCTTCTCTATGGGGTCTATTTGCCTTCCTGGCGGCACAAAGCGTCAGGCTGTTTGGACTGTTCTTTCTGTATGGCTCGGCAGAAAGACTGTCAATCGCTCTAAGTATTGCCGCATTAGTATTACTTCTGTTTGGTTGGCAGCTTTTCAGAAAAGTATCTACGGTATTATTATTCCTATGCTTAATGCTGCCCTGGCCCAACAGAGTTCAGGCTGCCGTGGCGCTGCCTTTACAAAACTGGGCCACCTCGTCAGCCGTATTCTGCCTGGAGATGATAGGCTACGAAGTCATCCAAGAAGGCAACGTTATACATGTCGGCCAAGCAACTGTTGCGATAGCTGAAGCCTGTAATGGCTTGAGAATGATAACAGCCTTTTTTGTGATTAGCGGTTTGGTTGTTTTGTTGGCTAAACGAGAATGGTGGGAAAAACTACTCGTCCTCGCTTCAAGTCTGCCTATTGCTTTACTCTGTAATACCATAAGATTAACTATTACTGCAATTGCTTTCACAATACTCACAGGCGAGCATTGGGAAAAAATATTCCATGATTTTGGTGGCTATGCAATGATGCCTTTGGCGCTTGGTATGGTTGTTCTCGAGCTTTGGATATTAATGAAAATTGTCACAGTCCCCATAGAAAAACAAGTTTTCTTAGCAGGTAAACAACATCCCTAAGCGGGTCTAAATTCTAATCGGAGGATAAATAAAAATGAATATGTTAGAGAAACACCAGTCGCAACAATTAGCACAGAATATTACTCCTCTTGGAGAGCCGGTCGAACCTGGAGTAGAGTCATCATCAAGTGTGATTACGCCTATTCTAAGGCGGTGGTATATAGTGCTAATAACATTTTTAGTAATATGCACCATCGGCATCCCAGCCATATGGCTTTTGATTAAGCCTTTATATGGTGTAACCGGCGCGATAAGAGTTGCTCCTATTCTGCCAAACATACTGACCGGTGAAGCAGATAAAGGCGAAATATCAAATTATCAAAGCTTTATGCACACGCAAGCAGAAATGATAACCAGCAACCAAGTAGTACAAAGAGTAGCGGACAATTTGATAGACAAAAACCTTTCCTTCTTCGAAAATCAAACAACCGGCTCTATTATAAAACTAAAACAGAAATTAAATAACAACAGAACGAAACCCGAGCCGGTATCCATATTAAAACAAGCGATATACAGAGGAGTTATCAGTGTCGCTCCTGCTCGTCGTACCGAGTTCATAAAAGTAACAATGCAAAGCACAAACCCAGGAGAAGCGAAACAGATTGTAGACGCTTTTATCAGGGCCTATATGGCTGTCGAAGTTTCCAGCTCTGCCCAGAGTGAGGACCGAAAATTAAATGTGTTGGAAGATGAGCGAAAAGTCCTTGCTGAAAAATTGCAAAGTCAGCGAGAAACAATCCGGCATTTAGCACATGAGTATGGTACTACAAGCCTTGGAGGCCGACAGGATATGATGCTGCAACGTGTTACTACACTACTGGGTGAACTAACTAAATTAGAGGCACGTAGAATCAATCTCGAAGCTCAAATCCAATTACTCGAAAATATCAAAGAGCCAGCTATGGCACCGGAAGAGCTGCTAAAAATACGCAATGAGTATATCAATTCCGACCCTACAGTCCAAGAACTAACGCGAAGTATTGTCCAATTCGAGCGGGACCTGATTACCGCCAAACAACTATTGGCTCCTACAAATCCCATTCTCGAACAAAAACAGCAGCTACTGAATTCATTTCAGACACGCCTTGAAGAAAAACGTGAAGAAATAGCTCAGAACTTTGATGATATATTCTCTAAAGAAATTGGTAAAGCAAGCAAAGAAAACCTGATTAACTCACACACTGAGTTGGAACAAACCAAAGCATATGAAAAACGTCTTCGAGAAGTATTAGCCAAGGAAGACACCCAGACCATTGAGCTCGGCCGTAAGCAATTGCAGATTGAAGATTTGCAGTTTCAATTAAACTTAGACAAAGAAATGTATGACACAGTTTGCCGGCGTATACGAGAAATGGAAATGGAACGAAAGCGTCCTGCAAGGATTGCTGTAGCTTATAATGCCGATACTGCCTTTATCCAAGATAAGCGTGCAAAATATACAATGGCCCTTATCTTAGGCGCAATAGCGTGCGGATTGTTCCTTGCGTTCTTAAGAAGTAAGGCAGACTACAGCTTATATACACCCGATGACATCACTAAACGAATTGGTATCCGTATAATAGGAACCACAACCAGTCCGGAAACCGTTAAAAGAGCACTTCTACCAAGACAAATAGCTCAGGACTACCAGACCATTCGTGCCAATTTAAGACTAATTGATAATGGAGGTATGCCCAAGAAACTTGTTGTTACAAGCCCTGGAATGCGAGATGGTAAAACCACATTTGCCATCAATTTGGCCACGAGCATGTCCAAATCCGGGAAAAAGGTTCTTCTGATAGACGGCGACTTAAGAAAACCTGATATTGCGCACTTGTTGAATCTTCCCAAAGGCTCAAGAGGGCTGCAGGATATGCTTTTCGGAAGAGAATTTAACCAAGTCATTTACTCCATAGACTCAACAGGCTTGGATGTGCTTGCGGCTGATTCTCGCAATGCCGCCGAAGCATACGAACTGTTAGCTCTGCCTACAACGGTTCAATACATAGACACGGTTAGCAAAAAATACGACCACGTAGTTATTGATACTCCTCCCATGCTGGCTTTTCCTGACGCCCTGTTGTGGGCCAAGATGGCAGATGCGGTCATACTAACCAGTTATGCCGGTCATACTACCACTCCGGACCTCAAGGAGGCAAGAGAAAGGTTTGACCAAATAAACGTCCGGATCCTGGGAACTGTGCTTAGCAATGTCCGCGTCGACCATAGTTACTATCGCTACGGGTACAATTACTATTCACAAGACGGCCAACAAAGGAATAAACGCAAACATACTAACGTAAAATTATTGCTTCCTATGCAAAGCAACAAAAATGACAACAGCGATGTTAACTCCTGACAGGACTCCGCGAACACTATTTATTATGTTTACTACTCCAGAGAAATTAACCTGCAGCAAATTGTTTGTGAGACGTTAATTCTTACTATCTATTTTATTAATCTACCCATGCAATTGACTATAATACGTGAAAAGAAGAGTTCTAAAGACAGTAGCGCCAATAATCTGCTTCGGTTTGCTTTTTGTAGCGAGCCTTTTGCAAGCATCGCTTTTAGCTGCCCAAATTTCGAGTCTCGACGAAACAAAAAGCCTTTGGAAATCCACGACTATTTTCACGCTGGTAGTCGTAACGAAACAATAGCAATCCCACAAGATTGGGCAGGCCAAATCGCAAAAGATAAATCAAATATAATATATTACAAAGAAAAGTTGTCTATCCCCTCAAGGGCCGTAAGTCGGCTCAAAACAAAACAGTGGTTTACTGTTTCGAACGGAAGATTTTCTACTCAAATAGACCGGCAGTTACTTCACAAAGTATTAGGTCAACTTCAGGCTGATGTCGTAGCAATTAATGTATCGCCCCAATTGCAAGCCGGCTGTGAAAAGGTATTAATTAATTCACAGGGCAAACTCGTGGGATTTCGACGGCTTTACAATGATTTAACTCAACCGGTACCGATTCCTGACGACTGGCCACATCACCTTTTT
Source organism: uncultured Pirellulales bacterium (assembly GCA_964481525.1). Lineage (GTDB taxonomy): Bacteria > Planctomycetota > Phycisphaerae > Sedimentisphaerales > CAYZTY01 > CAYZTY01. Next base: position 5,420 of record CAYZTY010000006.1, read on the forward strand.
ATAAAAGCTGATATCCTCAATAAACTCTTGGTTGATGACATGTTGCCTTTATCCTTTACTAAATTTATCAACAACTGTTTTTCAAATTCACTGACAGTGTACAGTCTTAATATCGGCGGCATCGTATTGGATCTATGCACGGAAGAGGGTTTACTTGGATTATTTTCAAACAGACTCAACTCTTTAGCAAAGAATCATCGCCATTATACAAACAATAAATATCAACAGAAACTCCTGGCTAAAGACGGCATTGAAATATGTCCCAATGCAAGATTATTTGGGAAAGTACTGTTTGGACAAAATATCAGCATCAGCCAAAATGTCACTATAGTCGGCCCAACCACTATCGGCAACAATGTCAAAATCGCCAAAGGGGCTGTTATCAGGGCATCAATTATTGGTCCTGGCGTTTCAGTGCCACAAAATAGTATTATCCAGAACCGTGTACTTGTTGATGAACAGCCCTGCCAGAAATCGACAAAGCCAGCTAAGACCAATCACATTCCTGCAGTCGCAAATGGCAGAATAATTTATCAAAATCATTGCGTAAATAATTTTCGCTCCTGGCCGAGGTTTTCCTATACCGGATGTTTTAAGAGACTTGCTGATATTATTGCAGCAGTAATAGTGCTCATTCTATTTGCCCCAATAGTGCCATTCATCGCTGTGGCTACAAAATTAAGTTCGCCGGGTTCGATATTTTTCAAGGACAAACGCCAGGGACGGCACGGTAAAACATTCAATTGTCTGAAGTTCAGAACTATGACCGTCGGGGCTGATAAAATACAAGATAAACTAAGAGCTTTGAATCTGGTCGATGGGCCGCAATTTAAAATGGAGGATGACCCACGACTCAATGCCGTCGGTAATTTCTTACGAGAGACATATATCGACGAAATACCTCAATTCTTAAACGTTCTACTCGGTCAGATGAGTGTTATTGGCCCAAGGCCTTCTCCGGAATCGGAGAATACTTTATGTCCGTCTTGGCGCGATGCTCGGTTATCAGTTCGGCCGGGTATTACAGGACTCTGGCAGGTTCGTAGAACTCGTCAACCAATGAAAGACTTTCAGGAGTGGATATATTACGACACGAAATACGTCAGGGAGCTATCATTAAGGATGGATTTGTTGATATGTTGGCAGACAATTAAAAAGTTGGTTAAGAACTTCGTTAGCCAGTTCTAAAAAAATGATGGTTATAAGGATAAGAAGAGGGTAAGCAAATGCCAAGAAGGTACTTTAACTGGAAATTAGCAACTGTTTTAGTAATCGGTCTTATTGTGCTGGCCATAACGGCCTTTGGCCTGCGCAAATGGCAGCGAAGCCGTAGAGCTTATGGAGCTCTCGATAAAGGTAATGAGGCATACGAGAAATGCTTATGGGAAGAAGCGGCAACAAACCTGGGCCGTTATCTGGTTATTGCACAGGATGATGTACCGGTCTTGCTTAAATACGCTGAAGCCCAGCTTAACATCAGACCTCTCAAACATCAAAATGTTCAGCAAGCCATAGCGGCTTACCGTACTATCTTAAGGACAGACAAAGACAATTCCAAAGCCACCATGCGGCTTGTTGAAATCTATTTAGGGATGGGCGTACCCGGCGAGGCAGAGCTGATTGCCACCCGGGCACTCGAATCAAATCAATCGCCGGAACTCCGAAGATTGTTGGCAATTGCTCTTATACACCAGCGAAAATTCCAAAATGCAGCACAAGAATTAAAAAATATTATTGAAAAGCATCCCGACCAAATAACGGCCTATGAAACAATAGGGAAGTTAATCGAGCAACGTCCCGAAGATTTTTCGCAAGCTCCTCTATCCTGGTTCGATGAAGCAGTAAAGAATAATCCGTCCTCGGCTTTGGCTTACATAATCCGCGCCAGTTTCCATCTTAGAAGCAATGACAAAGACAAAGCCTTAACCGACCTTGAGCAGGCGGAAAAGCATGATTTATCTGACCCTAATGCACGATTACGCCTTGCCATAGAATTTATAAACACAAATATCCTGGACAAGGCAGAAACACATTTGGTGGCTGTACAAAACACCGACCCGGCAAACCAGGTCCTATGGCAAACGTGGGTTCAACTTGCATTGAAATCGAAGTCAAAAGCTAATATGTTAAAAATAGCTGAAACCGGTCTAAAAGAGCTCTCTTCTCAACCTTGGGATTTTATGCCAATCGCCGCGGAGCTATATATTCTATGTGACGAACTTGACCGTGCCAGTGATTGTATCTCTAAACTACAGGAAAAAGATATTGCCCCTGCAAAAACTGCGTTCCTGGAAGGGCTTGTAGCGGATCGGAAAGGTAATAGCTATGAGGCGGCAAAATGCTGGTATCAAACAATACAGCTTGGAGGTAAGGATAACAGAATTCGATTGGCGCTCGCTGCTACGCTGTCACGATTAGGTGACAAACAATCAGCCATTATGCAATTACGCAGCCTGGTTTCCGAACAACCCAATCTCTTTAGTGGACATATAAATCTTGCCAGATTATTGGCCGAAACCGGAAATTGGGCCGAGGTGGCAGAACAAGCACGTATGGCCAGGCAAATTTCGCCGGACAATCTCGGTGCAGCTTTATTGTATATACAAGCCCGAATGCAACTGCTTGCCGAAAGCCAAACAAACAAAGACTCCATAATTTGGCAGGATATAGCCAAGCAGCTTACCATGCTGGAAAATGCTACCGACGGCGCTTTAGAGGTCAAACTTTTACAGTGTCAGCTTGCAATGCAACAGGATAATCTCGCTGATGCTGAAGCGTTGGTCGCTGAACTGAAGGATTCTCATCCATCGGGACGAAAAGTCGCTATGGCCGAAGTTGAGTTGCTTGTTGCTCAGAAAAAGGTAGATGAGGCGATATTAAGGTTAAATAACCTCGCAGAAAAATTCTCTCAAGATACTGAGTTTGTTGAACATCTTGCTGTCTTGTTAGCTCACCGGGATGAGCGGGAAAAATGCGAATCAATCATCAAAGACGCTTTAGCAAGTACTAAACAGCCCCTCGCCCAACGAAAATTATGCTTATTGTTTGCCAACTTGTACAGCCAGTGGAACCAACAGGAAAAAGCATATGAATTGCTTAACTCCTTTGCACAGAAATTACCAAATGATGTTCCTATCAAACGGCGACTTTTAAGATGTGAGCAAGTTATGAAAAATTCTGAAAAGGCCCAACAGCTTGTGAACAGCATTAAATCCCTCGAAAGCCGGGAAGGTTGGCAATGGCGGTATGAGCAGGCAAAAATTTGGTTTGCACAAGATAATTTTAAAGATATGTATCCACAAATTGTTTCGCTTCTTAAAGAAAACCTGCTTGCCAATCCGGATGACCAGGCCAGCCGAATGCTCCTTGCGTCAGCCTATGAAAAAGCCGGGGAGCTACAGCTTGCGATTTCGACCTATCAGGAGGCCTTAAATCGCTCACCCGAGGATATTCATATAATCGTTCCTACTGTTGTTGCTTTATACAAGGCAAATGAATACGACCGTGTGGATGAAATTCTTCATCGAGCAGCTCACGAAAAACTATTCCATCCTGAGCTAAAGAAATTAGAACTTCAAAGCTATCTAAGACGCGGTGAATTAAGTCCTGCCAGCGATATTCTGGAGAAATTGTTGACTGCTGAACCTAACAACCCGTCTATATGCCTGTCTCTTGCGTTACTTAAAATGCGGCAAAACCGCTTCAATGAAGCAAATGAGCTTTTAAGCGAATTGAAGGTTCGGGAGCCAAACTTACTGCCGGTAACAGCGGCGCAAATTGAATTGAATGTTCGTCAGAAAAAATCTGCCGAGGCTATATCACTATGTGATGAAATGGTAAATAGGTTCAGTGATGCTTCATCTTATATTCTTCGTGCCAGGACATACACCAAGCTGGGTCAGCCAGAAAAAGCACGAGAAGATTTTGAATACGCCACCGCTATAGAACCAAATAATGTCTACACCTGGACAGCAAAAAGCAACTTTTATCGTTCTAAAGGCAACCTCAATAAGGCCATCACCGATATTAGAAAAGCAATGTCTTTAGAGCCGGATAATCCCAGTGTTATAAAACGTGCAATTCTACTTTTCTTAGCGTCCGGAAACCGCGACACAATACGCGAAGGTAAAGACATCCTTGATAAATCCCTGACAATGAAACCCGAGGATGCTGAATTACGCCTGTACAAAGCACGTTCCCTGCTTACGGAAGGAACTGCCCCGGCTACCGAACAAGCAACAGGTATTCTCGAAGAGATAACCGCAGAGCAACCCAAAATTGGCGAGGCTTGGATACTGTTGGGTCAAATCGCTCTCAGGCAGGAACAGCCAACCAAGGCTATGGACATTGCTTTACGGGGTCTTGTCCATCGGCCTAACGATAAGTCTCTGCATTTATTAAAGGCTCGGTCGGAGGCGATGCGGTCACCAACTTTGGCGATTCCAACTCTAAAAGCACTACGAGAACTCGAGCCGAATAACGCTGACACTCTCGTACAACTGGCAAATACATACCTGGCTGCCAATGAGTTTGAAAAAGCCGTAAATCTTCTCAAGACACAGTCAGCCTTTTACAGCAGCCCCGCTGATGAGCGAAAGGTAAACATAGCGCTTGCCATGGCATTACATAAAAACGGAAACAAAACAGAAGCCCAAAAGGTATATGACTTGTTATATCAGTGCGCCCCGGATAACCCAGACCTGCTATTAGCTCAAGTTCAACTACTTAAGGATGACCAGCTCTGGGGCCAGTTAGGCCAGATGGTTTTACAGTGGTGCCAAAACCACCCCAAGGATACCAATACACCCATCACTATTGCCAGGAACCTGGCAACAGTTGAAGACAGTCAGACCAAAAAAACAGTTGAAGATATCCTCAGGATAACACTGGAAAATGATCCTGATTGCACTGAAGCTATGAGAACCCTGGCTGTGCTGCTACAGGTTACCGGCCGGGCTGCAGAAGCAGTGACATTTTACCAGCAAATTCTTGAATTTCAACCTGATAATGTAATCGCTATCAACAACCTGGCCTGGATACTGTGTGAAGAGCAAGGGAAACATCAACAGGCACTTGAACTTGCCCAGCGTGGTTTGAGAATAGCTCCGAACTACGTTGACCTTATCGACACTCGCGGCGTTGCATATTACAAGCTCGGCGAGTTTTACAAAGCGGTTCAGGATTTCAGGCAATGTATAAACTTATATCACGCCGGAACGCCGTCTCTTGTAGCCTCCTATTTGCACTTAGGAAAAGCCTTAAACAAGCTCGGACAAAAAGACCAAGCCATAGAAAGCTTGAAGAAAGCTTTGGAGTTAAATACTAAAATTGGAAGTCTATCTGCTGCGGATTATGCGGATACACAGCGTTTACTTGAAGAACTATCACGAGGAGGAGTTTAACAATGGACCATCAAACACACGTGGAAGCCAAAGAAATAGGGGCTAGCGACTCGGTCTTCCAGGCCCCACACATTGCTCTGTTTGGTGAAAAGCACTGGTCCTACCTTCAAAGACACTACAATATGACACCCAGAGAACTACAGGTAGCAAGACTTGTCTGCCAAGGCTTTAGAAATGGTGAGATATCAAGAAAATTGAAGATAAGGCATGGCACAGTTAAGACTCATTTGCGGAATATTTACCGGAGAGTCCGCATTAAAAGTAAGATTCAAATGGTGTTAAAATTTTTGGACGATACAGCCAAATTTTCCGAGAGGTCGGGAATCACTCCTCCCTTACCAATTATGGAAATAAAAAAGTCCACCGAAGAACATCCTGCAACATCGAAAACAATTCAAAGCCAAAGTGCCTGACCAGTAACAATTACTTTTACCAATAGAAGACCGTCCTCGGATAGAAAATTCTCTAAAGAACGATAAAAACCTCAAAACCAAATTGTGATTTAAGACCCCACGGCGTAAATATTTCGGTAATTATCAAGATAATCAAATATTGGATATTCCAACGGCAGGTTAAACTATAGTGTGCCGTATATGATTCCAACCGAGGTGTTTTCCTTCAAACTTACAAGCCTAATCGTTGATATAAATAGCGGCGGAAGGATTCGAACCTTCGACCCTGGGCTTATGAATCCCATGCTCTAACCAGCTGAGCTACGCCGCCCTAACTCATTTCTATTCGGTATCGCGAGAATCACGATTCATTAAATAACCAAATACACACCCAATTCCCTTTTACTCGTTGTCCCTCACTCTTTCCTACTCAGCAGTATCAATCCTCACCTACAACAAAAGTCTATGCGAAAAGCCTGTTATTATCAATCAAAAAAACCGCATAGATTAGTTGCCCATTTTTCATCAAAATCCCTTACTTCTCTATATATTTCACCCGATAACCGTATTGACCCGCCCCGCCGAAAAATGGCCGATAACTACTTAAGCCAACTGGGGTTACCTCAAGACTACCTGTCCTTTTTACCAGCAGCAAAGACCACTACGCCCGGCAGGATTCGAACCTGCGACCTTCGGTTTAGGAAACCGACGCTCTATCCTACTGAGCTACGGGCGCTGCTGAAAATACATTTTGCCATAAAACGACAAATAGTCTACAGTTAAAAGGTATCTTTTTTCAAAAAAAGTAGAAAAATCACGGAACAGTTAGGGCATTTGGCGCATCTTTAAGGTGCAACGTTGGCGACAGCAAAGGAACAGGCCTTGGAAGAATCGGCTAATTTATTGGTAGCCCGCTTAAAGGCCGGCGACGAGCACGCTGCCTGCGCACTGGTGGATAAATACCACAGACGGATTTACGCGTTTTTGCGGCACCTGGGACATAGCTGGTGGATAAGTGAAGAGCTGACCCAGTGGACCTTTGTGAAGGCGTGGCGAAATATCAATCGTCTGAAGAACGGCCAGGCGTTAAATACCTGGCTGTATCGTATCGCCCGTAACACCTCCAGAGAGTACTGGCGTAAAAATAAAAAAAGAATCGAGTTCAACGCCGGTGAGGCCCGTGTAACTGTACATAGCCAAAATGGCCAGGGTGGGAGTCATCTCGCCGAGGAATTTGACCGGCTCAGAGAAGCAGTCGTAAGACTGCCCCTAAAATTAAGAGAAGCGGTGGTTTTACATTATATACAGTGTCTTTCGATTACTGAGGCTGCCGCTGTGGCTGGTGTCCGAGAAGGAACATTTAAAAGCCGGCTCAGTCGAGCTCTCAAGAGACTGCGTAAGGAATTAGGTTGCCAGGAGAAGCTATTATATGAAGAGTAATAATTCTCAGCCGAGAGACTATGATAGGTTGATAAAATTGCTCAATCAACTCGGCCGAATACACAGTAAAGTTCGGCCCGGCTTCGCAGAGCGAATTAAGCAGCAAATCCCTGAAAACCTGGAGGTCCGGCGGCGCGGCCCTGTGTCAATGAGAGCTATTATGAATCTTAGAGTAGGTAAACTCATCGCAGCGGTCGTAATAACCGGCGAGGTTATTCTGCTGCTGAACCTGCTGTGCGGAGCGGATTTGTCTCGTGCGTTATATATGCAAGGAAAACATCAAATAAAATGCTGTAAACCAACCGGCAAAGAAAAATGGAATAACTTAGTCAACCAGGTGGGACAATACATATGCTTAATCGAGCCACAAAGGCAAATTAGCAAGCTCCGAACCATAGCCAAAGAACCGATAGCTCCCAAGCAGCAGGAGCTAAGGTCTATACGTGGGGTAACCAGGCACAAAGAGATTGACAATATTGACGCCGAAGTGCTGGTCGCCGTTGTCAAGAGAGAGGCCGGCCCGGGCCGGCCTCTCGAAAAAAGCCAAAGTGTCAACTGGTCAAACATAATGAAGGCCAGCAGGACACAAGAATCCATAGAGGAGAGTACACAAAGAAATACGCAAGTGGCAGTCGATGCTTTAAGGTCTTTTGGCCGGCTTGTCGGTACATATCCAAAGAATCTATCAATGATGTCCATTATGAGAGAATTCAGGATGGTATACAGAACAAAAAGGGCTGTAAAGGCAATTCCCAAAGAACAAAGGCATCGGCAGTTGGTTTATACAACCGCGAAACTAAGGTGGCTGTGCGACTTCTATAAGGAACTACTTAAGAAAGCCAAAGACCCGGCCTATCATGGAGATAAGATCGAGCCGGGAATGGCAAATGCAGTATTAATGCGCTGGCGATTAGCCACCGGTGAATACCAGGTGATATTCGCCAACCTGCAAGTCGCGACGATTCCCGCAGAACAATTGTGGCTATTAGAGGCGACATTGCCACAATAGCAGCACGGTGGGGGGCATTTCTCTACGCTAATAGCGCACATCCCATATTTGCAGGCTAATCAAAACCAAGGTAAGAGAATCCTATCAGGCAGGCTGTTGACGTCGACCGTCAGGGGCAATAAAATGGCAGGCCGCAAGATTGTGGCAGCGTTCTGTCGATTATGATTTGAAAAAACATGATTCTGCAAATGGGAACCTATTTCTTTGGCTCCGTTAAAACTGCCGCCATCGCAGAAACAATTAAGCAAGTAATTAGCGATTCACAAAGACTTTGAGCTTTTTGGTGTAGATTTAAGGTGTGTAATGACAAAGATTAACGAGAATTTCTTGAAACTTCAGGCAGGATACCTTTTCCCGGAGGTCGGCAGGCGGGTAAAGACTTTCAAGAATACTAACCCTAAGGCGAAAATAATCAGTCTCGGTATCGGCGACGTAACCGAGCCTCTGCCATCTGCTATAACCAAGGCGATGCACAAGGCAGTGGACCAAATGGGCCGGCGCGAAACGTTCCGGGGTTATGGGCCTGAACAGGGTTACGATTTTCTTATTGAGGCCATAATCGAAAATGACTACCGGCAACGCGGCGTTGACCTTGACTCAGGCGAGGTTTTTATAAGTGATGGTACAAAATGCGATATCAGCAATTTCCAGGAAATATTCGGCACTGATAATATTGTTGCGATACCCGACCCGGTCTACCCGGTCTATGTGGACAGCAATGTTATGGCCGGCAGGACCGGCTCAGCGGATAAGAATGGTCAATATGCCGGCATTGTATATCTACCTTGCACGGCCGAGAATGATTTCGTCCCTGAACTGCCCCGCGAGCCTGTCGACATTATATACCTCTGCTTTCCTAACAACCCTACCGGCGCGATAGCATCCAAAGAGCAGCTGAGTAATTGGGTCGATTTCGCACGCCAGAACAATGCCATAATCCTCTTTGACGCGGCCTATGAGGTATTTATTTCGGATGCCGAAATTCCACACTCGATTTATGAAATCGATGGTGCAAAGGAAGTTGCGGTCGAATTTCGCAGCTTTTCAAAGTCGGCCGGCTTTACCGGCATAAGATGTGCCTTTACAGTCGTACCGAGTCAGCTCAAGGCTTATACGAGCAACGGAACAACGGTCGAGGTAAAAGCGAGATGGCATCGCAGGCACAGTACAAAATTCAACGGCGCCTCGTTCATCTCGCAGGCCGCTGCTGCTGCCGTATATACGCAGGAAGGCAGGAAACAAACCGGAAAAATTATAGATATCTATATGACAAACGCAGCGCTAATCCGGCGTTCGCTTACAGAACTGGGCTATGAGGTATATGGTGGCGTAAACGCCCCGTACATCTGGCTGAAAACACCGGCTGGATTCAGCTCCTGGGATTTCTTCGACCGGCTGTTGCAAAAGGCACACATAGTCGGTACACCGGGGTCTGGTTTCGGACCGTCCGGCGAAGGATATTTCCGGCTCAGTGCCTTCGGCCGTCCGGAAGATATAAAAGAAGCTATGCAACGATTTAGCTGTTTATGACAATACATCGGGCCGCTTAAGCAGAATCTTTTACAAAGATAAGTCAATGGCTAAAGGTACAACAGCATATATAGGTCTGGGCAGCAATATAGACGCCCGGAATGCCCATATTAACAGTGCCCTTGAACGGCTCCGCGAGATTGAGCAAACCGGCAAAGTTCGCACCAGCAGTATAATTGAAACCAATCCCCTCGCGGGAATGCAGCAACCGCTCTACCTCAATACAGTAGCGGAAGTAAATACCGCTCTGAACGCAAAGCAGTTGTTTCAACAATTGGTCAGGATAGAAAATTCTCTTGGTCGACACCGGTCCGGCAAATGGTTGCCGCGTACTATCGACCTTGATTTGCTTTTGTTCGGCCGGGAGGTCATAAATACACCTGAACTGACTGTACCACACCAGCAAATGCACTTGCGTTCCTTTGTTCTAAACGGCTTATGTGAGCTGGATAGCCGTTTAGTACACCCCGTTCTCAACCGAACAGTTAAAGAGCTGGCCCAACGGCTTAACGGCAGGGACTTTACGCTGCGAGCGGATGTCCCCCAGCTTATCTGCGTGGCCGGAATAATCGGCGTTGGTAAGACCACAATGGCAAGGGAATTATCCAAGGCCCTTGGCTGCAAGCTGGTGCTTGAGGCTTACGATACGAATCCGTTTATGCCGGAGGTTTATGCAGGCAGAAAGGAGCTGGCCCTCGATTCCCAATTGTTCTTTCTGACAAGCAGAATTGAGCAGCTAAACAAAGGTTCCTCATCACCCGGCCAGCTTGTTATAAGTGACTATATCTTTGAAAAGGAAAATATCTACGCCGCGCGATTACTCAGTGAGAACCAGCAGACCCTGTATCAGAGTCTCAGCCGACACCTGGCCGGAAGCATTACGAAACCGGTTTTAGTGATATATCTGCGGGATTCGGCCGAAGGTTGTCTGGAACGCATACATAAACGGAACAGGTCTTATGAACAAAAAATCGAACTGCAATTTCTCAAAGCCCTGGATTCTGACTATGAGCAGCTTTTTGTTAACTGGAGCACCTGTCCCGTAATCCGTGAACAGACCTGCAAAATCGAGTCTCTGGCGGAAAACGTTGAGGATTTAGCAAACCAGATAAAAAGCTACGTTGCGGTATAAGTAAAAGGTAAAGTAGAAAGGTGTCGGTACTTGGCCCCCGGTATTGTTACTCGTTTAGAATACAAGCTAAATCGTTCTTTATTCAGGGAGAAATAGATAATGTCCAAATCATCTTCAAAAAATAAACCCGGAAAAAGCGGTAAATCTCTCTCTACCAGGTCGATACACGCAGGCGAGCCGAGAAGAAAATATGCCGATTCAATTACAACTCCCATTATCCAAACATCTACATATACATTCAAGAACAGCAAGGCCATCGAAGACTACACCAAAAAGGGCAAGGAACATTTCGAATACGGCAGGTATGGCAATCCAACCGCAAAGATAGCCGAGGCGCGCCTTGCCAACCTCGAAGGTGCCGAAGACTGTGTTGTTTTCTCTTCCGGAATGAGCGCAATAACCACAACTATTCTTTCTTTGGTCCAGTCAGGCGACCATATCGTTATTACCGACGATAGCTACAAAAAAACGCTCGAATTCTGCAAGTCATATCTGAAGCAATTCGCTATCGAGTGCACTATTGTCCCGTTTGGAAATTACAAAATTCTCGAAAAAGCCATCAAAAAGAACACTCGTTTCATATTTTCCGAATCACCGACTAATCCCTATCTGAATATCTTCGACCTTGTCAAAATCAAGAAAATAGCAACCAGGTACAATGTTATGACACTGATAGACAGCACATTCAGCACCCCCTTAAACCAGAGACCCATAGAGTTCGGGATGGATATCGTCCTGCATAGCGCGACCAAGTACCTGGGAGGCCATAATGACATCATGGCAGGTGCGGTATTAGGTAAAAAGGAACTTATTGAAAAAATACGGAATTTGCATAAATCAATGGGCGGTCTAATTGACCCGCACTGCTGTTATCTGCTGTTGCGGGGGCTCAAAACGTTCCCCCTGCGGGTGCAAAAACAAAATGAATCCGGCCTGAGGGTGGCCGAATTTCTCGAAGCCCATCCCGCCGTCAAGAAGGTATATTATCCCTTCCTGAAAAGTCATCGGCATTATGAGGTGGCAAAAGCACAAATGAGCGGGGGCGGCGGAGTGGTTACATTCGATATAAAGGGCAACATTAATACCGCAAAACGATTCCTCGATGCGCTGAAACTGACCTATATTGGACCGAGTTTCGGCGGTACTGAAACATTGATAACACATCCGGCCCTAATCAGTTACTACGACTATACAAAAAAGCAGCGCTACGAGCTGGGAATTACCGACACCCTTTTCAGACTTGCCGTCGGGCTTGAGGACGTCGAGGATATAATCGAGGATTTGGAAAGAGGTTTCAAGGCAGGCCTGAATAGATAAAAAGCAGAAATGGAAATTGCAGAAACAATAAAGTCTGTAAGAGCTTTAGTAAAGTCCGCCCGCGGTAAAGGAAAGACAATAGGTCTTGTCCCCACGATGGGCGCGCTGCATTCGGGTCATTTGTCCCTTATTAAGGCAGCAATTAAGCGGACCGGCTTCATTGTTGTCAGCATATTTGTCAATCCGAGCCAGTTCGGTCCGGGCGAGGATTTTGAAAATTATCCACGCAATTTTAAGGCGGACGCCGAGTTATGTGAGAAAACCGGCGTCGATGTTATCTTCGCACCAACCGTCCAGGAAATGTATCCGCGGGAGAATCTGACCTGGGTTAACGTTGAGAAGCTTACCGAGCCTCTTTGTGGCCGGTTCCGGCCGGAACATTTTCGTGGAGTAACCACTGTTTGTGCCAAGCTGTTTAATATCGTTATGCCGGACGTTGCATTCTTCGGCCAGAAGGACGCCCAGCAGGCAATTGTAATTAAGCGCACGGTTGCCGATTTGAATATGCCGCTGGAAATCGTTGTGTGCCCAACGGTGCGGGAGGAAAGCGGTCTGGCGGTCAGCAGCAGAAACAAGTATTTGACAGAGGCCGAAAAGAAAGACTCTGCAATCCTGTACACAGCCCTGCAGAAATGCAAAAAAATGATTGGAGAGGGAGTTCCGGATAGCCAAATCCTTATTACCGAAATGCGGCGGCTGATAGAAAAAGTGCCATCGGCAAAGATAGATTACATCAGTATCGTCGATTCTGAGACACTACAGGATATCGCGCACGCCGAAGGTAAAATACTCGTTGCTCTTGCCGTTCACATCGGCCAGGCTCGGCTGATAGACAACATATTGTTGGACTTGAGGAAATAATAACGTATAATTATCAATGTCACTGTGCGAAAAGATAAAAATACGTTAATTTGGACGCCCGAAAGAGATGTTTGTTAAAGCCCTGAAAAGTAAAATTCACGCCGCTACTGTAACCGAGACAAGACTTCACTATTCTGGCAGCCTGGCCGTCGATTCCGAGTTGATGACGGCAGCGGGGATTTTACCTTACGAGGTGGTACTAATGGCGGACGTTACCAACGGCAGCAGAGCCGAAACATACGTCATACCGGCCGAGGCCGGCTCCGGCAAAATAGAAGTCCTTGGCGCAGCGGCGAGGTTATTCAACCAGGGCGATACCATCATCATACTTAACTTCGGCTATTATACACCACAGGAAGCAAAGAAGCTCAAACCCAAAGTGGTCGTCGTGGACGAAAATAACAAGATAAAAAAGCTTTTGTGAGATTAAATGTATCCTGAGCTTTTCGAGATACCTTTCGTTCACCTTACAATTAAGAGTTACGGCCTGATGATGGTCATCGGCTTTCTTGTAGCGGTCTTTTTAATCAGGTCGCTGTCCCGGGATATCACTGTCAACCCCCAAATGATAACCAATGCCGCGCTATATTCACTGATAGCCGGCGTAGTCGGAGCACGGCTGTTTTATGTCGTGCATCACTACTCGGAATTTCAGGGCGATTGGCATTACTTCTTTGCCATTTGGCGCGGAGGGCTGGAGCTTCTGGGTGGCGTGATGTTCTCTATAGCCGTAATAATTGCATACCTGTTTTATCACAAGCTGCCTGTTCGGCGCTACCTTGATATCCTGGCCATTGGTCTGATGCTGGCGCTTGCGTTCGGCAGAATCGGCTGCTTTCTGAACGGTTGCTGTTTCGGCAAACCGACAGATATGCTCTGGGCCGTTCGCTTTCCTTACTATTCGCCCTCCTACCTTAGCCAAGTCTATCCGGACCCGGCAAGGAATCGAAGTGAGCCGTGGCTGAAGCTACCGAGCGAATTTTTCGGCTATCTCGTCTCAAATGATGACTGGATTGAGGCAGAGCAGGGTCAATTAAAACCCTACAGGCTGCTCAGCGACGAGCAAAAGTATGAAGTTAAAAGTGGCGCTTACCGAGCTTTGAAAGTCCACCCGACAGAGCTATACTCCTCAGGCAACGCGGCGATGCTGTCACTTGTTCTTTTCCTCTTCTGGCGATGGGGCATCAAAGCAGAGAAAAGACCTGTCCTGAGCGCAGTCGAAGGGCCTGCAGTCAGTAAGTTTGTGCCCAAACCGGGCTGCACATTCGCGTTAATGTTTGTGCTTTACGGCATAACCCGGTTTCTTCTGGAATTTCTTCGAGATGACAATCCCTTCGAGCTGGGCAGTCTGACCGTTTCACAAATTATGGGAATCGGTCTGGTGGTGCTGGGTCTGATTCTAATGCTGGCCTTTTTCAGGGCTGGGCCCGACAAAATTTCTTTGAACCGTTCAGGAAGTCCGGGAACTTAAAACAGGCAAAATACCTCCGGCGACTAAGTCTGCAAAGGCATCACACAGGCCCTCAAGCTGCTGCCTTGTGTGCTCACTCTGAACTGAAATTCTCAGTCTTGCCGTCCCTGCCGGTACGGTGGGCGGCCGGATAGCAACAATGAAAAAACCCCTGCGATATAATTGCTCTGCAACCGTCAAAGCATCTTCGGCAGCGCCAATGATAACAGGGATGATATGGCTGCGGCTTTTGCCGGTATTCAGGCCAAGCTTCTCAAACCGGCTGCGGAGGTAATCTGCATTTTCTTTGAGTCGGCTTTTACGCTGAGGCTCGGCCTTGATTATCTCAAGTGCTGCCAGCGCCGCTGCGCAGTTCACCGGTGAGGGCGCGGTCGTATATATGAAACTACGGGCCTTATTTATTAAAAATTCGATAACTTTTTTCTCACCGGCCACAACGCCGCCGGTCGCGCCCAACGCCTTACTCATTGTTACGACAATAATATCAATTTCCCCAAGCAGCCCCAGCTCCTCGGCTAATCCCGCGCCATTCTTGCCCAGGCAGCCGAAAGCGTGCGCCTCATCGGCAATCAATAGCGCCCCGGACTTATTTTTAAGCTCGACAAGCTTCCTCAAGTCCGCAGCGTCGCCGTCCATCGAAAAAATGCTCTCCGTGATGATAAATTTACGCTTGTACTTTTTATCAGAGAGAAACTTCTCAAGCCTGTCAATCCTGTCGCGACGAAAAGTTCTGAACTCGGCCTGGCTGCCCCTTGCCGCGTCGATTATTGAGGCGTGGTCGGACTTATCCAGCAGGACGATATCGCCCTTCTGCGGGATGGTTCGAATAACGGCCTCATTGGCCATCCAGCCGGACGGGAAAATCAGTGCCGTTTCCTTGCAGAGGAAATTTGCAAGGCGCTCCTCCAGCTCAGTGTGCGGCCTCATCGTGCCGCTAATAAGACGGGAGGCGGCTGCTCCATATCCGTACTGCCGGGTAGCTTCGATAACTGCCTGAATAACCCCAGGATGATTGGCCAAACCCAGATAATTATTGCTGCAAAAAATGACTTTATCCGCCCCATCAATGCGAACGCTGCAACCCTGCGCCGAATCTATGGACCGAAGGCTGCGGTATAAATTCGCTCTTTTTAACTGCTCAAGCGTTTCACTGAGGTAGTTAAATCTTCCCATTGTTAAGTTTTCCCTTTGAGTCGTTGCACAAAGTGCTGATATTATGGTATTATATATTAGAAGAATTTTCGAGAATTTTCGGATTATGGGCCTTTACGAGAGAGATTATACACAGGAGCACTACCGCTCATCGGGGGGCACGCCGCCGATACGGCTCGGCTTCAGCCCCGTTACGCCGGCGGTAAAATGGCTGCTAATCATAAATATAGGTGTATTTCTGCTGATGGCATTGAGCCCGGCGTTAGGTACTTTCCTGGCTGACTGGTTTACGGTAGACGCCACCTCATCTTTCAAGGCACTGCAGCTTTGGCGGCTGGTAAGCTACCAGTTCCTGCACGCCTCATTTTGGCACATAGCGCTCAATATGTTAGGGGTGTTCTTTTTAGGCCCGACACTCGAGCGGAACTGGGGCAGCAGAAAATTCATTACGTTCTATCTCGGCTGCGGGGTGGCAGGCGGACTGTTTTATTTGTTTCTGGTCGGCGTCGGATTTCTCGGCGGTGCCAAAATGGTGGGGGCTTCCGGCGCGGTATTAGGAATGCTGGCGGCCTGTGCGATACTTTTCCCTCGGTTCGTGGTTATACTCATTATCTTTCCACTGCCCATAAGAACGGCGGCAATCATACTGACGGTAATGTACCTGATTGCCATAGCAACACGGGGCGGCAACGCCGGCGGCAACGCGGCGCATCTTGCCGGTATGGCAACCGGGGCTATCTATGTTATGTGGAGACCGTGGCTTGAAAAACTCAAAGAGAAAGACCACGCAGGCCGATGGGAAAGTGATATTGCCCGCCAACGGATTCTTGAAATGGAAGTCGACCGGATTCTGAAAAAGGTCCACGAATCGGGTATCCAAAGCCTGACTCGGCAGGAGAAAAAGACCCTCGAAAAAGCCACCAAATCGGAACAAATGCGAAACCGCCGCAGCTAAAATTAATTTCTAACAGACAAACGCAGGGCAAGGTCTTTTTTGCCGGCATATTCGAATTTGCCCCCTTTGACGGTGCCGTGCGGCGTTCTCTTCATATTCCATGTATCGATAACCTCAAGTCCGTAAACGCCATCCGCAGGCAGGTCTATCTCGAATTTGCCATCCTCAGCAAAGTAAACCAGGTAATGCTCGCCGGGCTTTGCGAATATGAAAGTCTTTGGTACTTGTGAAAAATCAGGGCTCATTTCCTGGAAAGGCAAGGCGATGAGAATTTCCTTCAGGAAACGAATACGAGTCGGGCTCTTGCCGTGAAGCAGCCCGCCTTTAGACCACCACAGCAAATCTTCGGGATGCAAATATGTCTCACCGTGGCCGACATAGCATCCACCCATAAATCCCATCCAGAAATTGCGGGTCATCTCTTCGGGTGATAGCTGCCCCCAGGTATATTCAATATTACCTTCGTATCGGCACTCATCAAAGATGTGAGGCTTTGCGGGGTATATCTCAAAATTTTGCTCTATTACGGAAAAATCGTCACTCTGAATAGAGACATGGCTTATCACCGGATTATTATGGTCGTACCAGATTCGGCAGTTATGGATGCCGCACATATGACCGTAAGGGTCGTGGCTTCTGACAAGCGAAATGTACTCATCCCACCATTTCATGTGCCAGCCTCCAAAAAGGTCATATTCGTTAGCCATCGACCACCATACATTGCGAAAAGCCGACAATCGAGCGACAAGATACCGCAGATAGAATTTGTTATTTTCGTCACCCATATACATAAAACCCCAGCGGTCACAGGAATGGAATATTATAACGTCGGCCTCGATGCCCATATCCGCAAGTAGCAGGATGCGGTTTTCGAAGTGACGCCAGAATGCCGGGTTGGGCCGTTTGAAATCCCAGTCTTTCAACGGCCGGCCCTCGTATGGATAATACTCAGGCTCGTTTTCATTATAGGGATATGATTTGGGAAACACACACATCCGCAATTTGTTGAATGGAGAGGCTTCGAGGGTCTTCAGGGTCTGCTCTGCCATCTTGTCGCCCTGATGAGTCCAGGCGTAACACGTTGTTCCGATGGATAGATGCATTGTGCCGTCGGCATAGCTGAGCTTACGCGGATTGTTTCTGTCGACGTACACCGGCCCGTGATTACCTTCGGACGGGGCAGTGCAAATAAAGCTGCCCTTCCTGCCTGCCAGTTCCGGAACATTACTTACAGTCGAATACTGCCACGTCCCCTCTTCTTCAGGCATAAAACGAACCTTATAAATACCATCGCCATCATAAAAACCCTCAGGCCTAACCACCATATCGCCTGATCGAAACTCGGCAGCGATTTGGACGTCCACAAACGGATTACCGCCCGCCGGCCCTTTAAGCGAAAGCTCAAACATCCCCCACTTTTCAATCTTCTCGCAATCACTCAATATGATATCTTGCTTTCCTTATATTCTTCTACCTGCTAACCTGATACCCCTTCCGTCCTCTGTCATCTGCCCTCTGCCTTCCGTACTTACTTCTTATACTCCTCCGCGTGGTGCTTACACAGCCAGCGGTAATGACCTTCCGGCGTAAGTACCTTCTTCAATCCTCCCCATTCCTGACTCGAGTCCACCTCATCCAACAGTTTCCGCAGCGCCCGCGGGCAGGTCAATCTCGAATTTGCCGGCTGTTATATGAAATTTATAATTGACGGGAAACACTATTCTGTAGAATTTATGACATCTCTCAACAACTTTTCTAACTGATCACGCCACTGATTATTAAGATTGCGAATCTTAATAATCTTTCCTGATTTAAGAGTGAATATTAAACTGAATTTCACTATACCCTTTGCTTGCCAATCTTGAACGTCATCAAACACAACCGAATGTTTTACCTCATCCATCTCATCAACGGCAAAAAACCTTTTATTGGTTATAACCGAAGCTGTCTCAACCTTAATCCAATTGAGCAAGTACTCGCCATCAAGTGGTACACCATCTTCCCAAAATGCCTTCATGATAGATATTGCATCTAATGCTTTTTTGTGGAACTGCTCCTTACCCCAATTGTTCGCTGTTTTTTGCAGAAGATCTCTATCATACTCGGATTCACCTGATTTCCATTTCTCAAAAGAATTGTCCAAAAACGATGTGTAATCTGCATCCATCTCCCCTGATTCTCTCATATCAGGAACTTCTATTTTTTCTTTTTCAAATAATGGATCGATGTTGATTAATATTTTTTTTGCTCCAAATGGGACAAAATATGCGATTGCTGCACCAAAAAAAATAAGACTCCCTATACTCTGCATAGGTGTATCTTGTATAGGTTCATTTCCGAAGGAAAAGAATACCCCCCCTGTTATAAAGAAAATTAAGGCTATAGAAATAACATGAGCGAAAAACCAGCTATTGTCATTTTCAGATGAGTCTGTTAAGAAATGAAATTTTAGACTTGCACCTGATATTCCAAATACAACAAAAGTGCCCAAGAAAGCAAAAGGAAGATTATTATGAAATGCCTCGCCCTCATACCAATGTTTTATCTCAGTTATACCAAGTAGTTTATGATAGATGAGGAATGAACCTACAACTCCACATATAAGATTTACGGCAAGAAAAGCACATGCTATTCCACCAACTTTAATCCCAGATTTTAAAGAACTGTTTAATTTATCCATTAAAAACGTCTCCCCTGAGATTTCCCATTAAAACGGTCAAAAAGCACACTTTTCTCCATACAATGTCGATAATTTTACCAAATTCAACCTCGAATAATCAAGAATTTTCGTTTTCGATGTGGTTTTATTGAAAATTGGCAGGAATACATGATTTTTTGTGCTTCACCTTTCTTCCAATATCGGCTTTTGCACAGACCGTGACCGCTCGCACCTTTATAAATCCAAGTTTTTCAGCAATTCTTATCATTAACCATACCCAATGGGCACAGGCTTCAATCGATGGATACGTTCAAGTATCTCATGGAATAATGATTTTGATACCATCACCTCGGCCATTTGAAAGATAACATATCTTGAGTGCTTTATCACCTTGCACTGATTTTTATCAGTTTCACCTGGAGCGTCCTAAGCGACCAGTCCCTTATCTTCTTTGGCAAAGCCAAACGTCTCAGGAAATTGCCGAGGTTATAAGCCAAGGCAAATAGTTGGAGTCGAACCTGATTATCAACAAAACCATGGCACGAAAGCCGTGTCCAGTTTAAGGAATATTTACCTTCCTTAATCCATTGTTCTGCTGTTCCACGCTTGTTGTAGAATTTCACTACGTTGCTGTGTTTCCAACGAAAATTTGTAACAATGAAACCTATTCTTGGAAATAATTCTCCCGCATGCCATTCAATCTTAGAAACCACTCTGCGATCTATACTCCAGCTGGCAGCCCTGTAACGAAAACTATGATACACAAAAACCGGCTTCTTTGGTGGACGACCTACGGGACGAGTCAAAAGATGCTCAATATGGCCCTGGAGTATGTTATCGCCCTTTAATCGTATCGCATAGAAATAATCAATTCGCTGCTGCCTGCCCTGAGCTTGCCTAAATTACACGATTCATTTTAGCCACAAACGCCGCTTTATGCAATACTCTAACGAGATACATCCTGCCAGTCTGCAGGCTGAGTTTTATCTTGCCGGGACAGACCGGAGAAATTATAGTAGCCGCTTGTCGTAAGGCCGTCAGCCTGAATATTAATCCCATCGTATAAGAGGAGCTGTCAAAATGGAATCACAGGAGCTGAAAATCACCGACCTAAAACCGGAAGAATTCATTGAGCAACAAATAAAGGAGCTCCGCGCCGAAGTTGACGGGCCGGCCGTGAACGCACTATCCGGCGGCGTGGATTCATCCGTAGTCACGATGCTGGGCTTTAAGGCACTGGGAGAGAGACTAAAAACATATTTCATAGACAACGGCCTGATGAGGCAAAATGAGCCGCAGGCCATAGCGGCGGTCTTCAGGAAAATGGGCGTGCCAGTGGAAATAATCGACGCCAAAGAACAGTTCTTCGGGGCCCTGAAAGGCCTGAGCGACCCGGAGGAAAAAAGAGAAGCCATCACGCAAACCTTCTACAAGGACGTTTTCGGTCAAATAGTAAGGCAAAGCGGGGCAAAATATCTTCTCCAGGGCACAAACTACACGGACGTCGAAGAGACCGTTGCAGGGATTAAAAGACAGCACAACATCCTCGAGCAACTTGGGATTGATACGCAGCAGCAGTACGGCTACAGGGTGATAGAGCCTTTAGTGCAACTACGAAAGAGCGGCGTAAGAGCCGTCGGAAAAGCCTTAGGCCTGCCCGCCGATATCTACAATCGGCCGCCCTTCCCGGGCCCGGCCCTGGCCGCAAGGGTCATAGGCGAAGTTACGCCCGAAAGAGTACAAATCGTAAGAGAGGCTACGGCAATTGTGGAAGAGGCGCTCTCGAAGACGGGAGCATTCCAGTACCTGGCAATTCTGCATGAAGACCGGGTAACAGGGATAAGGGCTGGCAAGCGAGACTTCGGCCTGCAAATAGAGGTACGGTGCTGGGAAAGCACCGATGCCAAAACAGGCACACCCACAAAGCTGCCATTCGAGACATTAGCCGGGCTGGCTGAGAAAATAACCAGCAACGTAGCCGGCGTCGTAAGCGTTACTTACAACATAACTACAAAACCACCTTCGACTATTGAGGCCGTGTAATCTAAAGGCAGCCCTTGAAGCACAGACGAAAAAACAGTGAAAAATCTTTGAATTTTACTTCGATTGTGGTATAATTGCATCGGAATTACGGAGGAGATTTAGTGGTTAAGCTCATCGTGCCGGCATTACTAATATCCTTTCTGGTCTGTTTGGCAATCACTGCGGATGCACAGCCGGCCGTTTCATACAATCACCCCGCAATCGAAAGCATATCAAGCCGTAACACATTCATTCCTGCCGCCGGTTCGGTCCCGCCTGAGCTATCAGCACATACAAAGGCAGCCAAGTACGTTCCAAACGAGATTATAGTAAAGTTTAATTCGAGTCTCACGGATGTCCTTGAGACGCAACTGTCGAAGGGCCTGCCGCCGGCTAAGCTGAAGCTCTCAGCCTCTCTGGACAGGCTGAACAGCAAATACAGATTAAGGAGCGCCAAAGCCATTTTCAAAAACTTCAAAAAGAAAAGACAACATATCAAAGCACTTCCAGAAAAAGACAAGACGCTTCTGAGCACGACAGAAAAGCAGATTTTAAGAAGAATGACACGGGCACCTAAGAATACACCGGTGCCTGAGCTTAGCGGGATATATAGAATTAAAGTGGACCTTAAGCCTGGAGAGTCACTTGAAGAGATAGCGGCCACTTACGCCGATGACCCGGAGGTCGAATACGCTGAACTTAATTATATTGTCTCAATACTTCGCGAGCCGAATGACCCCAATTACCCCGTACAATGGGCGCTGAACAATACGGGACAAATGTATCCGGAGTGCGGGCTCTACAAGCATCCACCCGGCACTGAAGACTGCGACATCGACACTCCCGAGGCCTGGGATATATACACGGGCAGTCCGGAGACCATAGTTGCGGTCGTCGATACCGGAGTTGACTATAACCATAGAGACCTGGCGGGCAATATATGGGTTAATGAGGCGGAACTGAACGGGATAGAGGACATTGACGACGATGGAAACGGATACGTGGATGACGTGTATGGATACGACTTCATTAACCAAGACGCCGACCCCAAGGACGACCACGGGCACGGCACACACTGCTCTGGAATAATCGCCGCCAAAGGGAATAATGAGCTGGACATTACTGGCGTCTGCTGGAATGCCAAGATAATGTCGCTCAAATTCGTTGGCGCAGGCGGGCTGGGAAGTATCTTAGACGCGATAGAAGCATTTTATTATGCCATTGAAAACGGGGCAGAAGTAATCTCGAACAGCTGGGGAGGCGGTGGTTATCTCGAATCGGCACAGGAGGCGATAAACTATGCCTACAGTCAGGGAGTTATAATGGTGGCGGCAGCGGGCAATGATAACACTAACGTACCCTTTTATCCGGCCAATTACGCGAATATGATTTCCGTGGCCGCAACGGATTCCAACGATGACAGAGCTTCTTTTTCCAATTACGGCGACTGGATTGACCTGGCTGCACCGGGGGTGGATATTTTGTCACTAAGAGCCCAGGGAACATCAATGGGCACAACATACGACGATTATAAAACAACTGCCTCAGGAACGTCGATGGCCTGCCCCCATGTCGCCGGTGCCTGTGCAATGCTAATATCAATCAATCCTTTACTGAGCATTGATGATGTGAACGATATCCTTAGACAAACGGCCGATGCAATTGCACCTGGAATTTGCGCCTCGAATGGGCGGCTCAATCTGTTCAATGCGATACTCGCCAGCACAATGCCCGAAGGGCAAATAGAGCTTGAGCGTGAGTATTACACCTGCTTAGGGCTCCTGTCCATCTACTTGGCCGACAGCGACCTTGACAGCAACAGCACCCAGGAGGTAACCGTAACAACCAGTGCCGGCGACCTGGAGACGGTCGTTCTGGACCAAACAATTCCCGGTATAGGCATTTTTCTGGGGTCAATCATAACAACTCCGGGGGAACCAAACACCGAGGACGGAACACTGCAGTTATCGCACGAACAAATCATCACCGCAACGTATGAAGACGCAAACGACGGCACCGGAGATGCCGCGACGGCAATCGATACGGCAATCACTGACTGCGAGGAACCGAGTATTTTCAATATTCAACTCGATATACCGGGACCCGAACCGACAGTCAGCTTCGAGACAAATGAGCCTGCATGGACAAAGGTCCTCTATGGGCAGAGTTGTATGGACCCAAACGCCTTTGTCAAAAGGAACCCGCTGGCAACGAGCCACGTCATAAAATTGACGGGCGTTAGTCCCGAAACAGAGTATTTTTTCACAATTAACGCCGCCGATATTGCCGGTAATGAGACGACTGACACAAACGACGGCGGATGCTACGTTTTCACAACAAACGGGCCCGGCGACATCAACGTGCCCGGCCAGCACGTAACTATACAAGAAGCCGTCAACAGGTCCTGGGATTCAGGAAGAGTATTAATTGCCGACGGCACGTATACCGGACCTGGCAACCGAGACATTGATTTCAAGGGTAAGTCTATTACAGTTCAAAGCGCAAACGGCCCGGAGAACTGCATCATCGACTGTAACGGCACAGAACAGCAGCCACATCGCGGATTTAATTTCACATCCGGAGAAGGCCCGAGTTCCATCCTCGCGGGAATTACTATAACCAACGGCTACGGACCGGAGGAGCCCGTGGTCTTCTTTATGTCGCCGGCCGGTAACGCTATCTTCTGCGACGGCTCGAGCCCAACGATAACCAACTGCAGGATAGAAGGCAACAACGTCGGTCGAGGCGCCATTTTCTGCCTTTTCGTAAGCAGTCCGAATATCAGCGGCTGCACTATCACGAACAACTCGACGGACTATGTAGGTGCAGGGATATATTGCGGCCTATTGTGTAACCCGACAATCAGCGAATGTATCATTACAGGAAATTCCGCTGACCACGGCGGCGGCATATTTTGCTGGCTGAGCAGCAATCCTTCAATCAGCCACTGTATCCTTGCAGGCAATCAGGCTGAATATTATGGCGGCACGGTCCTTTGTAACGGAGGTAGCCCAAATTTAAGCCACTGCACAATTACCGGCAACCGTACTACCGAGGCCGGCGGTGCATTGCATTGCCGGGGCAGTACGAAACCTATGATTAGCAACTCAATACTATGGAACAATCAAGCCGCTGACGGGCAGGAAATCTTTCTAATCAGCAGTGGCTCAAGCTTTTCAAATCTCACGGTCTCGTACTGCAATATTCAAGGCGGACAGTCACAGGCAAGTCTCGATGCGAACAGCAGCCTGCTTTGGGGCCCCGGAAATATCGAAACAGACCCCTGCTTCGTTACTGACGGCTATTGGGACAATAACAGCACCCCGGAGGATGCGAACGATGATATCTGGTTCAGCGGCGAATATCATTTGCAGTCTCAGGCCGGCAGGTGGGACCCGAATCAAAGCAAGTGGCTTATAGATATAAGCACAAGTCGCTGTATCGATGCGGGTAATCCGGGTTGCGCAGTAGCCGAGGAATTTGAAGAGCCAAATAACGTTCGTATCAATATGGGCGCTTATGGCGGCACGGCCGAAGCAAGTAAGCCCCCGGCCAACTGGGGGCTTTTGGCGGATTTGACAAATGATGGTATAGGTAGTTTCCAGGACCTGGCGTACATTGCAGGTGACTGGCAGAAAACCACGAGCCTACAGCCGGGCGATTTGAACCGAGATGGGACGGTCAACTGGGCTGATGCTGCGCTATTTGTCGATGACTGGCTCAGGCAAACAATATGGTATGAGTGATTAGGTAAGGGATGAAGGAGCAAATCCTGCCATAAAAAAACCGCCGACCTATTACGCCGGCGGCCCACGTGCACCTTCCACAGCTATGAGTATCTTGGTTTTGCTCCCCCCGATTTCCATTTTTATCCCCCAATTATATATATGACTCATTTCGTTGATTATTAGTATACCCGAATTGCCGTAAAATGTCAAGAAAAGATTAAGAAGTCATAAAGGAAAAGTTGTCATCTGCGACTTATAGGTTTGTGTTAAGTGAAACAAGCGATATTTTCGGGCCTTGTGCAAAATTGTAAAAGGCAACCGCAGAAAAATTTCACCTTTGCTTATCCCACACCGCCTGGCCGACCGCAGTCGTAGATGAATGCTTCTAAGCTCTCAGCAGTCGCTCCTTTGGGCTAATCGACGGCTGCGGTCGGTCGGTAGATAAATCCGGCATTCAATCCCAATGAACTTTTTCCGTACCGCCGAGCAACTCTTCAAGACGCTCCTTCACTTTATCAGCCTTTTGACTCTTTAGACTGTCAACCTCGTTTTTCCTCTGCTTGACCTGTTCGCTGAGAAGCTCGAGCTTCTTAAGCAATTCTTCATATTGCACCTGCTTCCGCTTGATAATAAGCTCAAACCTCTCGGCAACTATTTCCTCAAGTTGATTCGTTAACTGCTCTTTTTCGCCTTCATCAGTAGCAGCCTTAATATCTGCCAGCAGTTCACTTCGCCGCTCTTTGAGAAGCAAATCTTCTTTAAGAACCTCGGCGAATTCAGGATTCCTTTTCAATGCTTTCATTATAGGCTTATACATCTTCATAGAAGAGGCAAGTTGTCTGAAATAAGCTTCCGTATCTTCCTGCTGTAGTTTTTTCAGTCGCTCGGCCTGGTCGGGGTAATTCTCCGTCAGCCAGCTCATAAAATCGGTGTGTTTTTTCCACATTCGTTCTCTGATAGGTCCTTTGCCACCACCGTTGGGTGACCTCATTTGCCGATGTGTGCGAGGTCCCCGGTTTGTGTCTGGTTGTTCGGGTGCTTGACGCCTCATTCTTCTTTCAAATTCCGAGCGGAAATACTCTCTGAGCTGTTCCTGGAACTTTTCGGTGTCCTCTTCGCGAAGATTTTCCAGTTCCTCGGCTTTTTCCGGGTCTGTTTGCTTAAGCCGATTCAGCATTCTCTCTATCCTCTCTTCTGTCATCACAGCCCTATGCCTACGGCCTGGGCCGATTTCCGCTGACTCGACTGAACTCGTCGAAGTCTGGTCTGTCTCTTCAGCCATAACGTCTGTAACACCCGGCCACATAACTGCAAAGGCCGCTAAAACCATAATTGTTAAGTAACTCGTTCTCATTTGCTTTACCCTTTCCAAAAGAAATTATCAATTTCCAACATTTCGACCTCAATATCATCAAGGATTGCACCATTGGCACTATCCTCTTCACCAAGCCTTAGAGCAAGTATACTGCCTTCAAGCTGGTCGATTTCCTCGGCTAAACTCGCAAACTCAGCGTCCTGAACCGTCTCATCCCAACCGCTCCAGGTTCTGCGGGGGGACGTTCGACTGAACTCAGCCGAAGTCCTTTCGACAACTGCAACCCTCTCTACCCCGGGCCCTTCGGCGGTGAGTTCAGGACGGTCGAACCGCTCAGGTCGGTTCGGTTCAAAGAACTGCAGCGTAACCCAGCTCCATACAAGAATGGTGGCGGCTACTGCGGCGATTTTGTAAGCACTCGCCGCGTAAACGGGTGCTCTGGGTTTGGACAGACGCTCGGAAATGCGGGCCTTTATGCCCGCTATGAGCGATTCGTCCGGTTCAGGAGCAGGATGCAGCGTAAAGAGCTTCTCGCCCTGCTCAATCTCCCGGGCCGCCTTTTGGGCCTCCTCGGCACCAAGGAACTTCTCCAGCATTTGCTCAAGATTTTCATCATTTTGATTTTTCATAATTCAGCGTACCAAAATTATTCTTCCATTGACGGCTTAACCATTAACTCCCGCAGCTTCTTAAGGCCGCGATGCACTTTTGAAAGAACCGTGCCAATCGGCTGTGATTGCATTTGAGCGATTTGCTTGAAGCTCAACTGCGAATAATATCGCAGGGTCAACAGCTCGCGGGTCTCATCATCCAGTTTCCTGAGGCTGACCTGCAGGCTGTCGGTCGAATAATCCACGGCACTTGAGCGAGGCGGCGAATCTAAAAGCTGCTGCTTCTTCCAGGCCAGAAACTTCCTTTCACGCTGTTGACCTCTCAAATAATCGCGAAAAACATTAGTCGCTATTGTGAAAAGCCATTTGTCAAAAGATGACTTTCGGCGGAGCTCAGTCGAAGCCTCGTCCTTGTAGGAGTCGATTTTTTCAACCAATTTCAAGAACATTTCGCTAAGTAACTCCTCGCTCATCTCGGCCTGGCCGGTGAGCCGATAAAAATAACCATAAAGCCGCCGGGAATAAATATCAACCAGACGAGAAAAAGCCTCTGCTCGCCGGTTCTTACAGCCGGCTATAATTTCTCTTAAGTTCTCAGCAGTATCCATCAGAAGCACTTCCGTACAATATGACGAACAGCAGTATCATTTTATTGCAGAAACCAGGGAAAATGACACAAAAAAACGACTGGGTCTATATGGGTTAGATAGTAAAAATATGTTGCAAACATTTGTAATCAGTTTATAATTCGGCGGTTAGCCGATTTAAGGTAAAGGTTTATCGCCTATTTATTTAACCAAAATAAACATTACAGGAGGCATAGACTATGGTATCGGAGACGGAAGCAAAGATTGACCTTTTCGGGACCGAGCTGCCTTGTCTCGAGGATATCAAAAAACTCGCCATAATTGTACACTCGAGCGAACGGAACCGAATATCTTTCGAGGAACAACTTGAAAGCAACCTGGGCAAGACCGCAGCCAATGCGTGCCTGGCGACCGGAATTGGGCTGTTCATCCTGGGTAATGACGACGCAGCCATAGAAAAACTGCAAAAATCAGATGACTGCAAAGAGAAGTTTATATACCTGGCCTATGCACAACGGCGAAAAGACAACTTCGAGGAGGCAATGGCAAACCTTAAGAAAGCTCGCGAACATCAAGCCGAAAAGCTGAGCATAATGCTGGAGAAAGTAGCTACACTCCGTTATGGCTCAAGATTCGAGGAGGCCGCAAAACAGCTTCAGGCCTGCTCAAACTTCGAGCACGTAAGTGCCGAGTACCACTACCAGCTCGCCCGGCTTCAGGAGGCCCAGGGCCTTTACCAGGAGGCAATCGATAATTACCAGGTGGCGGTGGAACTGGAACCGGAACACCAGAAAGCGCTTTTCCATCTGGCTTATGCGTGCGACCTGCGAGGGGACGAACAGGCGGCAATTGATTACTATAAGCAAATCACGGCTCACGGCCCCGTGTACATAAGTGCATTGATAAACCTTGCTGTGCTTTACGAGGACCTCAACGAATATGACAAGGCGAGTCGATGCGTTGATACGATACTAAAATCACATCCGAATCACCAGAGAGCGATACTGTTTAAGCAGGACATCGAGAGCTCAAAGACGATGGTATACGATGAGGAGAAAGAAAAAAGACTTGACCGTCGAGCCAAGATTCTGGAAACGCCAATATCCGATTTTGAGCTGTCGGTAAGAAGCCGAAATTGCCTGAGAAGAATGGGTATCACAACAGTCGGAGACCTGCTGCATACGACCGAGGCAGAACTGCTGGCTTACAAAAATTTCGGTGAGACATCATTAAACGAGATTAAGACCATTCTTGCATCAAAGAATCTGCAGCTCGGGATGGCAATCGAAGATAAAGCATTCATTGACTCCGAGGAACCGACCCTGGAGCCGGTTAATACCAGGCAGGAGCTTATGCAGAAATCAGTGGACGACCTGGAGCTTTCCGTCCGTTCAAGAAAGTGTCTGCAACGGCTAAATGTGCCATCGATTGGCGACTTAATTAATAAGACGGAGGCGGAATTACTGGGCTGCAAGAACTTCGGCGTAACGAGTCTGAACGAGGTAAAACAGCAACTTGGCGAGCTGAGCCTTTCGCTTCGCAAACTCGAATGAAAAATGCCCGACCAACCGGCTACAGCATTCTGTAAGAAAATCGAGATATTGATGTTGCACGTCACTGCCAACCCCACAGCAGGTTTGAGAAAATCCGCTTGTAGAGATGACCCAGCTTCACCAAAGGCTTTGCCGGCGGCGAGAGCCCGCCGCAGCCCGGCAGGCTGGGCAGTTATTCTGATATTATTAACTATCGGTCCGGGGTGCAAAGAGCGGCAACTGTTTGAGCCGACGCCACAAATGAAAATCGCCCAGCAGTTTCGGATAAGGGTTCTGCTGGTCAAGGGCATAAAGACCTGCACCATAAGCGTTCCAAGCTCTTTTGCAGTCGCCACGGGACCAGAGCAGAAGATAGAAGCTTATTTTGAAAAGCCCGGACAGCCAATAAAAATAACATCGGCCGGCGGGGCAATGATTATTGCTAACAAGCCTTTCGAGAGTAGGCAAATCACTATTTTGCCCGATGAACCGTTCGTGTTCCAATTGAATGAACGATACTATCGTGGAGACTTGAAATTATTACTCGACGAGCCCAGCCCTTCCAAAGGGCCGGACGAGAACAATTCAACCTTTCAGGTCATCAATGTCGTGCCGCTCGAGGCATATCTGGCGGGCGTCGTGGGTAGTGAGATGCCGTATTACTGGGAGCCGGAGGCGCTGAAGGCCCAAGCCATTGTCGCACGAACCTATTGCCTGTATATGAAAAAGCATTACGGCGGCGAACGGTCGTGGGATGTGCTGAGCACACAGGCCAGTCAGGTTTATGCCGGCGTCAAGGCCGAATGCCGGCCGGTCTGGGACGCCGTCAATAATACAAACGGCCAGGTGCTGTTATGCACACAGCCCGACGGTAAACAGGGGCTTTTCCCGGCTTATTATAGTTCGACCTGCGGAGGACATACCGAAAACAGTAAAAACGTCTTTGGCAAAGCATTTGCACCGCTGGTTGGTGTAACTTGTCCGTATTGTAGAAACGTAGCCAGGACCAGTACTCTGTTCTGGCCAACGGTTTATTTTGACAGCGACTACGTTACGAACCGCCTGGCGGAAGGATATCCTAAACTTGGAAAACTTGGCCGGATAAAGGCTATACAACCATCTAAAGAAAGCAAATATGAGGACTTTTCGCGGATAACCTCAGTGAAAATTACAGGCGAAAATGGAAAAAGCGGCTACCTTCTGGCTGAAGACCTGCGGCTAACCCTCGACCCGAGCGGCAGGAAATTCAAGAGCACGGCCTGCAAAATCCTGGCGCAAAAGGGCAAATTCAGCTTCTTGGCAGGCAGGGGTTGGGGGCATGGCGTGGGCCTATGCCAGTCCGGGGCTCAGGGCATGGCAAGGCAGGGGAAAACTGCGTATCAAATCCTTGGTCATTATTACCCGAATTCATACATTTCAAAGGTCTATTAGCATCGAAAACATGCAAAGTTTCGAAATTGTAAGTGAAGATTCGAATTGTTCAGCACGCCGGGGCGTGATGAACACAGTCCACGGCGATATTCAAACGCCGGTATTTATGCCGGTCGGCACAAGCGGTGCGGTAAAAGGCATCACACCGGCACTACTGACTGAAACGGAAACGTCGGTGGTCTTGGCTAATACATACCACTTAATGCTTCGGCCGGGCGTGGAAGTCGTTGAAAGGCTCGGTGGGGTGCACAAACTGATGAGCTGGCCAGGGCCCATACTAACCGATAGCGGCGGCTATCAAATCTTTTCATTGAACAGCCTTAGCCGAATAAACGACAATGGCGTTGAATTTACCAGCCATATAGACGGCGAAAAAATATTTCTCGATGCCGAGCGGGCAATCAAAATTCAGAATCGCCTTGGCGGCGATATTATTATGTGCTTCGACGAATGTGTACCTTTCCCCTGTGAGTCTGCTCGAGTGGAAAAGGCGGTCGAGCGAACTATCCGCTGGGCCAAAATCTGCAAGGAAACTCATAAAGTCGATAAGCAATTTTTATTCGGCATTGTACAGGGTGCGATAGACCTGAAACTGCGGCGGCAATGTGCAGAGGAGCTGATTAAGCTGGATTTCGACGGCTATGCTCTCGGCGGTCTGAGTGTGGGTGAGGGCTCGGAGAAAATGCTGCATACGGTGGAACAGACCGCCCCACTGCTGCCGAGGGAAAAGCCCAGGTACCTTATGGGCGTCGGGACACCGGCCGAGGTTATAGCGGCGGTGAGGGCAGGAGTTGATATGTTCGACTGCGTACTCCCAAGCCGAAATGGGCGAAACGCCTACGCCTTCACCGATGCCGGCCCGGTACGGCTCAGAAACAAAATCCACATCGACCAGGACGAACCAATTCAGGCCGATTGCGATTGCTACTGCTGCCGAAACTTTAGCAAAGGCGCTTTAAGACATTTTTTCAATGTTGGTGAGATGCTCGGCCCCATTCTGACAACTGTGCATAATCTGAGATTTTATCAAAGATTGATGTCGCAGATAAGAGAAGCCATTGAGAGAAACGAATTTGAGCAATGGGCAAGGCAACACCTGGGAAAAATCACTACAACAGCGAGAAGGAAGATTTCAGATTTTTGTGTGTGATTTGCAACGGTTTTCGGTTATAAGTATCGACATGTAAATTAAGAAAAAGAGAACCAATCAAGCAAAGGAAAGAACCTAATGAATAATTTATGGATTTTAGCCCAGACAATGACCGCAGGGGAATCTGAAGAGCCCTCGGTTGTTACCGCTGAACGTGTTGATGCCCAGAAAGAAACCATAGTTGTGGCGGGGCCGAATACGACTCAACCCGCCCCAAACGCTCAAACCAGGCCCAATAGTTTCCTCTATCAGTCTCTGCCGTTGATTGTGCTTTTCGTTCTTATTTACTTCCTGATGTTCAGAGGTCCTCGCAAAAAACAACAGCAGCAAAAGCAAATGATTCAGTCGCTCAAGAAGAACGACAGGGTTCGAACAATTGGCGGGATTATCGGGACCATTGTTGAGGTTAAGGACGATGAGATTATTTTGAAAATCGACGAATCGAACAACACCAAAATTCGGGTGGTTCCCAATGCGATTAACCGAAACGTATCGCAGGATAAGGATTAGGCACTGAGAATGAAAAACTCGGGATGGACAACCAAGAGAAAACAATGAGTAGAAAATAACAAAGTCAGTAATCTTTTAACTCTTAAGTTTTCGGATTGAATCAGCTTAGAAGGTAAATTCAGGGAAGCAATTATGGAAAAGAATCTATCGTGGAAAGTAATTTTGATTGTTGTTTTAGTTGCAGTTGCGCTCCTGGAACTATACCCACCGTCCAAGACGCTTAAGCCGGGATTGGACCTGGCGGGTGGGACAAGTCTTATTTACGAGATTGATACTCAAGGCTTAACCAACGAAGAAAAGAGAGATTTGGCCGAGAGAACGATAAGCGTCTTGAGAAGACGAATCGACCCGGCCAATGTGCAGAATCTTATTTGGCGTCCGCAGGGCAATACACGGATTGAAATACAAATCCCGCTTGCAAGCGCCCAGACACATCAGAAACGCAAAGCGTATGATGCGGCACTGGCAGCGCTGCAGGCCGAGAACATCAACCTGGCTACTATCCTTCGCTCACTTGGCAAAAGCGACGAGGAAAGAACTAAAGATTTCGAGTTGTTCGCGCGAGGCTCAGAGGAAAGACTGAGAATCCTGAACGAGCTGGCCGAAGCTTATAAACAGCGTAAAACCAGCCAGGAAAAAAGAGACGAGCTTGACGAGAAACTTGCCTCCATAAGGGAAGCCATGGAGGCTGCCGGACTTGAAGTTGACAGGGTCAAGGTTCAGGTTGCGCAATGGCTGCAATCGGATGAAAAGGAACGCGAAAAGATACTCAACGAGCTTGCCGGAGACAACGAGACTAAACTGGATTTGCTTACGGATTACGCGAACACTTATGCCGAATGGGCCGTGGTCGTTGATGAGCTGACTACGCCGGAGACGGGCAAGAATATACAATACAAAAAGGCACTGGCCTCACTGGAAGATATTAATCTGAGCATCGCGCAGTTAAAGGACGTCCTGGAAATGCCGGCCAAATCAAGGCAGAGGGCCGAGTTTATAAACCAATTCAAGTCGAATTTTCCTAACCGCGCCGAAAAAATCGAACACTTAGTCGCTGTTTTTGCCGACTATCGCGACCAGAGAGGTCGCCTGGACGACCCGCAGGACTTAAGAAGGATGCTCAAGGGTGCCGGAGTCCTGGAGTTTAGAGTTTTGCCGCAGTACGGCGGCGACTCGTTAGGCAATGATGAAATCAGTTTATATATCGAAACGTTAAGAACAAAGGGCCCCAAATATGCCTCCGACAATCAATATGTATGGTGTGAAATTGAGAGCACAGACGGATTGAAAGCGGAAGGGGCGATCCAGGCAACTTTTGGAGATAAGGGATACGTCCTTGCCAGTAATAAGCAAGGTGAGATGATGCTTCATACCTCACCTGAGAATGACTGGAAGTTAAAAAAGGCGCATCCCGACAACGACAGAATGGGCCGACGAGCAATCGGCTTTATGTTCGACGAACGCGGCGGCAACCTTTTCTTCAACGTAACAAGAAAGAACATTGGAAAACCGCTGTGCATCTTACTCGACGGACAGGCGATTTCCGCACCTAAGGTGGAAAGTGCCATTACGAGAAGAGGTGTCATCACCGGTGACTTCACATCTATCGAAGTAGACGATATGGTCAACAAGCTTAATGCCGGCTCGCTGCCTGCACGATTGATTGAACCACCCATATCAGTCAAGACTATTGGGCCTTCCATAGGTGCCGAAAACCGGGACCGTGGCGTTAAGGCAGGTATCATCGGACTTATTGTAGTGGCTGTCTTTATGCTGGTTTACTATGTGGGCTCCGGCTCAATTGCAGATATAGCGCTGTTTATGAATCTGCTGTTTGTCCTGGCAATAATGGCGCTGAGCCGGGCGACATTTACCCTGCCCGGCATAGCGGGAGTCATACTTACTATCGGTATGAGCGTCGATGCCAACGTGCTCATCTTCGAGCGAATCCGAGAAGAACAACAACGCGGCGCATCACTTCGTATCGCTATTAGGAACGGCTACCAGAGGGCCCTTAGAACTATTCTCGACGCCAATGTTACCACGTTTATGACCGCCGTGATACTTTACATAGTTGCTTCCGAAGAAATAAAAGGCTTTGCTATTACGCTGATGCTCGGCATCATCTCCAGTATGTTCACGGCATTGTTTGTAACGAGGGTCATCTTTCAGATCCTCCTAAACAAAAGAATTATAAAGGACCACCTGGTGATGTTACGATTTATCCGCGATCCGAAAGTCAATTGGATGGCGGCAAAGCCCTTTTTCTTCATGTTTTCGGTTATACTCGTCGCTGGCGGCCTGCTGACGTTTTATCTAAGAGACGACGCGAAAAACAATAAATACGACATTGAGTTTACCGGTGGAACAAGCGTTCAGATTAATCTAAAGGAAGGTGTTGAGTTAACCCGGAACGAAGTGGAAGAAAAAATCCACACCGTCGGCACAGAGTTGAATAATTCAGGAATCTCCGCTGCCAGAGTTTATAGTATCGGGACCACCGGAAGACAATATGAGATAAACACCACCGAAACCAACAAAACCATAGTGGATATAACCTTCCCCAAAGGGACTAAACATACCGTCGAGACCATAACCACGGCAATCCAGAAAGCGGAAAAAACCATTGGCGGCGGAACGCTTATGGGCCTGAAAGCCAGAAGCCGGCCGGGAACAGGGAATTTCACGGTGGAGACCAACCAGGTGAATAAAACGCTTACTAAAGAGGTTCTGCAAAAAGCCTTCGGTGATGAATCAGCTGTTATTTCAGAACCGATTGTGCAGGAGGTAGTCAATGACGCGATACAAAGAGCTTTCAGAGGACAATTGGAAATCCTCGAAAATCTCGAACCTCAGGTTGTATCAACGGAGAAAATAACAGATACGACAATAGATTCTTATCCCGAATTAAGTGACTTTCTGGGTGGTATAAAAATCGTCTGCAACCTTGGCAGACCGACGACTGCAGGGGACATTGACAGCCGGATAAAAGACCTGCAATTCAAGCCTGATATGCAGCATCTTGCGCCAAATCCTTACAAAATTCTCAATCTCGATTGCAGCACACCCGAGGCGGATAAATTGCTTAGCAGCTTCGCATATATCAGCATCGAGCCGGAAGCAGGCTTCCGTGAATTAAGCCAGAACGAATGGACGCGCTTCGTTGAGAACGAAAAAGCCAGGGTAATCGCCGCCGGTTTGCTTCAGACATCACTACCACGGGTAACACAAATAGACCCCTCAGTCGGCAAACAGGCAAAAACCAGGGCGCTTGTCGCGATTATACTATCGCTATTTGTGATTGTAGGCTACATCTGGATAAGGTTCGGCACCGCCCAGTACGGTATTGCGGCAATCGTTGCGCTCGTTCACGATGTCTGCATTACACTCGGTGTCGTCGTGGCCTGTACATATATCGCTCAAACCGTAATCGGGCAGAAACTGCTTATCGGCGAATTTAAAATCAATCTTGAAATGATTGCTGCATTCCTGACTATCATCGGATATTCACTCAACGATACTATCGTGGTATTCGACCGTATCCGCGAGAACCGGGGAAGACTGGCTTCTATAAATCCTCAGATAATCAATAACAGTATCAATCAGACCCTGTCTCGAACGCTGCTGACTTCGTTTACAACATTTGTGGTAGTGTTGATAATGTATATCTGGGGCGGAACAAGCCTGCGGGGTTTTACTTTCGCAATGCTGCTGGGCATTATAGTGGGTACATATTCCTCCATTGCCATAGCAGCGCCCATATTGTTAATAGGCAGCAAAAACAATAAAATAAGGCGATAAACCCGACAGCCTATGGTGCAGCCGGATGCGAAAAGACGTCAAAATCGGGATGGCTATCGGCTCGTTGCTAACAGTTGCAGCTATTGTGTGGGTATCCACTCATCCACGACTAACCGACTTAGGATTACCGGAGGAACCGACAGACGCGGAAAACTCCCAGCCAGGCCCGGCCGTCGATGAACCAGGTAACCTGATTGTCATAACTGAGCCCCAGAAAACTATTACACCAAAAGAAACAGCCGCAGAACTAACTGAATCAGCCACAGTTCAGCACGAAATACCCGAAAAGACCAGGAACCAGAGAATCCACACAGTTGAGGAAGGTGAAACACTTTCCGGTATCAGCCAGATATATTACGGCACGGCAAGCGGTTGGCAAAAGATATATGTCGCTAATCGCCGGCTGCTCAGCAGCCCGGACAAAATTCGACCCGGTATGAGGCTCGTCATCCCAGAGTGATTTTCAGATAGCACAAAACAAATTATGGAAGTCCCCCGCATACAAGATTTGTGAAACCGACGAGAAGGTCACAACAGTCTTGCCGCCTTACTGTCAACCAGCCAGGTTACTTTATCAAGGATTGGCCAAATAGTATGAATGGGGTACCGTACTTCGTCACACTCGGCAGTGAGCACTTCCCGCAGGATTGCCGCTTTTTCAGCGCCCGAAACTAAAATAACCACGTGAGATGCGCCCCGCAATACAGGATGGGTCATCGTAATTCTATTGTAATCACCGCTCATCGAATAAACCACACAGGCCAAATCTTCCTTGTCAAAAGGTGCATAAGAATCGCGAAAAAGTGAGCCGGTATGGCCGTCGGGCCCCATTCCAAGAATAATCAAATCGAATTGCGGCACCTGCCCCTGGCGTATGTTGAAAGCCCTTCGGATTTCTTCCTCATACAAACGTGCGGCGGCCTTACAGTCGCTGGACTCGGCCTGAATACGATGAACGTTATCCGGCGGGATGGTCACCTTCGGCAAAAAGGTCTCAGCAGCTAATTTGTAATTACTGGCGGACGAATCAGGCGGCACGCATCGTTCGTCAACCCAGAACAGCTCTATCTTCTGCCAAGGCAAAGCCCGTGAGTTAGGCGCCGCACCGACAAGCTCAAAGAAACGCCTCGGGGTAAGCCCACCGGATATGGCCACGTAAAAACGGTCCCTTGCTTCTATTGCGTGCTTGGCGTTGCTAACAAAAATCCCCAGGGCTTTCTCAGCA